>JAQXZE010000027.1 GCA_029227055.1 Oscillospiraceae bacterium | reverse complement strand
GTGAATTGCCTCGAACATCGAATAAACATCACCTAAGTTTGCACTTCCTGCGGTGCCTACGCCGCCCTGAAGCTGAGCTGCCTCGTCGGTAATGATATCACCGTAAAGATTAGGAAGCACGAAAACCTCAAACTTAGAGCGTATTGCAGGGTTCACAAGATTTGCGGTCATAATATCAATGTACCAATCCTCTGCGGTAATCTCGGGGTAATCCTTTGCAACATCGTGGCAGATTTCAGAGAACTTACCATCGGTCTTTTTCATAATATTTGCCTTTGTAACAATGGCAACATTTGTTTTACCGTTGTTTCTTGCATATTCAAATGCAGCCCTTGCAATTCTTCTTGTACCCGCATTCGTGGTAACCTTAAAGTCACAGGCTAATGTGTCGGGAATTTCAACGCCTTTTGAACCTAAAACATACTCGCCCTCAGTATTCTCGCGGAAGAAGGTCCAGTCGATATTCTCTTCGGGAATAGCTACGGGGCGTACATTGGCATACAGGTCAAGCTCTCTTCGCATTGCAACATTAGCGCTTTCTAAAGCGCCGCCCTTAAGGGTTGTTGTGGGGCCTTTGAGAATTACATTACAGGCCTTGATTTCTGCCAAAACATCGTCAGGAATAGCCTTGTTTTTTGCAATTCGGTTTTCTATGGTAAGACCTTCGATTTTGCGAAGCTCTACCTTGCCCGATGCAATTTCATCCTTTAAAATAAAGGAAAGAAGACGCTCAGATTCTGCCGAAATAATCGGGCCTATACCGTCACCGCTGCAAACGCCGATGATGATTTTATCGAGATTTTTGTAGTCGGTATATTTTTGTTCACTTTCCATTTTGCGCTGACGGGCAATCTGCTCTTCTAAAATTGTGCGGAATTGCTCAACAGCTGCATCAACATATTTCTTGTCGCTCAATTTTTATGCCTCCCAGAGTTTAGTTCTCTTTTGTATACTGTAAAAGTCCGCCTGCTTTGAGGATGGCTTTCTGACGGTCTGTAAATGAACAGTCGAGTATAAATTCCTCGCCTGTGTCGGTATTTTTAAGGGTGATTTTACCCTTGTCCATACCTACAAAAACATCTGATAGATTTAAAGAATCGCCCTCGTTTAGCTTATCGTAATCGTCGGGATTAGCAAATGTCAGCGGCATAATACCTGCATTGATAAGATTTGCCGCATGAATACGGGCAAAGCTCTTTGCAATAACTACTCTAACGCCTAAATACATAGGAACTAAGGCTGCGTGTTCACGGGACGAGCCCTGACCGTAGTTGCTGCCACCAACAACAATGCTTTGACCAAGCGCCTTCGCACGCTCAGGGAAAGTTTTATCGCAAACGCCGAAGCAGAACTGTGATAGATGTGGGATATTTGAGCGGTAGGGTAAAATTTTTGCACCTGCCGGCATAATATGGTCGGTTGTGATATTATCGCCAACCTTTAAAACGAGGCGGGCTGTAAGGTTGTCCGCTTGGGGACGAGCCTCAGGGAAGGGCTTTATGTTGGGGCCTCTGAGCACCTCTAGGTCCTTTGCAATTTCTAAGGATGCAGGGGCTAAAACTGCCGAGTCGTCTACCTTAAAGCCTTCGGGCATAGTAACCTTTGGCATCTCGCCTAAAAGGGTAGGACAGGTGATTTCGCCTGTAAGGGCTGCCGCAACTGCAGTTTCGGGGGAAACGAGGTAAACACCTGCATCAGCAGTACCGCTTCTGCCCTCAAAATTGCGGTTGAAGGTACGAAGTGACACACCTGCGGAATTTGGGGAGAAGCCCATTCCGATACAAGGACCGCAAGCACACTCTAAAAGACGCGCACCCGATGCTAAAATATCGCTTAATGCACCGCAGTCGGCAAGCATTGTAAGCACCTGACGAGAGCCCGGAGAAATTGAAAGGCTAACCGACGGCTTTATGGTTTTGCCCTTTAAGAGAGCGGCAACCTTTAGCATATCTAAAAGTGAAGAGTTTGTACAAGAGCCGATGCAAACCTGATCAACCTTGGTGCCCTTTAAAGATTCAACAGTAACTACATTATCAGGGCTATGCGGACAAGCAATAAGCGGCTTTAATTCGTCAAGATTAATGTCGATTATACGGTCGTAAACCGCATCAGCATCGCTTTGGAGCGGAATATAATCCTCGCCCCTGCCCTCTGCCTCTAAGAAAGCCTTTGTAACTTCGTCAGAGGGGAAGATAGAGGTAGTAGCGCCAAGCTCGGTACCCATATTTGTAATGGTAGCACGCTCAGGAACAGATAGGTTTTTAATACCCTCGCCGCCCCATTCGATAATAGCGCCAACACCGCCTTTTACTGACAAAATACGCAGAATTTCAAGGCTTATATCCTTTGCGCTTACAAAAGGACGAAGTTTACCTGTTAAATTGACCTTGTACATTTTAGGCATTGTAATATAGTATGCGCCGCCGCCCATAGCAACCGCAACATCAAGACCGCCGGCTCCCATTGCGAGCATACCGATACCGCCGCCTGTGGGGGTATGGCTGTCGGAACCAATAAGGGTTTTACCTGGCTTGCCGAAGCGCTCTAGGTGTACCTGATGGCAGATACCGTTTCCGGGACGGGAGAAGTAAATACCATGCTTTGCCGCAACACTTTGAATATAGCGGTGGTCATCGGCATTCTCAAAGCCTGACTGAAGTGTATTATGGTCGATATAAGCAACGCTTTTCTCGGTTTT
This sequence comes from Oscillospiraceae bacterium, assembly GCA_029227055.1. GTDB lineage: Bacteria > Bacillota > Clostridia > Oscillospirales > Acutalibacteraceae > UBA737. Next base: position 34,945 of record JAQXZE010000027.1, on the reverse strand, counting down.
TACCCTGTCAAGACCCATAGTCTCAAACTCGAGGTAAGCCATTGTACCTGTAGCATCCTGTGTTAAGGTTTGGTCGATTTTAATTGAAATTTCCTCTCCGACCTTCATTTCTCCGCTTACTAAATGCTCGCGGATAATCTTTTGTGCTATTGTATATCCCATTTTTTTAGTTTCCTTTCTTTACAATGTGAATGTGGGCATTCTTAATATGCTCAACGGTAACAGCCTTTGCAGTAGCGCTGTCTTTTGCCGCAATAGCCTCGTAAATTTTTCTGTGCTCTTCAACAGAGTGGGTTGCGCGGCTATGGTCTGAAACAGCGGCACGACGGTATTTTTGTATCTTTTTATGTAAAGGCTCTAAAGTGTCAAAAAAGGTAATTCCGCCGCTAGCAGAATATACAAGCCTATGAAACTCGGTATCCATAAGCTTTATTTCGTCACAGTCCTGCTTTGAAACATAAAATTCCTGAAGTTCGATTGTTTTAAGCAATTCTTTGAGCTGCTCATCGGTTCGGTTTTTAGCAGCAGCTGCGGCAGCCAAGCCCTCAATGTGCTCTCTTATAACGAAAATATCCTCAAGGTCCTTTTCAGAGATACCTATAACAATATTGCCCTTTGGTGTCTCCTCAATAAGATGCTCTTGGGCAAGACGCCTAAGCGCCTCTCTTACGGGGGTGCGGCTAACACCTAGCTCTGCTGATAGGTGAGCTTCGGTTAAAACCTCGCCGCGAGGATATTTACCGCTTAAAATATCGGTTTCTAGGTGTTCAAAAACCTGGTCGGCTAACGATAAGGTTTTATGCTCTATCATATTATCCTCCTAATTTGCCGTTTGAAAGCTCGGCAATCTTTTCTTCAAGCTCGTCATTAGAAAGGGTAGTCTGTCTGCCGTCCTCGTACTCTTTGTCTATCCATTCTTTAAGCTTTATTACAAGTTCGCTTCTCTTATCAACGGTATTATCGCCCTTGAGGTTATAGTTCTGGTTAATCCAATATGCAATACCTGCAAGACCTGATGCTTTGCCGAGAAGTACCGAAACGGGACGGTTAAGTATTTTATCGGTATTAAAAATATTGTAGATTTCTTCGTCCTTTAAAAGACCGTCTGCATGGATACCTGCTCTTGTTACATTAAAGTTTCTGCCTACAAAGGGAGTCATCGGCGGAATTGTGTATCCCATATCCTTTTTGAAAAATTCTGCAATTTCTGTGATTACTGTGGGGTCCATTCCGTCAAAGGAGCCGCGAAGAGATGCATATTCCATAACCATTGCTTCAAGCGGAATGTTACCTGTACGCTCTCCGATACCGAGCAATGAGCAGTTAACGGCAGATGCACCGTAAAGCCAAGCGGTAGAGGCGTTTGCAACCGACTTATAAAAGTCATTATGACCGTGCCATTCGAGCATCTCGCTCGGAACATCGGAATAGTGCTGAAGACCGTAGATAATGCCCGGTACACTTCTAGGTAGGGCTACCTCACTGTAGGGAACACCGTATCCCATAGTGTCACAAGCGCGAATTCTAACGGGAATGCCTGCTTCCTTTGACATATTCATAAGCTCGTTTACAAAAGGCACAACAAAGCCGTAGAAGTCGGCACGGGTTATATCTTCAAGGTGACATCTTGGCATAACACCCGCCTCAAAAGCCTCTGAGACTGCGGCAAGATATGTATCCAAAGCCTGACGCCTTGTCATTTTAAGCTTTTTAAATATGTGATAGTCACTGCAGGAAACCAAAATTCCCGTCTCCCTGATACCTAAATCGCGAACCAATTTGAAGTCTTCCTTGTTGGCTCTGATCCAAGTAGTAATTTCGGGGAATTTAAGACCTAATTCCTGACATTTTAAAAGTGCTTCTCTGTCTTTTTTACTGTAAACGAAAAACTCGGTTTGTCTGATAATTCCAAAAGGACCGCCGAGCTTTGACATATATTTATAAAGCTGAACTATCTGATCTACTGTATAGGGCTCTACCGACTGCTGACCGTCACGAAGAGAGGTGTCGGTAATCCAGATTTCCTTTGGCATACTCATAGGAACTCGTCTGTGGTTGAAGGCAACCTTCGGGATGTCGTCATAGCTGTATAAATCCCTGTAGAGATTAGGCTCTGCTACATCCTGTAGAGAGTATTTATACATTGATTGTTCCAATAAATTTGTCTTTTTTGAAATTTCAAGCACGAGTACTCACCGTCCTTTGTATAATTGTATACAATTATACTATTATCCAAGTATTTTGTCAACAGAAAAATGCCGTAAAATAGGCCAAAACACATTCTGTTGACTTTAATATTTTGCTTTGTTATAATCATAAGTAGTTGAGAAACAATTGTAATTGTTTCTCAGTAAATTGATTTACTGCTTGTCAATTGTCATTGACAAGCAACTTATGATTGCATTAAGGTTGGAATTTGCAAAACAATCATTGAAATAGTTATTTTACAAAACACAACTGCGTTTTGTAACGCCGATAAATCGGCTATTCGAAGCAGAGGAACTGCTTCGAAAAAACCATTATAATCATTGTATGGTTAAGTCTAGTGTAGTATTAAAAATAATATTACTATTAATATATACTTGAGGTACGGTATGGAACGAGTTTTGGTTTACGGTATGACCGATAATCCCGGCGGAATAGAAACGTATTTAATAAATGTTGCAAAGCGGCTAAAGGATAGGGTAGCCTTTGATTTTGTTACTGATTTTCCCGATATCGCCCATAGAGAAGTGATAGAGGCTTTAGGCTCTGAAATCTATTTTATAGCCCCTAAGGGCAAAAAGCTTTTTTCGCATTTAAGCGGATTTTGGCGTATTTTAAAAGCTCATCCCGAGTATAAAACCGTTTATTTTAATATTCTCGATGCAGGCGCTGCCGTAACTCAGATTGTACCCTTTATGCTAGGTCGCAAAATCGTCACCCATTCTCACAATTCCGATACCGACAAGGTTACTCTTCATAAGGTTTGCAAGCCTTTTTTAAAACTGTTTACAAATAAAAAACTTGCCTGCTCTAAGACGGCGGCTAATTATATGTTTGGAAGTGATAGCGGTGTTGGTATCATACCTAACGCTATCGATACCGAAAAATTTATTTTATCTGATAGCTGCCGCGAAGAAAAAAGGGCAGAGCTAGGCGTTGGTAATGTACCTCTTATCTGCCATATAGGCAGACTTTCAAACCAAAAAAACCCTTTTGGTATGCTCGATATTTTCGCCTCCCTTTTAAAGCTCGAGCCTGATGCTTTGTTTATGTCGGTAGGAACGGGCGAAATGGAAGCCGAGGTTATAGATTACGCTAAAAAAATCGGGGTAGAAAAAAATGTGCTTTTCTTAGGAAAAAGAGCCGATATACCCGAGCTTTTAGCGGCGGCAGATGTATTTTTCTTGCCCTCTTTTTATGAGGGACTACCCATTGTAGCGATTGAGGCGCAAGCATCGGGTCTTTTCTGCCTTTTAAGTGATGCCATAACAAAAGAGACCGATATAACAGGCAGAGTAGAGTTTATGAGCCTCGATTTACCGCATAATCTTTGGGCAGAAAAACTCTTAGAGCTCTCAAAATGTGAACGCAAAATTTTAAGAGAAAAAATTATAGATGCCGGCTACGATGTTAACCATTCAGAAAAAAGTGACGAGCTTATTTTAAAAACTCTAATCTAAAGGGAGGGATAATTTTGGAGAAGTATCCGATAGACTTGGTTGTCACTTGGGTTGACGGAAACGACAAAGAGTGGCAAAGAGAGAAGGCAGAGGCACTCGGTATAACAAATGGTGACGACAGAATTATCCGCTATCGTGATTGGGATATTATGAAGTATTGGTTTAGGGGGGTTGAGGAATGCCTGCCCTTTATAAACCGTATTCATTTTATAACTTGGGGTCATTTGCCCGAGTTTTTAAATGTAAATCACGAAAAACTAAACATCATAAAGCATACCGATTATATACCGAGTGAATATTTACCCACCTTTAATTCTAATGTTATAGAGTTAAATCTTCATAGAATTGAGGATTTATCCGAGCGTTTTATACTCGCTAATGACGACTTTTTCTTTTTAAAGAAAGTAAATGAGGACTTTTTCTTTAAAAAGGGACTTCCGTGCGATGCGGCTCTTCAGAATGTTTTGCAGTTTCATAAAAGCGGCGGTATCGGTCATATAATGGCTAACGACCTTGAGTGGCTTAATAAAAAGTATAACAAAAGGTCGGTTATGTTTAAGAACTTTTCAAAGTGGTTTAATTTAAAATACGGTTTTAAGTCTCTTTACAATCTTTATTTACTGCCGTTTTCGAATTTTACAGGCTTTGACGACCCACATATCCCCTTTAGTTATCTCAAAAGCGAGTGGGAGGTTTTATGGAATGAGAGCGGAGAGGCGCTCGATAAAATTTGCCACAATAAACTCAGGGACAGCAGCGATATCAATCATTGGCTCATAAGGTACAGGCAGATGGTAAAGGGCAAGTTCTCTCCTGCGAATTATAAACGAGGCGAGTTTTATATCATCGGTGAGGACGACGAAAAAATCAAAAGCGCTGTAATTTCTAAAAAAATTCCAATGGCGTGTTTCAGCGACGATAATGTTGATATAGATTTTGAAAAAGAGAAGAAATTTTTAAAAGAAATTCTAGAAAAACGCTTCCCTAACAAATCAAAATTTGAATTATAAATAATAAAAAACAGTCCGAAATCGGCTTTAAAAGGCGGTAAAACGGGCTGTTTTTTTAGTTTTTTGAAGAAAATTTGTAATTTTACATAAAAGTTATCAACAAAACACTTGACATTTGTGAAATTGTACGGTATAATAAAGCCAGAGAAAGAGAGAAAGGAAGGTGAGGACAGTGAAGATGGAAACCCCACCTGCACAGAAAGCTAAATAAAAAGAGAAAGAGGTGAGTCCAATGAAGTAAGAAAGCCAAACTCAAAAAATTTTTGAATTTGGTGATTCCAATGAAATAGTAACTACTCTCAGCAAACTTTATAAAATTTAATTTAATCCGAAAAAGGAAATTTATATAGATAACTCGGTGATGTTATGATTAGAGTTAAAATGGATACAAAAATTTGAGTTTCGGGTGGTACCAATGTACAGTTAAAAATTTTAGTTAAAGTTCCTTTGATGAGTATTAAAAAATAAATATATAAAATTAGCTGCCGTGGCGTTAAACCGCGGCAGCTTTCTTTTTTTATATACTTAATTAAAGCCCTCGCAGTCGAAGGTTATAACGGTGTAATATTTTTTGTCACCTCGCTCATTAAGCTTGCTGTCAAGATAGGATTTTACATCATTTTCAGAAAGCTCATAGGGGATAGCGATATCAAAGATAAGATTAGTGTATTCGGCGCCGCTAACCATCCTGAAATCGTGTATCGAAAGACGGCTATCAAATGAAGAAAGTATATCCAAAACCATTTTTTTAGCGGTGTCAAGCTCTTTATCGCCTGTTATAATGGGGTCATAATGGATAACAAGGTGAACGCCTAGCTTCTTTAAACACTCTCGTTCAAGCTCGTCAATTACGCCGTGGCAGACCATAGGGTCTTCCATTACATCCATTTCAACATGTAAGCTTGCAAATCGTTGACCGGGGCCGTAGTCGTGCACCATTAAATCGTGGTATCCTAGCACTAATTCGTGAGAATTTACCACTTCAATAATATTTTTACAAAGCTCGGGGGAAGCGTTTTCGCCTAAAAGCGGACTGATTGTTTCTTTAGCAAGCATAATTCCACTATAGAGGATAAATACAGAAACACAAAGACCGACATATCCGTCTACCTTAAAGCCTGTGATAGCTTCTATAATTACTGCAAATAAAACCGCGGAGGTGGCTAAAACATCGTTTCGGCTGTCCGACGAGGTGGCAGCAAGAGCTGAAGAATTTATAAGACGGGCAAGCTTTTTATTAAATATGGCAAGCCATAATTTAGCGAGAATTGAAATACCTAAAACTAATCCGAGCGGAACAGAAAAGGCGACAGATGAGGGATTGATAATTTTTTCTACCGAGCTTCGAAGCAACTCAAAGCCGATTAAAATTATCATAGCAGAAACGGCAAGACCTGATAAATACTCAAATCTTGCGTGACCGTAGGGGTGATCGAGGTCGGCGGGCTTTTCGGCTAATTTGAAGCCTAAAAGGGTGACGATGGAGCCTGATGCATCGGATAAATTATTAAGAGCGTCGGCAGTAATGGATATCGAGCCCGAAATATTTCCTATAATAAGCTTTGCAAGGCATAAAATAAGGTTTAATGTTATGCCAACCGCACCCGAAAGACTGCCTACAGCGGCTCTGCCCGAAGAAGTTTCGGCACCGCCCTTGTTTTTAAGGGCTAGCTTAAGTAATAGATTTGTCATATAAATCACCTCAACCTTTAAAATTTTGCTTCCATAATTATCGGCATAATTCCGTTTTTCTCAATATCAATAACCGCATAGGTGTTAGGTCCTTGACGGGACACCGAGCAGGAGCCGGGATTAACAATATATACTCCGTTTTCATAAGATATATGTGGGATATGTGTGTGACCGAACAGTGCTATTTTGCAGTTACGCGTGGTGGCAGCCGATAAAATGTGCGAGGTGCTGCCCTTTACACCAAAGGTGTGACCGTGTGAAAAAAGAATGCTTGTATCACCGATTTTAGCAAGGTCGCAAACAGGGTAGGTGGAAAAGAAATCGCAGTTTCCTGATACGATATGAAAGGTTCTATCGGTGTATTCAAAAGCAAAATCTTCAATATCCGCCACATTATCCCCTAGGAAAAATATGTGCTTTGCGCTACTTTGCTCTTTTATAATTTTTTCTACTATACGATAGTTTTTATGAGAGTCTGAAATTACAACAATTCGCATTTTTTACCTCATATAAAGCATATTGTTTACATAATATATGGTATAAGAATTAGTTTTGAAGATTATCTTACATTATATAATAAAACGGAGGGGATTTCAATGGCTAATAACATTGATAAGGAAAGATTTATTAATACGATTATCGCGTCCTCAGGGGGAAAACTCGGCAAATCAGCACTTGAAAATGCGGCAAAAGGTAATATGTCAGAGTTGTTTTCGGCTTTGGGGGAAGAGGACCGACAAAAACTGTCGGCGGCTCTTAGCGATAAAAATAAAGCAAAGGAGATGCTTTCAAGCTCTGCTGCAAAGGAGCTTTTAGCAAAACTTTTCGGTAATGGATGAACTAAGCGAAAAACTTTCAGAAATACTCAGTGACCCTGAGAGTATGAACAGAGTACGGGCGATGGCGGAAAGTCTTTTGTCAGGTCCTGAGGAGAAAAAGCAAGGCGGGGAGCAAACAGGTCTTTTAAGTGCGGTAGAGGGTATCGAGGCTGACGATATGCAAAGGCTGATAAAAATTTTTTCAAGGCTTAACTCTGCCGAGAAAGACAGCCGTTCGGAGTTATTATTGGCTTTAAAGCCGCATCTCAGCGATGAAAAGAAGAAAAAGGTGGATTCTGCCGTTAAAATTTTAAAAATACTTGAATTATGGCCGCTTATCAAGGATAGCGGACTTATAAACTTTTAAGAAGAGGGGGGATAGCCTTGAGCCAAATCGACGATGAGTTTATAAGGCAACAACAAGCAGCGATTGAGCGTATGAACGAGATGCAGCGCCGCTCAGGGCTTTATAATGGGCGTCATTCAATGCCGCCAACACCCGATTTTATTAAATTGCAACGAGATAAGAGGCAAAAAGAGGAGGTTTCAGAGCAACCTGAACCTCTAAAAGAAACCTTAGAAAAAAATATAGAAAAAATAAAACCTAACACCAAACGCTCTTCAAATCAAAACACTTTAAATTTACCCTTTAATTTTCTTAAAACAGACAAGGATATAACCCTTATATTAGGACTGCTTTTGTTGCTTTTTAACGAAAAGGCAGACCGAAAGCTATTATTGGCGCTTCTTTATATCCTCTTCTAAAAGGATTGAATTTTAGAACGGGTAATTTTAAAAAATCAAGTTACAAAATTTTAACTATTTTTGCAATAAAAAAGTATTATGTAAACCGAAATAACCCAAAAAGTTATTCAAGTTATCCACCGAGATATGAACAAAAAATATGGTAAAAATCGGTAAATATGCCCTTTTGAACCTAAAAAACAGTGGATAACTCGGTGGAAAAGTGGAAAATCGCTTTTTATGAATATTGGTTGAATAAAATATTATGTAAATTAAAATGATGTAAAAATTGTTTGAAAAATATCGTAAAATGTCGAAAATAAGGATGAAAAAATTTTTCTAAAAAGGGGATTTTTTGCAGTCGTTTTTTGAAAAAAACAACATTTGACAATAAATCTGGTTTCTAAATTTACTGTAAAAAATATAAATCGATTTTATATGAGGGAACGGTTTTTTACCGTCCCTCTTTTTTATGTTAAAAACCGAATGAAAAAGGGCAATATTTTTTGTAAACAAAATGTGCTGAAATTGGGTGGCTAATTATCAATATATATATTATAATACGGGAATATTCCATTTCGTTGTCATCTGTAAAAGTGGTGAAAACAGAAAAAATTTTTATTAAATTCAAAAGGTGGTTTTTAGTTTTTTAAAAGAGATTTTCGGATATGGCAAATAAACGAAAAATTGTAAAAAATTACAATGGAATAAAAATACAAAAAAGTCACAAAACCACATAAAAAAGTCACAAATCGCTATGGTGTTTTTTTTATCAATATGATATACTGTAAGCGCAATACTTTCGCAACTTTTGCTTATTTTCAACATTTTGTCGTTTTTGTTGTTGCTTTTATGCCTTTTTGTTAGCGTTTTCAACAACATATTGTGTGATGAAAATTAGAGAGATAAAAATCAGATTGGGTGTTGCAAGGTAATATTTTCTATAATTTGTGCAGAAAGGGATGTAATATGAAAAGAAGTTTTTCAAAAAGATTGATACCGTTGTTGGTTGCAGTTGTATTAGTGCTTACAACTATTCCGATGGCTGTATCTGCCGCACAGCCTAAGGTAAAGGTAAGCGAAACAGCTTACAATGTTAACATTGATACCCCTCTAGGTTTCGTTTCTAACACAAAACCCTTAAGCGGTAAAGTCGGCGAAGAGATGTATATGACCTATACAGTTTCTAAGGTTGGCGAGGTTACTGCTCATCAGCAGGGTCTTGTTGGTTCGGATAGCAAGTCTGACCGTGTGTATCTCTACACTAATGGCGGTCTTATGTGCTACAAGAACGGTGACCCCACCAATATGTTCAAGAAAGGTTATACATACTTCATCAAGTTTGTTACAACCAAGGATGGCTTTGAGTATACTATGGCTATTGCCAAAGGTAATGAGTCTTCATACTATGCTCTTCCTTCTGTTTGGAGAGATACCTATACTACCAAGATGAAGTTTTTAGGCCTTTGGTTTGACGGCGGTCCTTCCAAGGTTGAGCTTACCAATGTTCATATCTATGATAAGAATGGTAACGATTTAGGTGTTAGCGGAAGCACAGGTATTGCGGCTATGGAAGCAAACAAAAAGCCCACACCCAGCGCTACCGATGTTAACCATACATATACCGTTTCTGTAGAAAAGCAGTACAATGTAAGACTTGGTAACAAAATCAAGAACACTACCGACGAAATGTATATTGAATATACTGTTAAGTCCTCTAAGTCTAAGAATTATCAGTCAGGCTTGTGGCTTAATATGGCTCACATCACAGGCGGTGGTAGTACACAGTACACCTGTACTAACGTTACTTACGACCCGCAGCACGTAGAAGCCACCGAAATAAGCCAGATGCTTATCCCTGGTGCCAAGTACTTGGTTAAAATGTATAATACCCACACCGATGAGGGTTGGGATTATTTAATTCAGCGTACATATAAAGGAGAAACCGAATGGTTTAAGTTTACAAGCAACTTCTTCTTTACTCCCTCAACTAAAAATTTCGGATACTCAGCACTAGTTTACGGCGAAGGTCCGTACCACTATTCAACATTTACCCTTTCTGACGTACGTATATATGATGCAAATCACAAGAACCTCGGTGTTCAGCTTACCGTTCCCGGAACAATCGAGCACAAAGGCGAAATGATAAGCTATGAAAACTGCGATAGCGTATACTACAACGCAGAAAAAGACGTTTATATAGCAACATATCCCGATAAAACAATTGAAATTACAAATAAAGACGGAGTTACAAAGCAGGGTACATTCTCTGTTCAGGATTCAACTCCCGGTGATATGACAGCTGTTTTCGGTAGCGAAAAGCAAAAGTATAAATTCTATCTTGCATACTTAATAGATGCAGACGGAAACAGATACGATGCTTTAGGTGAATATAAGATTTCATTTGTTACCGGTACCGATAAAACAATCAAAACACAGATTCTTTCTCCTGAGAACGGATATAAGGTTAAAAAACCTGCTGACCCGAAGGTTGACGGTGACGAGTTTGTGGCTTGGGTAACCGTTGACGGTAAAGAGTTTGACTTTGATAAGATTCAGACATCGAGTAAAACTCTTTACGCTAAATGGAAGAATAGAGCAGGCAAAACCTATGTAGCAGTAGACGGCGAAGGCGGTAAGGTAGATGCAGCCCCCTTCATTGCTATCGGTCTTGCGGTAGTAATTGTAGCAGTTGCTGTTGCAGGCTCTATTATAGTTGTTAGGAGGTTCAAGAAACAGTGACAGCAGTAAAAAATCCTATAGAAAAGAAGAATAAGAAGCCTATAAATTGGATTAGAGTAGCATTTATTCTTTTTTCAATACTTCTTCCTTGGGTATTCTTCTTAGTTTTCTATGTTTATGTAAATATTGACTCAATTTTTATGGCGTTCCAAACTTCCGACGGCGCTTGGACAGTTGACCACTTCGTCCGAGCCTTTAAGGAATTCACATCGCCTGACGGTGAGCTTTTAATAGCTCTCAAAAACACACTTATTACCTTCGCAATCGGACTTGTTACATATCCCTTTAAGGTTTTAGTTTCATACTTCCTTTATAAGAAGGTTCCTTTTTCGGGCGTTTACAGAATACTATTCTTCTTGCCCGCAATGATATTCGGTGTTGCTATTGCGATGGTATTTACACAGTTTGTTGGTGTGTATGGACCGATAGCTAAGCAAATCGGTGAGTGGATGGGACTTTCCTATATCCCTGAGCTTCTTGCAGACTCACGCTTTGCTAATTACACACTTTGGGCTCATATGTTATGGCTCGGCTTCCCCGGTGACCTTATTATCTGGGGCGGTACCTTTGCAAGAATTCCTGCCGATGTTTTAGAGTCAGGTCAGATTGACGGTGTTAGCTGGCTTGGTGAGTTTACCAAAATCGTTGTTCCGCTTGTATGGCCTACAGTTGCATTACAGCTACTCTTAAGCTTCTGCGGTATCTTCGGTGCATCAACAGCAAACTTCCTTTTAACAGGCGGTGCTTACGGTACTCAGACACTTTCAACTTGGCTCTATATGCAGACCTTGGCCGGTGCCGGCGACCCGAATGCTCCGGTATTCAACTACATGTCTGCCGTTGGTCTTATAATGACGGTTATCGCCGTTACTATAACAATGTTTATGCGTAAGTATACAAACAAAATGTTTACAGACGCAGAATTTTAACGGGAAGGAGATTTTAAGTTATGTTCAAAAGTTTAAAAAGAAAAAGTCTTCCCGAGAAGATTCTTTACTGTTTCGTATCATTAATATTTGCAGCAGTTGCATTTTCCTATGTTTACATCCTTTTCTGGATGTTTATGTCGGGTGCTAAAACACATACAGAGGTAGCACTTGATACATTCGGTCTTCCTACCGTTTGGCATTGGGAAAACTACAGAGATGTTATGAGTATGCTTGAAGTTAACGGCGTTGGCTTCTGGAACATGTTGTTTAACAGCTTGTGGTGGTCAATCATCCCTGTTACTCTTTCAATCTTTACTCAGTGTACATTCTCTTACACCTGTTCAAAGTATAAGTTCCCCACAAGTACATGGCCGTACCTCATAATCTTAGTTGTTATGACACTTCCCATCTACGGTGCGGGCGGTGCTTCCTATAGACTTGGTTGGAGACTTGGTCTTATCAATAATATGTGGGCTGCGTTTATGAACATTTCCGGTTTCTCAGCATCCTACTTATACTTCAATGCTTACTTTAAAAACCTTTCCTGGACATACGCAGAAGCGGCTCAAATCGACGGCGCTAACGATTTCCAGGTATACTTCAGAGTAATGCTTCCTCAGGCAATGCCTCTACTTACAGCTTTGGGTATTACTTCTTGGATTGCTCAGTGGAATGACTATACATACATTCTTATTAACCAGCCCAAGACTCCTACATTGCCTGTAGGTATCTATAACTTCAACCTTGAAATGACATACAGAGCAAGACTTGATATTCTCTTTGCAGCCTGCTTCTATGTATGTATTCCTTGTATAATCCTATTTATCGTATTTAACAAAACGATTACTACAAACGTATCACTTGGCGGTATTAAAGGATAAGTTCGATTTTTCGAACCGATTTAATGTAAAAATTGCCGTGTGGCATTAAAATATTAAACATAAGGAGAAAACATTATGAAAAAGATGACTAAACTTCTTGCTCTTGTTTTAGCAGTAGCTATGCTAGTTACATGCTTTGCAGGCTGCGGCTCTAATAACAGAGGAAACGTTGCAGGCGGCGAGGGTAATACCGAGACTGACATTAAGCTTCAGTATTGGAATTCCGGTTTCGGCTCTGCATGGATTAAGAAGACTGTTGAGCGCTTCCACAAGTTGTATCCCGAGTACAAAGTTGATTTACAGATGTCTGCATCCAACGCTTCTATCCTAGCAGCTATGGGTCAGGAAGATATCGACGATACTGATATTTATATCGTTAACTGTCCTCCTCAGTACAGACAGTACTTAGAGCCCCTTACAGATGTTTATGAAATGACACCCAAGAATGCTACCAAAAAGGTAGGCGAGCACTTCCAGCAGGAATGGCTTGATGCAGGTAGATTCCCCGACGGCAACCTCTATGTATTACCTGCTATCGGTGCTTCCAGATATTCTATGATTTACAACAAGGCTATGTTCGATAAGTATAGCCTCAAAACTCCCCGTACCACAAACGAAGCCAGCGTTGTAGCTGACTCACTTTTGGCTGAAGGCATCCCTGCATTCTGCTCCTTCATGGGCGCAGGCTACTGGGCACAGGCTTGCTACGTATGGTATGCACAGTACGAAGGTATCGACTATGCATTAAACAACTACTTCGGTTGTAAGGATCCTGAAACAGGCGAGTCTCCCTCTAAGGCAGTATTCCTTAAGAAAGACGGTAGATATGAAATCATGAAGGCTCTTGAGGGTATGTTAGACTCCAAGTATGTTCTTCAGGGTTCAAACTCTACATCTCATACACTTATTCAGACATACTTAGTTCAGGGTAAAGCCGCTATGATGTACAACGGTGCTTGGCTCGAGAACGAGGCTGCATCTGCAGGTAACCTTGATAACTTCGATTGCTTCCGCTTACCCTTACTTTCATCAATTACCAACAAGCTTTCAACCGTTAAGTCTGAGTCTGATTTACGTAAGCTTATCTCTGCTGTTGACTCTGTACTTGATGGTCAGAAGACCGAAGCTGACTATAAGTCCGGTTCCGGCTACAAGGTAGAAGGCAAAACCATTTCCGCTGCTGACTGGAATCATATCATCAGCGCTCGTCGCATCGCATACGGTTCTCCTATCGTTGGTGGTACTTTCGTTCCTAAGTATTCAACTGCTGTTAAGGGCGCTAAAGAGTTTATTGCTTATATGATTTCTGAAGAAAATGTTAAGGCAATTGCTGAACAGCAGCACTATGCAGTTGGTGGTGTTGACTACAGCAAGGTTAAGATTAACACAGCTGAGTGGACTCCTTTCTCACGCAATATGTTTGAGCTTGAGGCTACCTATACAAACGGTATTGCTGACCAGAACATCTCTAACCACGACATATTCAACAAGGGCGGCGCTGACCTCTTTGCTAATATCGAGTTCATCTCTCACTATCAGACAAACAACGCAGCTGATAAGTGGACTGCTGACCAGGCTTGGAACAACCTCACTCAGAGCGTTGAATCTAAATACCTTATCACATGGCTTGCAAATATCAATAGCTAATTTATAGGGGTAACTGTTAATGAAGATATATAAGAAAATAGTATCTCTTCTTATATGCATTATCCTTGTATTAGGTCTTTCAATTGTAGCTTCGGCGGGTTCTGCTATTGTTAATCTTGACAATAGCAGCTTCGCCAACGATGAGCTTTCCACACAGGATTGGCACAACGCAAACGAAGATATTATCGTTAAAAAGGGAAAAATCGTTTTTCCGAAGGACAGTTCTTCAGGCACCAAGCTTGTTTGGAAAAGCCCTACAGTGAAGTCCGCGTATTATGATAAGCTTGTAGAAGGTAGTACTACATTTAAACTTACAAAATTGCCCGCAGGGGAGACCTTTGCATTGGCGTTTGCATTAAAAACAATTGAGCCTGAAATCGGTAGTGCAAGTACCCTTGAGCTTCAGTTCAAGAATAAGGGCGGCATTCATGCATCAGTAGTTTCCTATGATGCAGACGCTAACCCCACTACTATTTCATCCACAAAAAGAGTAGGCTCTGTCGGTGCAAACCTTAATGTTACATTTACCATCACAACTGATGATAAGATTACGGTTTCCATAAACGGCACAAGCCTTTGCAAAAATGCAAACATCAAGCATACGGGTGAAGGCAGAATAGGATTTATTCAGACAGACGGCTGTGTGGCTGAAATTTCCACAGTAAACTTCAAGTCCTATGCTTATGACACTCCCGAAAATGTTAACTTCTCTGAAGATTTTAACGACAGTGAGTGGAATATAAATCACTTTACATCTACAATGGTTGCTGCTGTTGACTATCCCGGTTGTGCGGATATTCAGGAGTATAAGGGTCATAAGGGTATGCTTTGGCAGAACGGTCGTTTCGTTTACCTTTCCACAAAGTATACATATTCAAACTTTGAATTCAGTTTTGATGTTCCTTATCAACAGAACCACACCGTTTTAGATGATGAGGGCAACCTCGTTACAAGACCGATGCCTTACTACTATGTTCGTACAGGCTGCGAGTCTAACGAGATGGAGGCTATCAACTGGTCTCCCTCCGCTTATTCAAAACAAATAGTTTTGGGTAACGGTAACTATTTAACTGTTTATAGCGGTTCTCAGCATGACGGAACCTTTACAAAGGAAGGCTTCAACTTCTTTGATGAAGATACTTCTAATAAGGGCTATAGCCTTAAGTTCGTTATGAAGGACGGCGTATTCACAGGCTATGCTAAGTGGATGGATGAAAAGAGCTTTGGCGACCCTGTTTTCACAGTTGACCAGAGTGATGCACCCACACCTACAGGCTTCATTCAGATTATCGGTCTCGATTATACAAATATGATGATTGATAATGTTAAGGTTAAGAATCTAGACTTCGACCCCAATATTGTTGAGGTTGACTTCCTTACAAATAAGGAGCCTTTCCCCGAGGATTATAAATATACTCCTATGGAAGTAGTTTATATGCCTGAAAACAATACCGAAGAAGCAGGATTTAACTTCTATCTTATCCCTGCTATCGCAGCAGGTGTTGCAGTAATTGCAGTAGGCGTTACCACTTTGGTATCGGTAATTGCTCGTAAAAGACGAATTAAGAAGGCAGGTGAAACCGTAGATGAGTAAGTTTATAGTTAAAATTTTGGCTCTTTGCATGGCAATTGTGCTTTGCTTCTGCGGTTGTTCACTTTCTAAGGAAGAAGTTAAAATTGAACCTATGGAGCCCGAGAAGGTTAACACCTTTAGCTTCGATTTTATCGGTGGTACAGATGTAATGCCTATCGGTGGATTCCACGGTCCCGGACCTGAGGTTTGGAGTAGAAACGGTAATACAAAGCCGAGCACTATTACTGATGAGGTTTTCTCTGCATTTGCAGAATGTGGTATTAACTACTTAACATATCAGGAATGGTCACAGGTTGGTACTGCTAAGGCTGAACAGTATACAGATAAACTGTTCAAGCTCGGCGAGAAGTACGGCATTGCTTGTACTATCGCTTTAGGTACGGCTCCTATCGCTGATGTTAAAACAGCAGACGAAAGCATCAAGCCTTATAAAAAATATAAATCCTTCGCAGCTATTCACGTAATGGATGAGCCTTCGGGTCCTAACTACTTCGTTGCTCCCGAGCGTGAAATCGCTGTTACCTGTGAGCCTTACTTCAAGGTTTTAAATGAACTCGGATATTTCGGTTACTGTAACCTTTTCCCGATTTATGACTTTAAGCAGAAGCAGGCTTACGAAGAGTATTTAGAGCGTTACTTATCTCTTTGTCACCCAAAAGTTTTAATGTATGACCACTATGTATTCGAGCAGAGAAACTATGCTACATATTTCTATAATATGTCAGCAATCCGTTCGGCTGCAGAGCGTTATGACATTCCGTGGTGGCAGTTTATTCAGGCTTGGACAAATACAGGCTATGAAAATGTTAATGAATTTGAAATGGCGTGGAATATTAATACCTCTTTAGCCTATGGCGCAAAGGGTATTCAGTACTTCCTTGCTGTTCAAAATACAGCTGACGTTTTGGTTAACCATGGTGGCAAAGATTTATCTGAAGCGGCAAACCGTGTAGGTATCGTTGGCGCATTCGGTAAAAAGACTCGTTTCTGGTACTATGCAAAGCCCGTAAACGACCAAATCAAAGCTGTTGACCATGTACTCATGAACTCTGTAAACAAGGGCGTTCTTACAAACGGTTCACTAGGTAAAGCATACCTTGCTAATGCAGAGCACGTGATTGATGGTCAATCCTGGCGCGAGCTTAAGGATTTCGACGGTGAGACTATGATTGGCTGTTTCAACTATAATGGAAAATCCGCCTTCTATGTAGTTAACAACAGCTTTGAGTATGCTCAGAAAATTAACCTCGAATTCCATGACACATACAAACTTTCCGTTATCCAGCAGACTAAGGAATCCTTAGTTGAAACCGACAAGCTTATGTTGGATATGAAAGCCGGAGAGGGGGTACTTGTTGTCATCGAATAAGTCCTTAGCGTATACTCTAAAATTTTCTAATTTAGGAGGTATTTTAAAATGAAAAAACTATTAGCAATTTTGTGTGCAGTAGCATTAGTTTTCTGCTCACTATTCACAGGCGTTGTAGTTGCAGCTGAAGACCCGGCTCTTACAGTATATAAGCCTTCCACTCTTACAATGGGTGGTCAGGAAACTGGCGTTGTTCAGGGTAATTTCTTTACCGGCGGTGCTTCCTCTGCATCAACTCCTCAAGGTTTAGTTAATGCACAGCTTCAGGCAAAGGTTGTAGTTGGCACAGGCCTTAATTATCCGGCATATATCGGATTTAACAATCCTTTCTTACCCACTCTTAACGGTGACGGCTTTAAGATCAACTTTACTGCATCTGGTATTACAGTTGCAAACCAGCTTGGCTATGATGTAAGCGCGTTAGCAATTAATGACATCAATCCTATGGGTAATGTTTTTGATTTAACCCTTACTTCAGTAGTTGTAGAAGATCCCGGCGAAGGTCAAGCAAAGACTTACAAGATTACTTTACAGGTAAACGATATTATTCGTGAGACAACCGTTGTTGATACTGTACAAGATACGGTCGGCGGAGTTTTGCAAACAGGAATGTTCCCCTACTTAAACTTCTTAAATCTTAGCAATGTTGTAGTTTATGACACTGACTATGTATTCCCTGATAGCAATTATGTTACAGACCCCACCGCACACTTAAAGAAGATCACTCTTGATGATTTCACAGGCTTTGCTCCCGGTGAGCACTATAGCTATGGCAACGCTTCTGTTGCTGTTAATCCCGCAACAGACTGGGGCTATGCTCAGACTTCTATCTTTGATGCAGTTTTCGAAGCAGATGTAATGCTCGATGTAGGCGGCTACATTAAGTATCCTACATTCCCCACATGGGGCGGTATCCTTCTTGCTGTTGGTGCTGACGGTAAAACATTATACTTAAACGATGATGTTGGTATAATTCTTCCCTCTGGTGGCACAATCGTGACAAAATCCGCTTCTGAGTTTGGTTATCCCGAATTCTACGGCAAAACCTTTAATTATAAGGTTGCTCTTGAGCACGTAAATGATGACGGCGGCTATCTTGTTGACGCTGAAGGCACTATTATTGCAGAAGGCATTAAGGATGATATTAAGCTTACCTATTACATTAACAATGTTGAAATTTATTCTACAATCTTTAACGGTACTCAGGCTGAAGGCACTGTTGCTACAGCAGTTGTTAATGCTGAAACAGGCGTAACAACCTATGAGTATGAGCTCGTAGGCGGCGAGAAGGTATTTAATACAGATTACGGCGCTGCAAACATCGTTTCTGCAATCAATGCTTCTGTTAACCTTCCCACTAATATTCCGAAGTTACCCGTTGTTACCTTCGGTTCAACAGGTGATGCAGGCGATTGGGCAACTAAATTACCTGAAACTTTCGAGACACCTACAGGTGCTTCTTGGTTCAGAGTATTTAAGCCCAATACTCTTTTCAGTGTAGATGTTGATACTCATGGCGCATATGAAGGCTTAAATCTTCTTACATGGCAGCTTGGTATGCTCTCAATTTCATGGGGCCGCGTTAATTACACAGACTTAGTTGATCCTAGCAGATCTTGCGGTATTATTGCAGATGATGACTATACTGCTTACGGTCAGGCTGGTAAATTCAACATCAAGCTTTCTTGGCAGCAGGCTGACTTTAATAATGACGGCATTGCTAACGACATCGTATTAGGTATATTTATCAACGATAATTATAAGTTTATCGAGTATCCTAACGCTTATACTGATGTTTATAACTTAATTCTCGGTACCTACAACGCTGTTGAGTTCTCAAAGCCCGCTGCTGTTGATGCTCCTGTAGAGACAGATCCTTTTGCAGGCTTCCAGAAGGTTACTTTAGAAGACTTAGGTATTGCTCACGGTACATATACAAATGTTGTAGCAGGTGCTCTTGGTTCATCTGCAGTACCGGTTCAGCTTGGTGCATCTCTCAACAACAAGCACTTAAGCACAACCGTTAAGTTTGTTAACGATGGTGTTAACGAAGCTCAGTATTTATCACTCTTAGGTGATGTTGGCGGTTACTGCATGCGTATAAACAACGCAGGTTGGCTCATGCTCGTTGTAAACGAAGCAGCTGACAACCCCGCAGGTCAGCCCTATGTAGGCGTTAATAAAGCAGTAGCATTATCCGGCTTCGTAGTTGGAGAAGCTAACCAGATTGATGTTACATACAAGTATGTAAATGATGCTTTAGATATCAGAATTTGGATTAACGGCGTTGATAACGGAACCTTCTCGGTTTACGGTATGGGTACTAACAAGTATTCTTCCGGTGCCGGCGGTATGCACAAGGTTGGTTTCTATGTTATGGGATCAGGTGCAGGTCACGATTTCGAACTTGGTACTCCCGCAGTTACAAATAAAGATGTTGCAGCTGAAGACAACAGCTTTGTTGTTGCTCCTGTTGAAGGCAAGACGGTTACTGTAAACGGCGAGGCAGTTGCTGCTGAAACCACACTTACCGCTATTGGTGAATATGTAATCAGCACTGTAACTACAACTGCTGGTTTCGTAAATACAAACGAAAAGGTATATGTTATCTACAAGGATAAGGATTTAAGCGGCGATAGCGTTGTTGACATTCTCGACTTCATCATCGCTAAGAAGAACGCAGGCGGCACTCGTCCTCTCGACAGTAAGGTAGCTCTTGCTGCTGCAGGAAAGACAAGTGAAGCTGACCTTATCACACCTGCTGAGCTTATCGCTATCAAGCGTGCAGTTCTCTTTGGTTAATTATAAGCTATAGATAAATTCAGAATTTGTCTTAAATCCTCGGAGGGTGGGGAAAACCCACCCTCTGCGGAGGATTTCCGCTTATTAATGCTATTTAAAAGATTTAGATATTGTTAATAAACGGAAAACACCCGAAAATTCAGATTAAGGAGTAAACAGATGAGAAAGGCAAAAGTTTTGATAAGTCTGCTATGTTCTGTAGCATGTCTTTTGGCTGCAACCTTTGTACCTAGTGCAAATACTAGGGCTATTGCCGCTGCATATAGCGAAACTCTTACCGCGATTTACCCCTCTGATTTTGGCATTGAAGACGGTGTTAAGTTAGATACCGTTACATCTACAGCCGTCGGCTACAGTTCGTTAGCAAATACTGTATTTACTGCTGATATCAAGCATACAGGTGCAGAGATTTGGCTTATGTATGCAGCGCCTAGCACTTGGGAGGGCTTGCGTTTCGGTTTTAATAACGGCGCCCTGGTTTTTATGGACACATGGGGAAAGGTAGGCGCGCCGATTACATTTTCTTCCGATATAGCGGGCGTTAAGTTCAGTGATGAGCTTTTCCGTTTACAAATATCCATTGAGCCTTGCAACTCTGATAGTGACGGCTTAACCGACGATGTAAAGGTTGGCATTTTCTTTAACTATAAGCTTTATAACAATCAGTATATTTATATACCGGATATTTTAAATTTACTTGGTACATCTATTAACGCCATTACAAGACCCTACGGCGGAACAGATTTCGGATATTGGGAAATTTATTCGCCCAAAACGGAAATAGGTGTAGATGTTCTTAATATAACCCCCGCAGATTTCGGTTTTGCCGACGGTTCTGTTAATAGCTCTGCCGATATCAATATGGATATCGCAAACAAGCTTTTATCTGCAAATCTTTCATTACCAAATACCGATGATTACTTCGATTTTGCAGGACTAAAGCTTTCTGCTAATGAAAGCGGAGAGTTAATCCTTTCTGACGCTACAGGAAACGATAGCTTTGACGGTGATGTTGTTCGTCCTAGTACTTCCGATTTAACTGCAATTACTACAACTGATATAGGTATTGCAACCGATACATATGTGGGAAAACATCCTGCTTTTTCAGCAGGCGGTGCTTATGCAGGCGCTGATACGCTAAACGGTGTTTGTTTTTCAGCACAAATTACTCCCTCTAATTTAGATCCTTATAATAATCCCACTACACCAAATCATTTAGATTTTAGACAGGCAGGAACTGTTGGTAGCCCTTGGGAAAGCCTTATAACTCATGTTTGTTCTGATAAGATAGTTCTAATTTCAGCATTTGACGGAAAAATTTATCTGTCTATTGATATTTCCGATATTGACGGACTTTCAAGCTTTAATGAAACCTTTACCTATGGTATTAGCATCCGTTACTGTGATTTTGACGGCGACAACGATAATAACGATGTTCAGGTAGGTATATGGATTAACGGCAATTTGGCAAAGAATGAGTATGCATATATTCCCGATACAGCAAGCAGGCTTGGAAATACATGGTATATCTATATTGAAGACACAGAATCAACTGTTGCCTTTGCGCCCGCTTCGGTAGACCTTGATTTTGGCACCGAAAATTCCAACTCCGTTTCTGCTAAAGATAACTTTAACCTTGAGATTGTTACCAATACAAAGGACTATAATACCGACAGCAAGGCAGACCTTAATGCTGATATATATGTTAACGATACGCTTTGGAGATCGGTTTTAATTTACGATTACAAGGCAAAAATAACAAACAAGTTTAATATCAAAGCTACTGTAAAATCTGATAAAAAGCAGATTTCTTACAGAGCAGAAGTAAACGGATTTGATGATTTTAAATTCACCTCAGACAACGCATTTGATACATACAATTTAAGTGGCGGTAAGGTGTTTTCTTCAGATATAACGCTGAGTGATACATCCGCACAACTAGGTTTTACATTAGCCGAAAGTGGCGCTCCCTTAACATTTTCTGATTTTGGTATAGAGAAGGGTACATATTCCTCTACCAACAAGGTGTCGGGAAGTATTTCTGATACATTAAATCAGAAGTGCTTTAGCGGTAAATTCAAATTTGTTACAGGAGCAAGCTTCTATTTTGCAGGAACAGCTGCCGATAAGGGTATATTGTTCAGTATAAATGCAAGCGGTCTTAATATAAGGAATGCTAGTGGCAATTCTGTTACAAAAATAACCGCCGCACAAGCAGGGCTTGTAAGCTTTAATTCGGTGAACTTTACTTTAGGACTATCTACCTTTGTAACCGACACCGACTCTGACGGAGCTAGTGATGATGTTAAGCTCGGCATATGGTTTAACGGTGTATACTATAATTCGTTTGATATTGTAAACGGAGCTTCTAGTCTTGGAAATTATATTTCTTTAAGCTCTAATTCCTCTACAAACGGAATTGCAGTTGAAAGCTATGTTGCCGATTTTGGTTCTGAAAATCTTCCATTTAGTACTGTAGGCAACGATATACAGTCTATTAACATTACTTCAAACGGAACAAACCCCGTTATAAGCGGTCTGTTCTCAAAAACACTTGACAGTATCTCCTCAAATTCCAAATTTGCGCTTGATATCTATACAAAAATTGTTAACCTCGATAACGATGCAGAAAATGACCTTTCGGTAATGGTATGCATCAACGGCGAGCCAATAGATAATAGAGTTTTCTTCATAAAAGACGCTCTAAGCGGCACTTCTTCAATAGTAGGTCTTAAGCTTACAAAGAAGAATCTTGTTGTTGGCAACCGTTTACCTGAAGATAGCCTTACCCCCGATGTTTACAATCTCCACGAGGGCAACTTCATGCTCTATGCACACGGCAAAGCGGTCATAAACCGTGTAGACGGTTTTGAGGCAGGCTACAAGATATCAACCCCCGGCGAATATGTAATTGTTCGCAATTTTAGGGGTGAAGAATATGTTCAAAAGGTACATCTTTGGAAGGCGGGCTATGTAAACGCAGACAATAACATCGATATTTTAGATTTTATTGCAGCAAAGAAACACATAGCAGGTCTTGACGATGCCGAATACAAGGCAAAGGGTGCTGATACCGATTTTGACGGTGAAGTTACTTCTTCCGATATAATCAAAATCAAGCGTATGGTATTAGGTCTGTCATCGACCCCTGTATTTACTGATTTTGACGAGTATTCTCCTTTAGGCGAATACACAATGCCGATAGCAGGCTTCCACGGTCCGCAGCAACAGTATAATTATATTGAAAATGTAAATGGCGCGTATAAGAGCTACCTTACAAACAACCTTGTAACCGATAAGGTTTACGAATATATTGCAGATGCAGGCGTAAATATGATTTCTTATATTGAAAATTCCGGTTTTGGCGGCAACCTTTATAAGAATTTAGAGCTTGCTGAAAAATATGGTGTAGGTTTAACTGTTAACTACAAAAACACCTCTGTTACCGATGAGAATTTTGCTAAGTATGTAGGCTCAGTGGCTCACTTTAAGTCCTTTAAAGGCTTCTTCATTGTAGACGAACCGCATACTGTAAAATTCCCTGTTAATATGACAGACGAAAATATGACAAGCAATGCGGCAGCAGCCGTTATGGCAAATAAATACACTAATATTTTCGGTTATACAAATCTTTATCCGCTGTATTACACTCTTTCAGGTAGTACAGTATTCGAGGAAGAGAATGCAATTTATAACGAATATCTTGAAGAGTACTGTGAGACTTTCAGTCCCAAAATGATTTCTTGGGATAACTATGTATTCCAGACGGGACAGTATGACTATTATTTCAACAACATAAGACTTGTTAAAGCGGCGGCTGCTAAATACAATATTCCCTTTTGGGGCTTTGTTCAGGCAGGCGACCCTGATGGCAAACGCGGTGGAGTAAACCATATTACCGAAGGGCAGCTTAAGTGGAATGTCAATACTCAGCTTGCATACGGCGTAAAGGGTATGCAGTACTTTACAGTAGTTCAGCCTTACTTCTTAGCATTTGAACCCGCTGTCAGTGAAACCGACTTCGATTTTGACTCTATAGGTCTTGTAGGCGCTAACGGTGAAAAGACCCGCTATCACGCAATGGCTAAAGCGGCGAATGCACAGATTGCAGCGGTTGACGAGTATCTTATGAAGGCTGATTCAAAGGCAGTTGTAGTATACGGTAAAACTGCTACAGCAGATACAGGAGAGACACTTTCTTCTTATGGTGCTTTAACCTCTGTTTCGTCAACAAGCTCTACAAACGGCGCTATTGTAGGTTGCTTTGAATACAGGGGTAAACAGGCGTTTTACGCTGTAAACTACGATATGAGCCGCTCTCGTACCATTACATTAAATTTTGATAATACTTACAATTTACAGGCGATATCTTCAACTGTAAACACTACCTCTACCGCTAGCAAATATTCAGCTACTTTAGGTGCAGGTGAGGCAGTTCTTGTTATTCTTAACTAATTAGTTTTCTTTAAATTTTTGGGGTGCAAACAATGAGCAATACAAAACCAAAAAAATCTTATAAAAACCTTAAACCCTTAGGCGCAGACGGCGTAATGCCGATTGCAGGATATTTAGGTCCGCATTCCGAAAGGGAGTTTGAGGGTTTTAAGTCGATAAACTATCTTGAAGATAAGTATTTTCAGATGGTAGAGGATGCAGGATTTAATCTTATCTCCTATAATGGCGATGAATATTGCTCAAAGACAGAGGATTATCACAAAATGCTCTCTTTAGCTGAAAAACACAACATAAAAATATTTGTTATGGACGGCAAAATTAATGCCGATATGACAAATGAGATGTTTGAAGAGCGCATTAAAGAGTATTCGGGATATGATTCCTTTGCAGGAATTTATATTTGTGATGAACCCTCAAGCGAGAACTTCCCCCAAAAGTTCAGTAACGGCATCGACCAGAACTTAGAAAAGAGATTAATGTATAATTTCGCACCGCTATCAAGGCTTGTTAACAGCTATGATAATTTGGTAGGTTATACAAATCTTTTACCTAAGTATCATTGGATGGAAGCTACATACGAGGATTACGATGAGTACATAAGAGAATACTGTGAAACCTATGACCCCAAGTTTATCTCTTATGACCATTATCCTTTCAGCGTTTTATACGAGGGAGAAACTCCTGATGCTATTAAATATTTCTATGAAAACTTTTCAATAGTTTATAAAAACGCCAAGAAATATAATTTACCTATATGGGCGTTTATTCAGGCAGGCGGATTTTTCGGCGCATTCAAAAAGGATGTTACCTGCGATTATTTCCCGAGCGCTGCCGAGATGCTATGGTCGGTAAATATAAGTCTTGCTTACGGCTGTAAGGGACTGCAGTATTTTACCCTTGTAACCCACTTGCCGATTGCTATCAGAGCAGACGGCTCTTACGATAACAACCGTTCAGGTATAATAGGCACTGACGGTATTCCTAACCGCTATTACGGTTATGCTAAAACTGCCAACGAGCAGGTAGGTATTGTAGATGAGGTTCTGCTAAGATGTGAAAGTGAAGGACTTATATCTACAGGCGGCGCTAAAAAATATACCGCCGAATTGCCCGAATTCTTTAAAACAGATTCTTATAAAGAATTAGTGTCCGTAGAAGCTGGCGATAAGGGTGTAGTAATCGGTTGCTTCGATTATGAAGGAAAAACTGCTCTCTATGTCGTTAACGACGATATGACAGCGCTTCAAAAGGTTAAACTCAACTTTAACGGAGAAGTATCATATAAAACATCTTCGCTTGATGTTAACTTCAGCGGTAAGGGTGATTTTTGCGAATTTACACTCACTGCCGGCGGCGCTGTGTTAGTTGTTTTAAATTAGTATTTATTAAATTTTAGATTACCCCATATTTTGAGGAGGAACCCATGAGCAAAGAAAAACTCACAAGAACTTATAGGGAGATTAAGCCTTTAGGTTCTGACGGCGTAATGCCGATTGCGGGATTTTACGGGCCGCGTCCGGCATTAGATATTGAAGGCTTTAAGTCGATAAGCTATATTGAAGATAAATATTATCAAATGATAGAGGATGCAGGCTTTAACCTTATACTTTATAATGAGGAAGATTATAACGCAAAACCACAGCTTTATCACGAAATGTTAGCACTTGCAGAAAAGCATAATATAAAGATGCTTGTTATAGACAGCAAACTTAATGCTGATATGACATACGAAGAATTTGAAGACCGTATCGGAGAATATTCCGACTATAAATCTTTTGCAGGAATTTATGTTTGCGACGAGCCTTCCAGTGAGAATTTCCCACAGAAATTCAGCAACGGAATTGACCAGAACATTGAAAAGAGACTTATGTATAACTTCGCTCCTCTTTCAAAGTTTGTTAACAGTTACGATAATCTAATCGGATATTCAAATCTTTTACCGAGATATCATTGGATGGAAGCTACTGCAGAGGATTATGATGAATACATAAAAGAATATTGCGAAACCTACGGCGCTAAATTCATTTCTTATGACCATTATCCTTTCAGCGTTTTCTATGAAGGCGGAACACCTGAAGCATTTAAGTTCTTCTATGAAAACTTTTCAATAGTTTATAAGAATGCTAAAAAATATAATATGCCTATTTGGGCGTTTATTCAGGCAGGCGGCTTCTTTGGTGCATTCAAGCAGGATATTACTTGTGAGTACTATCCGAGTCCTGCTGAACTGCTTTGGCTTGTTAATGTGAGTCTTGCATATGGATGTAAGGGTATAGAGTATTTCACACTTGTGCAACATCACTTAACTGCGATAAGGGCAGACGGTACATCCGATAACAACCGCAGCGGAATAATCGGTACCGACGGTAAACCCAACCATTACTACGGTCCTGTTAAAACTGCTAATGAACAAGTGGGTATTGTAGACGAGGTCCTCCTTAAATGCGAGAGCGAGGGACTCATCGTTACGGGAGATGCCAAAATTGATACTGAGGGACTTCCCGAATTCTTTAAGACTGATTCTTTCCGCGAGTTAAAGTCTGTTGAGGCAGAAGAGAAGGGACTTATAATCGGTTGCTTTGATTATGAAGGAAAGACAGCACTTTATGTTGTTAATAACGATAGAACAGCCCTTCAGAAAATTAAACTTAATTTCAATGCGACGGTATCCTACAAGGTGTCTTCGCTTGATATAAATACTAGCGGCGAGGGTGATTTCTTTGAAGCTACGCTCGTTGCAGGCGGCGCAATACTAATTGTGTTAGATTAATTTATTTTAAATAAAAATAAAATAAGGAGTTTTATTATGTCTAGAATCTTTAAGAAAAGCATTCATTTGATAACAGCAGTAATATGCAGTATTACTCTGTTTTTGGCAGGTGCTTTTATTGTGCCGAAGCCGATTAATGCTTCTGCCGGCATACAACCGGACCCCTCTTTTGAGGTAATTTCTTTCTCAAACTATGAGATTGCTGATGGTGTGTATGATAGCACTACTGCTCCGTCAAACTCTCCTGTTACTGCTACTTCTAAAGATACATTTGATAAGAAGTATTTTTCTGCAGATGTTAAGTTTTCGAGTAGCGGTGCCAAGATTTTACTTGCAGATGACGGCAAAGGAAACGGCTTAACCGTAAATGCTAGTAATGCTGCTATTTTAACTGTTAAGTTTAACGGTACCAGTAATGCAATTTTAAGAACTCAGCTGCCGACAGATACCATTACTTCGTTTATTAATACTGAATTTAATTTAGGTATCTCTTTTGAGGTAGTTGCTGCTGATGCAGATAGTGTTAAAAACGATTTAAAGCTTGGCGTTTGGATTAACGGCGTTCTTTATAAAGATAATTTCTTTACAATAAAGAATAAGGTAGTTAATTTTGATAACAACAAGACTGTTACTATTGCTTGTAACACTTCGGCATCTGTAGAGGTTAAATCTGACTCAAGAGCAAAGGTTCTTCCTAACAAGAATTTAGATTGGATATCTATTGAGCATTTCTATGTTAAAGACGGTGTATACGGTACAAACAACCAAAAGCCCTCTGCAACAGGTACTCGTTTTGTTGGTGTAAATAATTCTTATTTTACAACCAATATTACCTTCTCTGCTACTGAGGGTGCGGCTTTCCGCTATGCAGGTATGAAGTCTGCTCCCGGTCTTTCAGGCCTTTCCTTTACACTTAAAGGCGGCAAATTAGTGCTTACTGATGCTGCAGGTGTGCTTCCCTATGAGTATACCTTTGAGGCAGGAAAAGCCGGTCTTGCTAAGTTTGCAGATACCCCCTTCAAGCTTGGCATCAGCTTTGAGTATATTGATGCTGACGAGGATACTCAGGCAGACGATTTAAAGCTTGGTATATGGTTTAATGATGTTCTTTATGAAAATAACTTTATCTACTTTGGCGATGCAGTAACAGCCTTCGGTAATTCCATGGGCGTATTCAGTAATGTAAAGAATTCAACAATTACCTTAGGCGCTATTGAAGACCTTAAGGTTACTTTGCCTGATAAAGATATTGACAAAATCACATTGGACTATTTCGGTATGCAAGACGGTGTTTACACCTATGCCGGAAACGGATTGGCAGTAAGAACGCAGGCAATGGATGGCGTTATCGGTAAGTACTTCTCTACAGATATGAAGGTTTCGGTTAAGAGCGGATTTGCTGATATAATCTACGGATTTATCGAAACTGACGGTTGGCAGGGTACTCGTATCAGAGCCGTTTCTAATACAGAAATTCAGCTTCTAACACAGAATCAGGCACTTATTGCTTCCTTCAAAGCAGAGAATACCTCTCTTAAGAACTTCTCAGATAGGAATTTCCGTTTTGGTATAAGCATTGAGGCTCTTGATAACGATAACGACGGCGAAAAAGACGATGTTAAGATAGGCGTTTACTTCAACGAAGACCTTTATAACGATACATTCATATATGTTAACGACTATACTCCTTGGCTTGGCAACGGCTTCTCCTTCTATGCTAACAGTGATGGTGCAAGCATTGAACTTGGAACAATTAAGGATCTTATTCCTGAGCTTATTCTTGAAAGCCCGAATGATGAACTTAAACTTATAACCTTAACTGATTTCGGTGTACAGGACGGCGTTTATACATTTGCAAATAACGGCTTCTCGTTTATGGGTGCTAATATGAAGCCTCTCGATAACACCTATGTTGTAATGGAAGCTAAGTTTGATAACCCTGAGCAGAAGCAGATGTATTTCCGTTATGCGGGCGAAGGTTGGGGCGGTATATCAATTGTTGTTCACGCCGATAATATTGAGGTTTTTGAGGCTTCAGGTTATACAGACCCATCAGGTAAGTGGGAATATTATTCAATACCCGCTGCTAAGTCCGCAGTAGAGTCCTTCTACGGCGAGAAATATAAGCTTGGTTTCTCCACAGAAATTTTGGATATTGATGGCGACGGCAAGAAGAACGATGTTCGACTTGGTATTTTTGTAAACGATCAGCTTTGCGCTAATAAGTATTGCGACTTTATCGGATACGCTCCGAACTTAAAGACTGGTTTAGGCCTTTATATAGAGTCCGATAAGGCTACAGCAGAAATTAACGGTTTAGTAATTCCGGTTGACTTCGCTCTCTTCGGCTTTACAGAGGAATGGGCAAAGGAACTTGCAATTTATGCAGAAAATAACGGTTCTTCTAATTCGGGTAGCGTAGGCGGTTCTAACAATCAGTCTCCTGCAACAGGTGAAAAGAGCGGTGTTTTAAAATCTGTTTTGGTTTCCTGTATTGCTTTAGGCGGTATTTTAAAGGACGAAAACAAAAAATATACAAAAAAAATCAGCTTAATTTAGATTTTAGACATTAAAAATATTCAAGGCATTCGGTAGCGGTTTTGCCACTGCCGAATGCCTTAACCCGAAGAAACAATAACCGAATTATGATACGGTTTGTTTTAGCAAACAGAGGTTTGCTTTAAGGAGATATTTTAACAAGACGATACACCTTTGAAAAGAAGTCTTTTTTGTCACAAACGAATGTAATTGCTCTATTATGGTTCGTTAATAAAAGGGCGGTTTGTAAAAATAGGGGACTTTGCAGTTTTTGCAAAGATGTTTTACAGAGCAGTCTTTGTGCCGATTTGGATTAAAACCGTTAAGGTTTGTTAGTAAAGGGTATAGAGTTTTGTGAGAATAGCTTCCTTAAAGATTTAAGTTTGGAAGAGGTTATCCTTTGTGATTTAAACTCCTGCAAAGGAAAGCTTGACCGGACTTTAGTGCGACAGAAAAATCAGTTTAGGATTATTTCAGCAAATGTGCTATGGAATGGTGGTGAAGAGCCTTCATTACTTAGCGGCGGATACATTTGCGTCGCAGAAAATTTTTGTTTGCATATTGAAAGGCAGTCCAGCAGGACTGCCTTTCATTTTTGTATAACGAAAAGCCGAATGAGAATTGTGAACTCATTCGGCTTTTCGTTATACTTTTTTATTCCTATATAAAATCTCCACGCCATCGTGAACCAAAGAAAGGTGACGGGCTCAAAGAGCGGGGGAGAAATGTTTTATTTGTAAATTGATTAGACCTATTTGCCACCGGCATTTACTTCTTTAAGTAAAGTATTAACAGATTTTAAGTGTTTATGTACTTCTAGGAGTTCCTTTCGGGAGGCAACTCCTAATTTTCCATAAAGATTTCGGTTGTGGTATTTCAGAGTTGATTCCTTGATGTCCATACTTGCCATAATTTCCTTTGTAGTGACTCTGGCAATATACGCATCATAGATTACCTTCTCTGTCGGTGTCAGTGTTTTGAGTCCAATCATAAAGAACTCAATGCGTTCAGGAGTAATAACCTCGTTCTCGACCGGTCTTTCAAGCATAATATCCGGTGCGGCAGCGTCCTTTGTAGAGTAGCGTTGCACTGTTTCTACCTGCTTTACAATCGCACGAAGTCTCTGGTTTTCATTCATAGCAAGGTGAATTCCGAGCAAAAACAATTCGCTGATAATATAGGAGATGGAGAGCATTTCAAAATCAACAGCAACAAGCTGTTCAATAAACCATACACCGATATTTACAAAAACGGCAATTGCAAGGATAACGGCATGCGCGGCATTGTCAATAGCTTTCTTTACATGTGACCTGATAATTACCATAACAATAGCGGCAAAATAACCGAGCAGATAGATAAGATATATCGGATGAAGCGGTCCATACACCTTCACAAGCGTGGATACACCATCCATCACCTCAAGGCGAACCTCTTTATAATAGATCGGCAATATTCCCGGACTTGCCGCAATAAGAAATACAATAATTGATAGTGTACCAAGCGCCCCGTGTAGCCATTTTGGATGTGGCGTACTTGTGACTTCAAGGACGATCATAAGCATTGCAAGCGGCAAAAACACCGAGCCGAGATATGCTACTAGGTTTGCCCATAAAGCCATTTTAAGAGAGGTGGAGATCGCTAAGAAGGTATAGCCGATATTTACTATAAGCACCGATGAAAACAACAAAATAAACCAGATCTTCTTTTTGCGTACTACCAGGCAACAGCCGATCAAAAGCAAAAGTGACAATATGGCGGCAACTCCGTAAATAATGGAAAGGCTAGCATTTTTATCACCAACAGCATTACATCCGGATAAAAACAATATTAGAAACGACAAGATAGGTATACTTGCAAATAACGTCTTCATTTTATTCTCCCGCGACTGTATTCTATGGTAAAAACACAGTCCAACCCCAAAAAATCCTATAATTTCTTAAAAAACACCCAATCCCATACTTTTGGTATGGGGACAAACGGGATGAAAATAGTTATAATTATAATGCAAGAGTGGAAAAGTAGGGTATGCTCTTGCCTTTCGCAGAAAGTTAAAGGGGGACCCCTTTAGTTAGTAATGTTAGTCCCTAACTAAAAACTCTGTTGACGCACCAACGAACACAGAGTCCGCCTTTATCTATTTTATTATATCACAAACGGTTTATTCGGTCAAGCAAGCAACCATTTCTGTACCGAAAAGTCAAGAACGGTTTGGCAAAAAGGAGAGGTTTTTATGAAAAAATGTTTAGCTTTGGTATTGGTAACAATTTTGCTGTTGTGTCTAATTCCAACCACTGTTGTTTTTGCGGCGAAGGCAGAAAGCATCAATCAACTGACTTTGACAGTGACAGCTCCACAAGAAGGTGAAAAACCTGCATACGATAAGATTGATGGTCGTGGCTACTATAGCGATAACGGACTAAATGGAGTTTCCACTCGAATTTACAAAAACGGTATTGCTTGGTACAAAAGTGCTTCATCTTATTTTAGCCCCGGTACGACCGCAACCTTTGAAGGCGATAAGTCCTATATCGTGAAAATCAACCTGTTACCAAAGGGTAACTTTGAATTTGCTTCAAATATGACGGCAACGATCAACGGCAAGACTGCAACGGTTGAACACTGTGATTCGGACGGAAGCGTTGTGGTAGCGGCTACTCTTACTTCTACTGCTGATAATAAAAAAGCTATAAGCAAGGTTGACCTTACTGTTGTAAAACCCGTTATCGGGAAAACACCAACCTTTGCAAAGGTAGATACAACACAGTATGTTAGTGAAAAATATGGTACAGTTTCTAACTGCTCAAACGGTGTTACCTGGACAAATCAAGGTAGCGGTACAAATATCACCGTAAGCAATCCCTTTAAGGATGGAACAAAATATAGGGTGACCTATTATCTGACCGCCAAAGACGGATATAAGTTTGATTCCAACACAAAGGGTGCTATAAACGGTGCTACTGCAACTGTTAGCGTAACCGATGCGACACACGCAAAGGTATCTTTATCCGATCTCGTTCCCGGTGACGGCAAAAAAGAGGTTTCCTCTGTTTCTATTTATGTAACTGCTCCTAAGGAAGGCGAAAAACCAAATTATACAAAAATTGACGGAACCGAGTATTACAGTGATAACGGAATTAACGGAATTTCTACCAAAATTTATAAAAACGGAATTGCTTGGTATAAGTCCACATCATCTTACATAAGCCCCGGAACCACAGAGACTTTTAAAGACGGAACCGAATACACCGTTAAAATAGCATTAACTCCAAAGGATGGATATAAATTTGCTAAAAATGTATCCGCAAAGCTTAACGGCAAAACTGCAACCGTTGAAAGTTTTGACGACGGCAGTATCAATATTTCGGTTAAACTTACCGCTCTTAGCAAAGAGCATAAGCATACCGACTCGGGCTGGAAAACTGACAAGAATAATCACTGGAAGATATGCACAGATACCGTCTGTGGCACTATCACAGTAGCCAAAGAGGCTCATAAAGACCAGAACAAAGATAATAAGTGCGATGTCTGCGAATATGCAATTCCCAAAAAAGGTGACGACACAAGCACACCGGTGGAGCCAACCCCCGACAGTAGCACGCCCGAAACACCTGATTCCAGCAACCAAACCGACACAGACGATTCTCAAAAAACTGATGCCGAAACCGACGATAAAACTGAGCATAACAAGGAAACAGACGGCAAGAAAAACGGCGCTCTTATTTGGATTATTCTTGCCGCAGTAGTTGTGCTTGTAGCAGGCGGCGCTATTACATTTATTGTTTTGAAAAAGAAAAATAATAAAGTTTAGGGAACAATTTAAAAAGCGAAAAGATCGACAGCAAAAAAACCATATCTTATTCGCATAATAAATTATATCAATCAAGTTAGGAATCCGTATTGTTATGGTGTTGGTGATGTAGCAATTATGGTTTTTAGCAGTTTTTGATTAAACTTAATTTGCACAAAATAATATGTACATAGTAAAAGCGAGGTGAATTTCACCTCGCTTTTTACTTACTTATTCATAACTTTCAAAACGCTATCTTTAATATTTTTCATTCCTTGAATTGTAGGATGACCACATTTTTTGTCGATACTATTAAAAGTAATAGGTGTTATGTGGTACTTCTCACAGGCATTTTTCATACAAGAAGCAATTTCAGGTTTGATGTCGGTGTTAATTAGGCAGTAAACATCTGCTTTCGGTAAAGTTTCCTTTAAAAAATTCAGAAAGTAACATACTGCAGGTAATACGGAATATAATTCATTGTCTTCCCAATTATTATACTTAATTTCGCCTAGGGGAGCATTTGACCAACTATCATTTGTTCCGCCAAAAACAAAAACCTTGTCAATTTGATTTTTAACAAAAAAATCAGTTGCAACAAGTTGCTTTAGCCTATATATAAAAGAAGATGATTTTGAACAATCCGCATTATTATAACCAGTATATCCAATAGTTGAGCCCGACCAACTATTGTTTAAAACAAGATTTAAGTTTTTCTCTTCAACGACTTGATACCACCATGTTTCATTCACTTTTGTTATGTCTGTTTCTGGACGCTCATTTTCAGAGTAATATACTGCATAACCTTGGGGAACATAACCTTTAAACGTTGAATAACTGTCTCCAAAAATTAAGGTGTTGTTTTTCATTAGAATTAACCTACCTTTTTAAAACTTTTATAATTATACATCTTTTAAATATGCGTTGCAAGTATAAATCTCCTCAAAATACAGATAATAACAACACAATTTGTAATTTAAGGAGAAATATATATATATGAAAGCAACAGGAACGCAAGGCGGAGCCTTGCGAATTAATAATGAATAGTGAATAATGAATAATTTCGGTGTGCCTTCGGCACGATATAAATAATGTCGGCTTTGCCGACACCTTAATTATTCATTTTTCATTATTCATTAAATTTTAGACAAGAGGAGTTAATATATTATGAAGGCTACTGGAATAGTTAGAAGAATAGATGAATGAGGTATAATAACACCAAGCGTGATAAGCCCTTATGAGCACTGTTTTTTAGCAGTTTTTAATTGGATTCAATTTGTTCAAAACATCATAAACATATAGCAAAAATGCGGGGTGGAAAATCCACTCCGCATTTTTATTATTGTTTTTTAAAAAGATTTTTAATATAGGTTTTAGGGGAAGAGCCCGTTTTGTTTTTAAAGACGGTTGAAAAATATAAAGGGTCGGTAAATCCCGATAGCAGGGCAACGTTTTTTATGGAATCCAAACCGTTTTCAAAGAGGGAAATGGCATATTTAATT
>JAQXZE010000026.1 GCA_029227055.1 Oscillospiraceae bacterium | reverse complement strand
TGCGGAAGTTGTAAGTTACTCACTAAGCCAAGATAAAGTTTTAGGGAAATTGAGCTTGGGTGAAGGCAACTTTCAACTATCTGTTATGGAAAACGGCTTTGCGGTTATTGATTTAACAAAAAATACGGTAGATTACTTTGGTAAAGACTGTTCAAAAACCGGTTCCGTAAAGGTTTTTGAAAATAATATGCTGAGCTTCTCAGAATTGAGCCGAGACGGGAAGTACATTTTAGCCCAAAATTATGAAAGAGAGTTACTCATCTTTAACAGCAAAACCCAAAATGTATCAACATTAAACAAGGGCAAAACCTTTGAAAAAGCGGAATATTATAACGGTAAATTCTTCTTGTTGGGTGCGGGTGCCGGCATATTGGAACCCGAAAATAATCATTATTACGGCATTTCGGATGTTGTACGCACATACGGTGCAGTAGGGGATTATGCGGTAGGTATTAACGGCTCCTATCTTGCCTGCTTATCAACAAAGGGTGATGAGCATAAAATGATAAACATAGGCGAAAGACCGGGATATCTCGTTGACGCCGGGGATTACGGGTGTGTTTCGGTTGATAGCGTAGACGGTAAAACGGTTGTTATGTTTTATGATATAAACAATTCCCGTGTGTCGGAATACACTCAAGAAGGCAATATAATTTCTGTTAAGCAAATATCCGAAAGCTTTGCAATTATCGTTACAAAAAATACCGAAAATGTTTTGGAATACAAGCTTTTAGATTTGTCCGATTTGCAAAAATCCGATCTTAAAGCAGAAGAGTTAAACCAAGATGCATTGAACGGAGTTGAAGTATTACCCGATTACAGCGGGGAATCAAAAACCGTACAACTAATAAAGCAACTTGAAAATGATTACGGCGTCAGAGTAATGTACGGTGAAGATATATTTAGTGTGAGTGACTTAGGTTTTGAAATTATGGGTACAGACGAAGAAACTGCCTATAGCTATATGCTGAAACTGGGGGATTATTTTGATTTGTATCCAAAAGGTTTATTAAAGGAAACTGGTCTCGGAAGACCTCTCGTTTTATACCTTTGCGATAAGATAAAAGACAATGTGGAAGGCTTATCAGTATATATCGGAGGGTATAATACGATTTATATGCAGGTGGGCGGAAAGGACGAATATTTCTTTTCAAGTCTTACACACGAAGTGGGTCACGCCCTTGAAAACGGTATAGATACAGAACTTATTGCAGGCTGGACTGAACTTATGCCTAAACAGGTAGTTAAAGCATACGGCGACGGTATCGAGGGTATTTCGGTGGAATATACACCCGACGATAAGGGAAAAACTCCCGTTTGGTTTACCGATGTATACGGCAGAAGCAACGAAAAAGAAGACAGGGCAACCGTATTTCAAAAAATGTATGATTCCTATGTAGAAAATGACGAGGGAATATTTAAGTATGAGGGCTTAAAGAAAAAGAAAGATTACTGGTCTTATATGTTACGCGAAACTTTTGATAGCTGTAAAGGTGTGAATGAATTTAATTGGGATAAATAAACCCAATAACTTGTAAAATAGTGATGTAAGCTAAAAACATGGAATTTGATAAAAAATGAGAAAATTAAGTAAAATTTTATGGGGTATAGCGCTTATCGCTATAGGCGGAATCTTCGCCTTGAACGCTTTTGGGAAGCCGTGAGGACTACAAAATTGAAATTGATAAAGGAATAGGCGAAGCCAAGCTTGAGGGCGAAAGCATGAAAGACGACTCCGTTTACGGCTGGGGCGAGAGCAGAATTGAAATCGACGGCGGTATCGGAGCAATTTATATTGAATTTGCAGAGGATTAATTCAGAAAGAGTTTTAAGCAAATCGGAATATGGTCTATGTTTAACATTAACCCACCCATAGCCGCACCCATTTTTGAAGTCACGAAACCCGCAATATTAAAGGAAATTTTTAACAGTAAAAAATTTATGGTGTTCTCTTGACATTTTCCCCTGCTGCTGCAGATACTTTAATAAATTATCTAAAAGATACAAATACACAACCCGCCGATTACGATATAATATTTACGGGAGATTTGGGATACATTGGTACAGAAATTTTTTACGAACTTTTAGAGCGCGAAAAGGTAGATATACGCTGTAAGCATAGCGACTGCGGAATTTTAATGTACGATAGAGACGGACAGGATGTTCATTCGGGCGGTTCGGGTTGCGGATGCTCAGCCTCTATTTTAGCATCCTTTGTTATGCATAGGTTTGAAAGCGGAGATTTTAATAATGTACTCTTTATGTCTACTGGTGCCCTTATGTCACCGACTTCTTCAATGCAGGGGGAGAGCATACCCGGAATTGCGCATTTAGTCAATATCAGAAACAATCCTCAAAAATGATTTTATAAATTTTAAATGGCAGACCAAAATTAGAACGGTCTGCCATTTTTGTATCTTTATAAATACGAGTTGTTATTTCGGAATTTCAGTGGCGATAATCAATATTTTTTGTTAAATAGAGTAATATCATTTTATGTTTAATTTGAAGAATAATTAGGAAGAAAGACTTTTAAATTTAAAAAATCGTTAAAATTTCTAAAAAAAGATTGATTATATGTTACTGTTTTTTGTATAATGGAATATATTAAAAAATTAATATTGATTAATCACAAATAATATTTAGAGAGTGAAAAATATGTATCCATTATTATTAAAACCGCCTGTTAAAGATTATTTATGGGGCGGAACAAAACTAAAAACAGACTTCTGCTTTGAAACCGAAAAAGAAATTGCTGCTGAGGCTTGGGTACTGTCTTGCCATAAAGACGGCGCTAATACTGTTATCAACGGTGAGCATAAAGGCAAAACAATAACCGAAGTATTAGATATATGGGGAAAATCTGCGCTAGGTAAAAACGCGGAAAAATTTTCATATTTTCCAATACTCATAAAGCTTATCGATGCCGAGAACAAGCTTTCAATACAGGTGCATCCTGACGATGATTACGCAATGTCTGTAGAGGGTGAGTTTGGAAAAACTGAAATGTGGTATGTCGTTGACTGTAAAAAGGGAGCAGAACTGATTTACGGCTTTAAGGATGATATTTCAAAGAAAGAGTTTGAAAGACGCATTAAGGATAACACCCTAACTGATGTTTGCAATAGTGTACCTGTAAATAAAGGTGATGTTTTCTTTATAACGGCAGGAACTCTTCATGCAATAGGGGAAGGAATATTAATTGCCGAGGTACAGCAAAACTCCAATACTACATATAGAGTATCTGATTACGGCAGACTTGGTGCTGACGGTAAACCCCGAGAACTTCATATAGAAAAAGCTTTGGATGTTACAAAATGCATTAAGCCCGAACTTCCTTACGGACCAATTGGCGAAATCACAACAGAAGGTAAAAACACTATACGAGATTTAGCTTCTTGCGATAAGTTTACTGCAAAGCTTATTAATCTTAAGGACACAATGCTTATAGGCGATAAGAACACCTTTGTTTCACTTCTTTTGCTTGAAGGTGATATAACTCTTGAGTGCGATGGCGCTCAATTCAGTGCTAAAAAAGGCGATAGTATATTTGTACCTGCAGGACTTGAAGTAGAAATAAAGGGTAATGCACAGGTACTTTATAGCTGTATATAATTTATAGTTATTTTCTTTTAAATCCCGAAGCAGCAGGCTTCGGGATTTTGTTTTATACGTGCAGATTTCGGTGAATTAAAAATTGACATTTTAAAAAAATAAAGGTATAATATTTTATATGTTTTATTTCTTTAAATACTAAATATCAAAAAGGGGGAGACGTTTTGGAAGAGAGAATTTTAGAACTGATAGAAGGTAAAAAATACGGGCAACTTAAAGAAATCTTTTCTGAGATGAATCCTACCGACCTTGCTATTATATTATCGGAAGTTCCGCATAAGGAGCTTACTGTCCTTTTTAGAATTTTACCGAAAGAGCTTGCTGCAGAGGTTTTTGTTGAAATGGATACCGATATGCAGCAGTTTCTTATTGAGGCTTTCAGTGATAGGGAATTAAAGGAAGTCCTTGACGAACTGTTTATGGACGATACTGTTGATATTATTGACGAAATGCCGGCATCGGTTGCAAAGCGCATTTTGATGCAAACCGATAAAGAAACCCGTAAAATGATAAATCAATTACTCGCTTACCCGGACGATAGTGCAGGAAGTATTATGACTACCGAGTATGTTGATTTAAAAACAAATATGACGGTTGAAGCCGCCTTTGCAAGAATTCGCAAGGTCGGTGTAGATACAGAAACCATATATACTTGTTATGTTATAGATGCCAGTCGTCATCTTTTGGGATTGGTTTCGGTTAAGGACTTGTTGCTTAGCCAAACTGACAAGACCATTGGCGAGATTATGGAAGAAAATGTAATCTATGCTAATACTCATGAAGATAAGGAAGAGGTAGCAGCCCTTTTCGATAAGTATGGCTTTTTGGCGCTTCCTATTGTTGATAAAGAAAATCGACTTGTAGGTATTGTAACAGTCGACGACGCTATTGACGTTTTACAGGAAGAAGTTTCTGAAGACTTCGAGAAGATGGCGGCTATTTTGCCGAGTGAGCGAACATATCTTAAAACGGGCGTATTTGAAACCTTTAAAGCCCGTATACCTTGGCTTTTGTTCCTAATGATTTCGGCAACATTTACAGGTGCTATCATTTCTGCCTATGAAAATAAACTTACCGTCTTGCCGGCTCTTATTGCTTACATTCCTATGCTTATGGGAACGGGCGGTAACTCAGGAAGTCAGTCGTCGGTTACTATAATCCGTAGCCTTTCTTTAGGTGACATCGAATTTAGAGATATTTTTAAGGTTATTTTTAAGGAACTCAGAGTAGGTGTCTTTTGCGGCGGCGTGCTTTGTGTTGTAAATATGGTAAAGCTTTATCTTATTGACTATCTTTTGATGAAAAATTTTGATAGCGGAAAAGAGCTTTATGAAATGATTACCATTTGTATCACTCTTTTCTTTACCGTAATTGTCGCAAAGCTTGTTGGTTGTATTTTGCCTATAATTGCAAAATGTATTAAGGTTGACCCTGCAGTAATGGCAAGTCCTCTTGTTACTACAATTCTTGATGCGGTATCTCTCTTTATTTATTTTGCTACCGCAGGGGTTGTTATAGGTCTATGAAGATAATTTATGACGATGATTTTTTAGTTGTTGCAGAAAAACCTTTTGGTGTAATATCTCAAAATTCAAATGATAATAACAATATGATTTTCCTTTTGTCAAATGAGCTTAACTGTGAAATTTTTCCGGTACACCGTTTGGATAGGGAAACGGGTGGAGTTATGGTTTTTGCAAAGGATGCGCATACAGCAGCAATTTTAAGCCGCCAAATAACCGAACACACCTTTAAAAAAGAATATATTGCACTCGCTCATAATGATGTAAGTCCTAATTCAGCAGAACTATGTGACCTTTTATTCAGAGATGCAAAAGCTAATAAATCTTATGTTGTAAAAAGGGAACGGCGTGGAGTTAAAAAGGCAATCTTATCTTATGAGAAATGTGGCTGTATAGATACAAAATACGGTTTGATTTCTATATTAAAGGTTAAACTTCAAACAGGCAGAACACATCAGATTAGAGTTCAGTTTGCGAGTAGGGGATATTCTCTTTTAGGGGATAGACGCTACGGCGCAAGAGATAACGCTAAAATATTAGGTCTTTGGTCCTATAAATTAGGATTTCTCCATCCAAAAACTAATAACTTCGTTAAATTTACAAGTTTGCCCAAGAATAATGAGGTCTTTATAAAGGAAATTCTTGAGAAAATCAAATAATTTATACTAAAAAGCACCGAAATTTCGGTGCTTTTTCAATTTTTTAGAAAAATACTAAAACTTTATATTAACAAAATTTAGTATATGTACTAAAATAGTATTGAGCAAAAGATTAGAAAACATTTTTTAGAAGTTTGGGGGGAAGCAATTTGGCAAAAATTGATAAAAGGGAACTCACAAGGCATGAAATAATACAGGTTGCCTCAGAGTGTTTCTTAAAGAATGGATATTCCCATACAACAATAAAAAATATATGTGATGAACTTGGTATGAGTCCCGGAAATGTTACCTTTAATTTTCCCACAAAGGAGCATTTGTTTGCAGAGCTTATAGACTTGCTTTGTGATTTTCAATGGGAAATGATGAAAAGGGAAGCAAATGGAAGTTAAATTAGGTAAATACCGACATTTTAAGGGTAAAGAATACGAAGTTATAGCTATTGGAAAGCAATCTGAAACCCTAGAAGAAATGGTAATTTACAAAGCGCTTTACGGAGACGGTGAGTATTGGGTAAGACCGCTCTCAATGTGGAATGAAACCGTTATTCGTGATGGCGAAGAATATAAACGCTTTACATATATAGAAGAATAATTAAAAACGCCTCAAATCAAAATTTGAGGCGTTTTAAGCTTTCTATCTTATCCTATTATTTTATTTACTACAAACGAAGCTGCTAAAATACCCGCTGTAGAGGGCACAAAGCACATACTTGCAGGGGATGGTCTGCCACTTGTCTTTGGGTCATCGAAAACACCTGAAGATACGGGCGGTTCATCAGACCAGACAACATCCAATTTATTAATATTTCTTTTCCTAAGCTCTATTCTCATTACCCGAGCTAACGGACAGGTATGAGTTTTTTTAATGTCCGATATTTTCAGCATAGAGGGATTAAGCTTATTGCCTGTACCCATAACACTTATAATCGGTATATTTTTCGAATTTGCATTCTCGATTAAATAAAGCTTCGCAGTGATATTGTCAATAGCGTCGATAATATAATCGAATTTTCCAAAGGGTATATCGGTGTTGGGGTTAACAAAAACAGAGTTTTCAATTATATTGATATCAGGGTTAATGAGCTTTGCTCTTTTTGCCGCAACCTCGGTTTTTAGTGCGCCTACGGTTGTGGTATCGGCTATTAACTGACGGTTTATGTTACTTTCGGAAACTGTGTCATTATCATAGATATAAATGGTGCCGACACCGCTTCTAACAAGAGCCTCTAATGCAAATGAGCCAACACCGCCTATGCCAAATAGGGCAACTGTAAAATTTTTTAGTTTTTGTAAGTTTTCTTCTCCAATAAGACCGATAGTTCTAAGAAAAGTATCAGACATAAATTATAACTCCAATTCTTTGATTAAATTAGGAATTTCTGCTTCAAAGCATACGCCATATTTATCGTTAGGGCGAAGTAGTTGTGTTTTCTTTATTGAACCGCAGGTAAAATCCACTGCAATCTGTGCTGCATCCTTTAAGCCTTTGCCGTTAAGAAGAGAGGATACTAAAGCACTAGCAAAAACATCACCTGTGCCGTGATAAAGAGTGTTAATTCGTTCAGAAAAGCAGTACTCAATTTTGCCGTTTTCGTATGTTGCAGCACCGAGCTTAGTCTCTTCAAACCATACACCAGTAAGCACAACCTTAGAGTTTGTAACCTCCGAAAGCTTTATTAATATATCTTCAATATAAGCTTTATCGTAAGGACCCTCTTTATAAGGAATACCGAGCAGCATAGCAGCTTCTGTAATATTTGGTACTATTATGTCCGCCATTTTGCATAGATTTAGCATTTCAAGAGGGAAGTCTTCAGGAAAACCGACATAAAGCTTCCCGTTATCAGCCATAGCGGGATCTACAATCAAAATTCCGTCTTTCTCTTTTATAATATCAACCGTTTTCATAACGATTTCGATTTGTTCTTTTGAACCGAGATATCCTGTATAAACAGCATCAACAGAAATCCCTTCAGATTTCCAATGATTAGCAACAGGCAATATTTCAGAGGTTAAATCGCAAAAAGTAAATCCTTTAAAACCGCCTGTATGGGTAGAAAGTATAGCGGTTGGGATAACTGTAGTTTCAATTCCTGCAGCAGAAATGATAGGAAGAGCTACTGTCAAAGAGCATTTTCCAAAGCAGGAAATGTCGTGTATAGCGGCAATTCTTTTTTGCATTTATATCACCTGATTTTACTGTTTCTTAATTTTTTTAGGACAGAAATCCAATAGGGGACATATTTCACACTTTGGATTTCTTGCGATACAGTATTCTCTGCCGAAGAGTACTGTTCTATGGCAAAAATCGTTTGATTTTTCGGGAGGTAAGAGATTTCGCATCTGCTTTTCAACTTTTAATGGTTCGTTTGTAGAGACTAAACCCAGTCGGTTACAAATTCTGATAAAATGTGTGTCAGTAACAACGGCAGGCTTTTTGAAAACATCTCCGCAAACTAAATTTGCAGTTTTTCTGCCAACACCTGGTAATTTGATTAATTCTTCAAGACTGTCAGGAATATTTCCGCCGTAATCATTAACTATAGCTTTTGCGATACCGATCAAATCTTTAGCTTTTGTTTTATATAATCCGCAAGATTTGATATGGTTTTCTATACTTTCTAAAGGTGCATTTGACATGGCCATAGCGTCAGGAAACTCACTAAACAAAGCAGGAGTTACAATATTTACTCTAGCGTCTGTGCATTGAGCAGAAAGACGAGTTGCAATCAAAAGTTGAAAAGGTGTTTCATAATTTAGAGAACATATAGCTTCGGGATAGAGCTTTTCAAGTCTTTCGACAGCTAATAGCGTTTTTGCTTTTTTATCCATTTGCAGATTCCAACTTTAAGTCACCAAATTTAATTAATTTCATTTTTCTCATAGCCTCTGAAATTACAAGGGTAAGAGCGCCGGGAAGAATAAAATGCATAACTAAAATCTCAATTATGGTAATTGCAGGGGAAACTCCTGCAGCAATCATACTGTCATACGCCATAAACTGACCTACAAGACCTGCAGAACCCATACCTGAGCCTACGGGATTACTTACCATTTTTAAAACGGCTGAGGAAATAGGTCCTAATATAGCACTTGATATAACAGGCGGCAACCACAAAATCGGTTTTCTAACGAGATTTGGAACCTGAAGCATAGAGGTTCCAAGACCTTGAGCAATAAGACCGCCGAATTTGTTTTCGCGGTAGCTCATAACTGCAAAGCCGACCATATTACAGCAACAACCAACAGTAGCAGCACCCGCAGCAAGACCTGTAATACCCATAGAAACGCCGATAGCGGCAGAAGAAATCGGGAGAGTTAATATAACACCCATAAGTATAGAAATTGCTATACCGCCTAAAATAGGATATTTTTCAACATTTACATTAACGAGATTGCCAAGCCAGGTCATCGCAAGAGATATGTAGGGGCCTACAAAATATCCCGCAGCAGCCCCCGTAATAACACAGCTTATCGGTGTAACAATTATATCTACCTTTGTTTTGCCCGAAACCAAAGCACCGATTTCAATAGCAACATAAGCTGCTATAAAAGCACCTAAAGGCTCACCGGGTTTTCCTACTACAAAGGCACCATTAGCAAGATTAGGAAAGGCACCAATCATACCGCAAACTGCAGCCGCAACTGCAGTAAGGGGAGAGGACTTTAACTTGCAAGCAACACCTACACCGATACCGGCACCCGTAAGTGTTTTAGCAACAGAGCCCATCGCATTTAAATATTGGGCAACAGCGTTATTGCCGATAAGGGAAGCAATTTGGCAAATAATGGTGCCGATAATAAGGGTAGAGAATAAGCCGTATGCCATTCCCGATAATCCGTCAACAAAAAGTCTGTTTAAATACTTCTTAATCATATTGGACCTCCATATTACAAAAATAAAATATTTTAATCAATTATATACCCTTTTTTGTGTCATATCAAGATTAATATTGAATATTTTTAGCAAAAAAATGTAAAAAAAGTTTACTAACTTGCACAAGATAATTAAATGTGTTATAC
Organism: Oscillospiraceae bacterium; assembly: GCA_029227055.1. Lineage (GTDB taxonomy): Bacteria > Bacillota > Clostridia > Oscillospirales > Acutalibacteraceae > UBA737. The sequence goes on along the minus strand of JAQXZE010000026.1, from coordinate 1,356 downwards.
TGTAGAAAATCACAGTTTTTTGAGGTGAAAAATGACTAGAATTTATTTTGTAAGGCATTGTGAGGCTGAGGGAAATGTTAAAAGAGTTTTCCAAGGTCTTTTAGATACTGATATAAGTGATAAAGGCGCAAAGCAATTAAAGTGCTTAACAAAGCGTTTTGAGAGTATCCATTTTGATGCGGTTTATTCGAGCCCACTTTTAAGAGCCCATAAAACAGCAGAGGCGGTAGTAGGCTCAAAGAATTTTGAAATAATTAAGCGTGAAAATTTGCGAGAGCTTTACGGCGGATTTGTAGAAGGGCAAAAATTTAATAAGATTTTCTCAGAAAACCCTGAGCTTGAAGATATATGGCACAATCACCCACAAGATTTCGCTCCAAGAGGTGGAGAGCCTATGCGTGACGGGTATGAGCGTATTTGGAGGGAAACCTTGACACTTGCTCGCGAAAATGAGGGCAAAACAATAGTTGCGGCAACTCACGGCGGGGTAATCCGTTTGCTTCTTTGCCGTCTTTTCTTCCACGATATTGAGCGTCTAAAAGAGATACCTTGGAGTGAAAACACCGCAGTTTCTTTAATCGAATTCGATAATGCGCTCACCCCTACAATTATCTATTTTAACGATGTTTCACACCTTGATGACTCAGTTCGTTCTTCTTTTAAAGCGGGTTCGGGGGAATAATTATGATAATTATGTCGGTTGATTTAGGAAAGGCGCGTACAGGTATCGCTGTATCTGATAGTAGCGAAACCTTTGCTTTTCCAAAAACTGTTATAAAGGAATATAATACCGAGAGGCTAATTGATAAATTAATTTACTTTTCAAAAGAATTAAAAGCTGAACTTGTTGTTTTTGGAATTCCTAAAAATATGGATGGTAGCGAGGGCTTCAGAGCAAATGAATGTACTGAGATTGCCGATAAGTTCAGAGAAGTGAGTAAACTTGAAACTGTTATGTGGGACGAAAGGTGCACAACCGTTTCGGCATATACAGCCCTAAATTATTCGGGCACTTTCGGCAAAAAGCGAAAAGAGGTTGTTGACGCTGTAGCGGCAACGATAATTCTCGAAGATTACCTAGCCTTTAGAAAAAATCAAAAATAAAAAAGCTATTCTGAATATTCAGAATAGCTTTTTTATTATGATACGAGTGTTCATAAAAATAGAGCCTCAACAATGCAAATTGCGTGTCGAGGCTCTTAGATGCGAAAGACTGACCAAAAGTAGTATAAGTGAGGGTAAGAACGACCAAAAGTAGTGTGGATTACCATTCCCGATCCAGACGAAGATCATTCCAAAAGAAAGTTGCTTCCGTTTTCGGCAAGTGCAGTTGGCATTCCCTATAATAAGGCTTTT
>JAQXZE010000025.1 GCA_029227055.1 Oscillospiraceae bacterium | reverse complement strand
GATTTTCCTTTCAATTTCTGCAATTATTGTACCGTAAGTAAACGCAAAAATCGAATGTACGGATAAGAAAATGAGCGTACCCACCGTTTCGGGTGAGCACGCTCAATGTTATATTTCGGGATAGATCGCTTTTAATTGCTGATACATTTTTCTTGACGGTCTGCGGCTGCCCGACTCCCATTTCGCATATATACTCGGAGGACTACTGGCATTTTCAGCAAAATCAACTTGGTTAAGTCCATGACGCTTTCTGACCGTATGTAATATTTCCGTATATGGTGCGCTTATGAAAATGCAGAAATCGTCAAATAGCAGAGACTCGGGTATTCGCAATTCCTTAGCGAGTAAAACAGCAATATCGTACGGAATCTGGAAACGCCTCTGTTCATAGCCGAGAACTGTTGCCGGTATAATGTTTAATTTCTCAGCAAGCTGCCTTGTGGTCATCCCCCTCAGTTGGCGATAGTACCGCATATATTCTCCGGGACTGTTTAATGTGTTCAATGGTTCAAAGGTAAATCTCAAGTGCATCAGCATTTTGCCGTGCCGGTATTCATATAGCTCTGTGTGATTGAGAACAGTATCGCATTTGCACCAAAATATCGCCGACAAGCAATATATAAAGAGATAAAAACAGACATAGGAAAAATCTTGAGAAAATTATGTGATCAAAAAGGTGTGAAGATAATAGAAGCAGAAGCGTGTCCCGACCATATACATATGCTCATAGAAATACCGCCTAAGTATAGTGTAGCACAAATAATGGGATTTCTAAAAGGGAAGAGCATTTAATGATTTTTGACAGACACGCAAATTTGAAGTATAAATATGGAAATCGCCATTTTTGGGCAAGAGGATACTATGTAGATACCGTAGGACGCAATAAAAAACAAATTGCGGAATACATAAGAAACCAATTGCAAGAAGATGAAATGGCAGACCAGATGAGTATTCAAGAATACATAGACCCGTTTACGGGTAGCAAGACAAAGTAGGCTAAATAAAACACCCCTTTAGGGGTTGCCCGAAGAAGTAATGCGGTTGGCAGAACCTTTCGGAGCCCCTTTAGGAGTGTGGCCTGTAAAATGCCCTTCTAGGGCTTATTCAAGCCTCCGGCTTAGCCGGAGGTTGTGACTAAAAGACACAAAAAACAGGAAAAACTTTAAAGGCAAAGCCTGGGAGAAATTGATAGATGTTTGTCAAAGTTTATCGGTCGATATAGGTTGCTATTTTTAGACTAAAGTGATATAATTAATTTTAACTGCATATTTACTGTATTATTATAATGAAATATGGATTTGCCGGGGTGAGAAAAATGATTCGCGTTTTACAGTGTGTTAACAATATGCATAGGGCAGGTCTTGAAACTATGCTTATGAATTATTACCGAAATATTGATAGAACAAAGATTCAGTTTGACTTCTTAACTCACCGTCCACAGAGGGACGATTATGACGATGAAATAGAAAGTCTTGGTGGAAAAATTTATCGGGCACCGAGGCTTTATCCTCAAAATTATCCTGCGTATTTTTCTTATATGAAGAAGTTTTTTGCATCTCACCCTGAGTATAAAATTGTTCATTCGCATATTGATGCGATGAGTTATTTGCCTTTACTTACGGCTAAAAGAGCAGGGGTGCCTGTGAGAATCGCCCACAGTCACAATACCTCCATTGATTTGGATTTTAAATATCCCTTAAAACGGTATTTCAGAGCGCAGATAAACGGCGTTGCAAATTATCGTCTTGCTTGCGGGGAACGGGCGGGAGAGTTTTTATTCGGCGGTAAGGATTTTTCTGTTATTCCTAATGCAATAGATACAGGGAAGTTTTGTTTTAATCCTGAAATAAGCATTGCTAAAAAGCGAGAGCTTAATCTTGAGGGTAAATTTGTTGTAGGTCATATAGGCAGATTTTCCTATCAGAAAAACCATAAGTTTTTAATTAAAATTTTTTCCGAAATACTTAAAAGAGAAAAGAATGCCGTATTGTTGCTTGTTGGAAACGGTGAAAAGGAAGACCTTATTAAACGACAGGTGTCAGAGCTCGGTATCAGTGAACAGGTGCTCTTTTTAGCTAATCGCAGTGATGTCAACGAATTGTACGGCGCTATGGATGTTTTTGTGTTGCCGTCACATTTTGAGGGGATTCCTGTTGTTGGAATTGAGGCTCAGTTTTCGGGACTTGCCTGTGTGTTTTCCGATAAAGTACCCAACGAGGTTGCTTTTACAGATAATTGCAGTTTTGTAAGCTTAGATGCTTCGGCTGGCAGTTGGGCAGAACAAATTTTAAGTTTTAAAAACTTTGAGCGTGCATCCATTGATAATTCAAACTCTTTATACGATATAAAAAATGCGCATATAATTCTTGAAAAGTATTATACCGATTTATATGAAAAACTCATAGCAGAGGGGAAAGCGTAGCGAATAAAGACCCTCATTAAAATGTAATCGATAACGAGGTGATTTTGTGACTAGTGGAAAAGTATCCGTAATTATTCCCGTTTACAATGTGGAAAAACATCTTGACAGATGTATAAAAAGCGTTGTAAATCAAACATATACCGATTTGGAAATTATTCTTGTGGAGGACGGTTCGCCTGATAAATGTCCCGAAAAGTGTGATGGATGGGCAAAAAGGGATAATCGCATAAAGGTAATACATAAAGAAAACGAAGGGCTCGGCTTTGCCCGTAATACAGGTATAGACAATTCAACAGGCGAATATATTTGCTTTGTTGATAGCGATGATTACATTGAAGCTACTGCTGTAGAAGAGTGCTTTTCTGCTATAATGAGAGAAAACGCCGATGTTGTATTCTTTGGAAACGACAAGGTTACACTAGACGGCAAAATTATAGAGCGCCGAATTCCTACTCCGCCGAAACTTGTGTTTTCGGGCGAGGAAATAGTTGAACAGTTGTTACCGATGGTGTTTTCGCAAAACATAAAAACGGGCGAGAATTGGAACCTTTCTTTAAGTGCTTGTTTTATGATGTTTTCTTCAAAAACTATAAAAGAATTAAATTGGCGATTTGTTTCTGAGCGAGAAATTATATCCGAAGATTTTTATTCAGTGCTCAAACTATTAAGATACATAAATAAAGCGGTAATAATTGATAAGGTTTTTTACCATTATACTACAAATCCTGAGTCGCTTACCCAAGCGTACAGGAAGGATAGATACGAGAGAATTCTTCATTTTTATCGAAAAATGCAAGAACTGTCAATTGACCTTGGTTGCAGTGAGATCTTAGATGACGGAATTACTTCAACCTTTTTAGGTCTTACTATCGGTGCTTTAAAACAAATAATAGCATCAAGTGGAGATTTTAAGCCTCGGTATTCAAATTTGAAAGCCGTTATTATGGATTCAACTTTTCAAAATGCTTTGCACTCACATAGCTTTAGCGGAGAAGTCTTGCAGAAAAGATTGCTGTACTTTCTCGGCAAAAAAAAGATGGTTTTGCTTTGCTATTTAATTGTGTTTTTAAGAAACTTAAAGGATTAGATTATATATGAATTTTGTTTTAAGAATTAAAAAAAGGGCAAGTGGCGAGTGGATTACCCTCTTTGTTTTAGCAATGCCCTTTCTTTTCGGGTTGCTGATTGATTTAATTGGACTGCCCACGCTTGTAAAATATGTTATTGATATTGCGTGGATTGTTCTTCTTGGCGCGCTTATTTTAAATAAGTTTATGACTGCTAACAGGGAGTCGAATAAAATACTCGGCTTTATTGCCATATTCTTTTGTATAACGCTTGTTGGGTTTATAATAAATCTCAAGTCACCGCTTTACTATTTGTGGGGATTTAGAAATAATTTCAGATTTTTTATTTTTCTTTTGTCTTGTATATCCTTTTTAGATTTCGAAAATCTGGACGGTTATCTTAAAATATTCGATAAACTTTTTTATTTAAATTTTGCAGTGTCTCTGATTCAGTATTTTGGCTTCGGCATAAAGAGGGACCGTTTGGGCGGTATTTTCGGTAATGCAGAGGGAAGTAACGGCTTTACAATAATTTTCTTTTCAATTATCATTGCTAAATCAATACTATCTTACCTTAATAATAAAGAAAAATTTTATCTTCTTTTTATAAAGTGCTTAATGGCAATAATTGTTTCCGCCTTGGCTGAGTTAAAGTTTTTCTATTTTCTGTTTATTGTAATTGTTGCGGTAGCGGTGTTGGTTACGGATTTTACCTTTAAGAAGCTTTCTTTGATTATACTGTCTGTTGCAGGTGTAATTTTAGGTGTTACAATACTTATGCAAATATTTCCTACTTGGGCGAATTGGTTTACAATTAACAGAATGGTCGAAACAGCTCTTTCTACAGAGGGCTATACAGGAGCCGGCGATATGAACCGACTTACAAGTGTTCCTATGTCCTGGAATATGTTTTTAACCTCCTGGCCTAAAAAATTGCTCGGTTTAGGGCTTGGCAACTGCGATACATCATCTTTCAGTTTTTTGATAACCCCGTTTTCTAAGAGTAACAGTTATTTACACTATAACTGGTTTTCCACTTCCTTTATGATTTTGGAAACAGGCCTTATAGGACTTCTTACATATCTGTCGTTTTTTGTTTTGATTTATAGATGGGCCGGAAAACGCATTAAAAACGGCATGGGTGAAGCGCTTTACTGTCAGTTAGCAAAGGTAATTTCAGTTGTAGCGTTGATACTTATTGTTTATAATCAGTCAATGCGAACAGAAGCTGCCTATATGATGTTTTTTGTTTTCTCATTACCGTTTATAAATAAAAATATAGAGCAAATTTGAGTTGCTTTGGATAAGATTAGCACTTGTAATTTTGCTTAGAAAATAGTATAATTAAATGTAGGCAAATTTTTTAATTTCTTGTATACATCAACTGCGCCTTTTGCAGTATTTATATATATTAAATTTAGGAGGAAATAATATGTTTAAAAAGATTACTAAGCGAATTTTTCCTATTATTCTTGCAATTGTTTTGATTGTAAGTGTAACCCCTCTTCATACCTTCGCAGCAAAAACTGTGTATATGCTTGACAACGCTCTTTCTCTTGCGGATACGGCAAGTAAGATTTCGGTTTCAGGCACGACAGCTACCATAAAAGCAGAAGGTTGGCTTTCTGCGGGAAGTAATACTGTTACCATACGAAATGAATCGGGCAGTAAAGCTATCCTTTCTTTTGACTATTCTCTTTCAAATTTATCAAAGGGTTCTGTCAGTATTGACGGACATTCTGTTACAGCGGATGCCCGAGGATATTCCAAAGTTTTAGAGGCTGAGGGCACTCTTGTTATTGCGGTAACTGCCAATAAGGGTAGTATTATTTCTAGTAATACGGTTACAGTCACTTTATCAAATGTTGCATTAAAAACCGTTTCAGGCGCTTCCGATGTAACTGTAAATTATGATGCCGCTTTAGGCTCTGTAACTATGGACGGTAACGTGGTTGCTTCGGGTGATACACAGTCTGTCGAATCTACAGAACTTGTTGCTAAACCAAACAGTGGCTCAACATTTTTAGGATGGGTTGATGAGGCTACAAATCAGATTATTTCTGAAAGTACAACATATACCTTTTCTCCTTCGGGAGCAGCAACATTAAAGGCTGTGTTTGTAAACAGTAGTTCACAAGCTTATTTTAGAGTAAATAGTACAGAATCATCATATTTTTATACCGATCTGAATGCAGCTTCCGATATGGCGGCTACGGTTAGCAAAAAGGTTATTATCCTTGCCAATAACGGTAGATTAGCGGCAGGCGATTATACTATTGATGCGGGTGTAACCCTTCTTATCCCCTTTGATAGTGCTAACACTCTTTATACAACCACACCCGCTAACACCGGATATACAGGTACGGCTTACATTAACGCAGTAGCTGTTCCATGGACACAGCCCCGTGTTTATCGTAAACTCACAATGGCAAGCGGTGCTAACATTACGGTTGACGGGGCTATAAGCCTTTCGGCTAAACATGCCGCTGCTGCAGGTGGCAAACGAGGCGGTGGCTCGCCCTCGGGTCCTTGCAGTTACATATATATGGAGGAAAACACAAACATTACTGTAAACGCGAATGCAGCCCTTTATGCATGGGGTTATATTTACGGTAAGGGCAGCGTTTATGCAAAGAGCGGCGCTACTATTTACGAAAACTTTCAGATTGAAGACTTCCGCGGTGGTACACAAACTACAGAAATGAAGGATGGCCCGGTTTTCCCAATGTCTCAGTATTATATTCAGAATATTGAAGTTCCGCTTACAATTGAGTCGGGCGCAAAGGAAACCTGCTACACTTCGATATTTATGTCTAAAACAGACTTTAGCTCAGCTGTGGGCTTCTTCTCTGACGGCACATCTGATGGCTCAATGTTTAATCTAACAAGAGGTACAGTAACCAAGCGTTATGACCCTGCAACAGACAGACTTATTGTTGAACTTAACGGCGATATGACTATTTCCCCGATTAGTATGAACATTGGTGGAACAGGTTTTAATTCAGAGAATTTTGTCCTTCCCGTAAACAGCAATATCAGTATTATTGCAAATGAGGGCAGTAATGTTACAATGGCACAGGATATAGCAGTTTTACCAGGTGCTAACATTAAGATTAAAGAAGGCGCTACGGCAAAACTTAATTCGGGGAAAAGTATTTACTTATATGATAGCGAACAGTGGGGCGGATATGTAGCTCCGTCTAATGTAAAGTTCCTACCGGTTCAGTATTCTCCCTCTAGAAAATATACAAGAACTGAGGCTGATTTAGTTGACGCCTTTATCGAGGTTAACGGCACTTTAGATGCTACACTGGGTAATTTCTATACAACAGCCGGCGGCGCTAGAGTTTTCAGCACAGGTAGCGGTGTTGTTAAGATGGGTTCTACCACAGACTCTGTAACCAAACAGTTAGTACAGAACACAGGATTTACTGAAATCCCTGTTACACCAGCCAAACTTCTCAATGGTGACGGAACTTATTTACAGACAGGTAATGATAATTATACCTACGCAAATAATAAGTGGAATTGTGAAAAGCATATAGCAGGCCCTGAGGCCACTTGTACAGAAGATCAGGTATGTACAGTATGCGGTGAAGTATTAAATGCAGCAACAGGTCATAACCATAATGCAGTAGTAACAGATCCTACATGTACAGAAAGGGGTTACACAACCTATACTTGTGCTTGCGGTGATACTTATGTCGATGATTATGTAGACGCAGCAGGTCATAAGCCGGGTGCCGACGCTACTTGTACAGAAGATCAGGTATGTACAGTATGCGGTGATGTTCTAGTTGAAGCTCACGGTCACAGCTATTCTGATGAGTGGACAGTAGATGTTGAGCCCACCCATACAACAGACGGTAGCAAGTCACATCACTGTACCGTTTGCGGCGACAAGACAGACATAACTGTTATCGAAGCTTACGGATATGACATAAACGGAAACGGCGAGACAGAAATCAACGATTACTATTATACGAAGCATCTAATTTTAGGCTCTGCTAAGTATGACGAGGCAGATTTACCGAAGTTGGATTTTAACGGTGATAAGAAATTTGATATCTTGGATCTAATCAAATACTACACAATTTTACAAGGAATAATCTAACTTAAAATGACAGTCATACCCAAAGCACAATCTTTGGGTATGACATTAATGCTTTATATAGTTAACAATTTTTTGGCATAAATATTTTTAAACAGGAGGAAGTCGGATGGTTAAAAACACTATGAAGCGCATGCTTTCAATCTTGTTAGCGGTGCTTATGCTATTCTCTTTGATGCCGATGCAAATATTTGCAGTTGACGGAGAAAAGTCTAGCGTACCAAAAATTGAGGATTTTGATACTTTTATGATGTATTTTGCTGTTCTTGAAGAATGTGCGGTTGAGTACTCTATACAAAATCCCGGTAAGGACCCTGTAGAATTAGTGATTAAGTATATTCGTACAGGTGTTGACCGTTATAATACAGGCTCTTGGCAAATTATGGCAGGATATGAAGATGCAGGTTTTGCAAATTTTATTACAGAGCTTGAAAACAGTGCTAATGAAGGTCTTCCCGAAGAGGAAAAGATTTACATCAGTGCGCTTAAAAACATAAACAACTTTTATTTACCAAACGGCGACTATGTAGACTTTGGCCATATGTTCGGTACAATGGACATTACATACCACAACAATTTCAGCGTAAACCACGCCGATGTTGCAGGTTGGGCAGGTGACATTGTTGACCTTATAAGCCAATCTGACAGAGGCGGAACTACAGGCACTGTTGAGGAAATGACCGATCAAATTTTAGAAAAATATCTTGGTAAATTAACCGGTGAACAGGAATGCTTCTCTCCTACAGATATTTTAGGCGACCTCGACGGATTCTATTTGATGGAGCAGATAAAGTCTCTTGAATACGAAAGAGGAATGCTTTACTACATTTTCTCTGAGTATTTCACAGGTGACCTTACTCTCGAATACAGAGCAGATTATCTTTTAAAGAACAGATTAGACAATATAAGCCTTAGAGCAGATTTGCGCGAAAAGGTTTATGCTGAATACACAGGTAATAAGGTTATAACAACCTTAGAGGGTACAAGAGAGTTTAAAACCGAAAATTTAGCAGATTTAAGAAAAGCTTGTTGTTATGCTTTTGCTGATTATATCTGCCAACTTGTAGGCGACTTTGTAGATGTAGTTGATAACCCCTATTTTAAGGTGTTTGATACAACTACATCAAACTTAGCTCCAGGTGTTACTCGCCAGATTAAGTATGCTACATCCGCTGATAATAAGCAGATGGTGTATTATCTTGCTACTGCAGATATCACCCGCGATGATGTTAATGTGTATGCAAACTATCACGACAATGACCCCTCAAAAGGTTGGGCTATGCAGCGAGTTCTTGATCAGGCAAATGCCGCACAGAACAAGTACGGCAACCCCGAGAGTGAGCATTATATTCCTAATTACAATGTAGTTGCCAGTGTAAACGGTGCGGGATACAATATGTCTACAGGTGAACCGAGTGGTCTGTTTGTAATGCATGGTATAGAGTATAAGGGCATTAACTCAAATGGCTTCTTTGGCATTCTTAAGGACGGTAGAGCTGTAATCGGAACTACCGAAGAATATAACACAATTTACAAAGGTCAGGTTCAGGAGGGTATTGCTGCATTTGGCGCTACTTTGGTTAAGAACGGTAAAATAGCTGTTGCTAAAACAGAGAATTATTACAACGACCGCGCTTCCCGAACTGCTGTTGGTATCACAAGAACAGGTAAGGTTGTACTTATGGTACTTGACGGTAGACAAGAGCCTGTATCCTGCGGCGGTAGTATGCAGGAAATCGCACAGATTATGCTTGAGGCAGGATGTATAAACGCAGTTAACCTTGACGGCGGTGGATCTACTACATTCGTTTCAAAGGAAGAGGGCGAAGAAGAACTTAGTGTTACAAGTAAACCTTCTGACGGTTTTGCCCGTTCAGTAAGTACTTCCTTGATGATAGTTTCTACAGCACCCAGTTCTACTGCTTTTGACCACGCAGTTTTAGATGTTGAAAACAATACTATAACTGTTAATACTCAGATGAAAGTAACTGCTACGGCTGTTAGTGCAACAGGTAATGTTGTAGATATGCCTGAGGGTGTTACTTGGGGCGTCTCTGATGAAAAGTGGGCAACTATTACACAGGACGGCGTATTTACTCCTTTAAGAGACGGTCCGGTTGATATCTATCTTTACTTAGGCGATGAAATTATCGGTTCTAAGAAAATAAATATCGTTACACCCGATAAGATCCACTTTGATAAGCAAACAGCTGATGCTGTTTACGGCGCAACGATAAAGATTCCGGCTATACTCTCATACAACGGTAAAAAGGTGCTTTATAATGCCGATGATGTGATTATCACTCTTGATAATCCCTCTGCCGGTAAGGTTGAAGGATTAACCTTTGTTGGTGACGAGAGTTCCGGTATTAAGGTAGTAAAAATTACAGTTGCATTAAAATCAAACCCTGAGAGCACAGCAGTATTTACTGTCACGCTTTATAATCAGGGCGAAGCAACCTTCGATTTTGACCAGGCAATAGGCGGTGAACGTCAGCTTGCTTGGGATAGAACAGTTTCTAACTCTACAACAGACGATAATAGCAAATATTTCATTGTAGACGAAGATAAGGATATGGTAACTTCCTATATCTTTGCAATGGATATGACACAGATTCCAATTCCTGAGCAGCTAGAGGATCTTACCTATATGCTTCCCGGTTCTGATATGGAGGATGCTTCTGCGTGGAACTTCCTATTACAGCTCGCTGAGCGTGTGAGCGTTCTTACAGAAGTTACTCCTGTACTCTATTTTGATAAGAATTTTGATGTAGATTACAGTAAGTTGACAGTTCTTAACGAATACTTTAAGTTGGAAACTACAACCTTTAATGAAGAAGAAAATTCTTTAACATTAAGACTTAGATGGATAGATCAAACTCAAGCAATAGACCCCGCAATTGCAAACCCGCTTTGTATTGTTAGCGGAATTAAGCTTACTCCTAAGAGCGATGCTGCCGTAAATGCCGAGAGTGAGCTTGCTGCAGTACATACAGGTCGTATAGGATATAAGATTTATCTTAGAGCAAATGCTCTTTACAGCTTTGCGCAAAAGCCCGAAAATCAGGAGCAATTTGGACTTTATCCTTTTGTTAATCCTGATATTCCGAGCGAGACCGGTGCTTATTTTGAGAGTGTATATAAAGAGTTCAAAGATGAATACACCTTAATTACCGCTCTAAAACAGGGTTGGTATAACGAGGACGGCGGATTTACTTATTATAAAGACGGCGTTAAATACACCGGTGTAAAGTCGGTTGAAGGCTATTACTATGACTTCGGAACTAATGGTGTAAATGTCGGTCAGACAAAATATACAGGCGTATTCTTCGATGAGACAATAGGTCTTTACCGTTATGCTAAACTCGGTGTTCTTGAATCGGGATGGCAGACTATAAACGGCGAATGGCATTACTATAATCCCTCAACCAAGGCTGCTATGGAAGGAAAAAATAAGGTTGACGGCGTTGAATTCACCTTTGAAGCTACAGGTCGTCTTGTAAGCGGCGTTTGGGTTACTTTAGCAGGTGGTGTTCGCTACTACTACGGCCCTGCGTATTACAGTGAGGGTTGGGAGATTATTGATGGCGAAAGATATTATTTTGAAAGCGGTTACCGAATAACAGGTTATCAGTATGTAAGTGATTACGATGCTGTTAACACAAGAATTAGTAAATGGTACGATTTCGGTACCGATGGTATCTGCAGACCTATTCCTGACGGAATTTATAAATTCGAAAACGGCGAAGTATATTACATAGTAGACGGTCACCATAAGAGAGGTCTTTATAAGGTTGACGGATATTATTACTTCTTCGATGCTCCGGGTTCAATGATAACAGGTCAGTCCTACTATGTTTGGGAGACACATTGCGACCTTCCTGCCGATAAGACATACTATTTTGACGAAAACGGCAGAATGTATGTAAATGGTATCTTTGAAATAGATGGCGTACTTTATTACTATAAAAATGGTATAGGAACCAAAGCCGGTATGGTAATCGTAGACGGATACTATTATTTCGCAGGTGACTACGGTGAAATCGCAACGGGTGATTTCTATGTATGGAAGGGTAACGGAATTGTGCCTGAAGCTACATATAAATTTGCTGACGACGGTAAGATGCTTGGTATCAAGGTTGTTGACGGAGTTACTGTTAATGGCGAGATTGTTGAAATTGATGGAAAGCTTTACTACTACAATACGGGTGTAGCTAAAAATGCAGGTATAGTAATCGTAGACGGTTATTATTACTTTGCAGGTGATTACGGTGAAATCGCAACGGGCGATTTCTATGTATGGAAGGGTAACGGAATCGTGCCTGAAGCTACATATAAATTTGCTGATGACGGTAAGATGCGTGGTGTCAAAGTAGTTGACGGAGTTACTGTTAAGGGCGAGATTATCGAAATTGATGGAAAGCTTTACTACTATGATACGGGTATTGCTAAAAAGGCAGGTATAGTAATTGTTGACGGATACTATTACTTCGCAGGTGACTACGGTGAAATCGCAACAGGCAGTTTCTATGTATGGAAGGGTAACGGAATTGTACCTGATGATACATATAGATTTGCTGATGATGGTAAGATGCTTGGTATCAAGGTTGTTGATGGAGTCACTTTCAAGGGTGAAATTGCTCTAATTGACGGTCAGCTTTATTACTACGAAACAGGTAAAACTGTATCAAATGCGGGTCTTGTTAAGGTTGACGGTATCTATTATACTGTGGGTGCCGGCGGTAAGGTTACAGCTACACATACAGCAGGTCCTGAAGCTACTTGTAAAGATCCTCAGATTTGTACAGAGTGTGGCATAGTGTTAAATCCCGTAACTGATCACAAATATAAGGCAACAACAGTAACTGCACCTACCTGTACAGAAAAGGGTTATACAACCTATACCTGTGAATGCGGTCACTCATATAAAGGTGATTATGTAGATGCTACAGGTCACAGCCATAAAACAACAGTAATACCTCCCACATGCACAGTACAGGGTTACACAATCTATACTTGTCATTGCGGTGATACCTATGTAGCAGATTATGTTGGTGTAATTCCACATACCGAAGGTCCTGATGCTACCTGCACAGAAGACCAAATATGTACAGTATGCGGTACAATATTAAGTACTGCTACGGGTCATAACTATAACGCAGTGGTAACTGAACCTACTTGTACAGAAAAGGGTTATACAACCTATACTTGCGCTTGTGGCGATAGTTATGTAGCAGATTATGTAGATGTTATTGCTCATAATTATAAATTTGCTACAACTCCACCCACCTGTACAGATAGAGGTTACACACTCTATGCATGCGATTGTGGAGATATGTATGTAGGAGATTATGTACCTGCTACAGGTCATAAGCCGGGTGCTGATGCTACTTGCACAGATGATCAGGTATGTACAGTATGCGGTGATGTACTAGTTGAAGCTCACGGTCACAGCTATTCTGATGAGTGGACAGTAGATGTTGAGCCTACCCATACAACAGACGGTAGCAAGTCACATCACTGTACTGTTTGCGGCGACAAGACAGATATAACCGTTATCGAAGCTTACGGATATGATGTAAATGGTGATGAAAAAGTAGAAATTACCGATTACTATTATATGAAGCATTTAATCTTAGGCTCTGTTAAGTATGACGAAGCTGATATACCGAGGTTAGACTTTAACGGAGATAAGAAATTTGATGTTTTGGATATAATCAAATATTATAAAATGTTACAGGAAACAGTGTAAATTCTATAAATGTTGGGTAATGGCAGTTTAATTTAAGTTATCATAACACCCCGACAAGTCAAAGCTTGTCGGGGTGTTGTGAAAAATATAGAGAATTTTAAAATATTTACAAGGAGATTGATATGAAAACTGAAAAGAAAATTAAATACAATCTCGTTGTAGGTATTTTAAGTCAGGTTGTAACATTACTTCTTGGAATTATTGTTCCAAAATTAATACTTACAAATTACGGTTCAGAGGTTAACGGACTTTTATCATCAGTAACAAATATATATGCATATATTGCAATCGTTGAAGCGGGTATTGCGGCGGCAGCCTGTCAGGCTTTATATAAGTCTATTGCGCAAAATAACCGTAATAGTACAAGCGCTATTTTATCCGCAACAAACAAATATTATCATAAAACAGGCTTTATATATTTAGGCCTTGTTCTAGCTTTTTCTATAATTTATCCAATAGTTATTAACACGGATATTCCTTACATTACGGTTGTTCTTGTTATCCTTTTTAACGGCTTTGGAAATGTTGTTAATTACTTTTTCCACGGAAAGTATCTTATATTACTTAGGGCAGACGGAAAAAATTATATCCGTACAGGCCTTGAGTTATTTACTAATGCATTTAAACAAATCGCAAAAATTGTTTTTATCTCTTTGGGTTACGATGTAGTATTTGTGCAATTTGTGGCAATGCTTGCAAGCTTTGCACAGATGCTTTATATCACATATTATATCAAAAAGCACTATTCTTGGATTAACCTTAAAGCCGACCCCGATAAAAGTGCCATTTCACAGAGCAAACATGTTTTTGTTCATGAAATAAATTATCTTATAACCTCTAATATCGCTACAGTTTTACTTACAATTTTCAGCACTCTTAAAAAGGTAAGCGTTTATGCGATGTACGCTTTGCTGTTCGATATGATAAACAAGGTTCTTCGTACAGTTAAGGAATCTTTAGAATTTAAAATAGCCCATGTTTTTCATACCGATAAAAATGCTTTTTTAAAGCTTTATCGCACCTTTGAGGTTTATATAATAACCTTTTCTTTCGCACTTTTTACTATTGCGAATTTCTTCGTTTTGCCATTTTTATCCTTATATACAAAGGGCGTAACCGATATAAACTATATTGATAAATATCTGCCGTTTTTATTTGTTTTTATAAATCTTTTGTCGGCAGGAAGATATCCCTTTGATGCTATGGTACATATTTCGGGTCATTTTAAACAGACTCAGAACAGCGCGATACTTGAATCGGTTATTAATATTGCAACCTCGATTGTACTAATTCAGTTTTTCGGAATATACGGCGCGTTTTTTGGAACGATAATTTCTTCGCTTTATAGAACGAATTATCTTATTCTTTATGTAAATAAGCGAATAATCGGCAGAAGCCCTGTGGGTACTTATAAAATATGGGGAATTAATTTTATAATATATATATTTATAATGTTTGTAAGCCGATATATTGTAGTAAAACTCGATTCATATATTCGCATTTTCGCTTTCTGCGTACCGTATGCACTTGTAGTGCTTTCTTTGTATTTCGTGGTGGTTTCACTCTGTGAACCGCAATCTTTTTCTTATGTTTTAAATATTGCAAAGAACCTTTTTAAGAAGGGGCTAGTAAAACAAAACACTCTAAGTGAGGAAAACATAAATGGATAAGCCTTTAATCAGCATAATAGTTCCTGTTTATAATGTTGAGCAGTATTTGGATGAGTGTGTGACAAGCATTGTAAATCAGACTTATGAAAATATTGAGATAATACTTGTTGATGACGGCAGTACGGATAATTCGCCTAAAATGTGTGATGACTGGGCAAAAAAGGATTCTAGAATAAAAGCAATCCACAAGGAGAATGGTGGAGCCTCTTCAGCGAGAAATGCAGGTTTAGATATGGCCACAGGCGATTATATAGGATTTGTTGATAGTGATGACTATATTGAAGCCTATATGTACGAAAAATTGTTAGAGGCGATATCTGATAAAGCCATAAAAATTTGTTGCTGTAATACATATCGCATACTAAAAAACAGAGAAATTCAGAAACCAAAAGCTAAAATTATAAAAAAGGAAATGGATACAACAGCGGCAGTAAAAGAACTGATTTTAACAGAGAGTACTTCACTTTGTGATAAGCTTTTCGCAGCTTCGCTTTTTGATGATATTCGTTTTCCAAATGGGGAAACAAACGAAGAACTATCTCTTCTTATCCCATTAATTGTAAGGGGAAGCGGTATAGTAAAAATAAGTGATGCACTTTATTATTACCGAGAGAGAGAAGGAAGTGTTACAACTTCTCTTACATTTTTAAATGAGCAACACTCATCTGTTGTTTATAACAATTTAAAAAAAATAGAAAAACAAATAAAAGAGCAAAATCTTACTGTTAAAAAAAGTTTCAAGTTCTTCTCGGCAAGTAATGCCTATAATATAGCACTAGCTATGGAGAAAAAAAGTCCTAATTTGTCCGAAAAGGTAAAGTCGGATTATAAAATTTACAGAAAAATTATGAAAGAGAATATTTTTTGCTATCTCTTTTCAAGGAAAAGCAGATTTAAGGACAAAATATTATATCTGCTTATTTTAACCAAACTTTTAAGACCCCTGTATAAGATGTTTTATAAAAATCATTTATAAAGGAGATGAAAGCATTGTCTGTACTAATTAGTATTATTATCCCCGTTTATAATTCGGAAAAATATTTATATCAATGTGTGGACAGTGTTTTAAAACAAACTTATTCTAATCTGGAAGTTATACTTGTAGATGACGGTTCTACCGATTTAAGTGCTCAGATATGTGACGAATATGCCGCAAAGGATAATCGAGTAAAGGTGATTCATAAAAGCAATGGTGGAGTGTCTGATTCGCGAAACTGTGGTTTAAATATAGCTAAGGGTGAATACATTGCTTTTGTAGATAGTGACGATTATATGGATTTAAGTTTGTGCGAAACGGTAATGAAAATTTTTTCAAACTATAATGTCCAAATAGTTTCTTTTGATTATATTGCTTTTAAAGAAAATGGTAAAATTGTTAATTTAAGTGAGAAAATAGAAAACAAGGTTTTAAACAAAGAAGAATCAATTCGCGAATTGTTGCTTGGAAATATAAATAGTTATTATCCAAATAAAGTTTTTAAACACCATATTTTTGACAATGTTAGGTGTCCAGTTGGTCGAATTTGGGAGGATTTGGCTACAACATATAAACTTTTTCTAAAAGCCGACAATATATATACTCTTAATAAAAAGTTATATTTTTATAGGCAACATAAAAACAGTATAACAAAAACTATTACCGAAAAAGCTTTAGTAGATATTTTTGTTGCAAAATACGAAAGATATAACAAAATAAAGGATATTTATCCCGATATTGCAGAGCTGGCCTTTGATGATCTTGCCCTAGAAGCTCTAAAGCTATATGACCGCTCACTGTGGAGTGAGGTTGATAAAGAGTGGCTTTGTAAAGCAATAGGTTTTTTGGCGGAAAACAAAGAAAGGCTTTTGTCCAATAGGTCAAAAATTGAATTTAAGCTGTATTTCGGTTTCCCATGGATATATAAGCGCCTTAGACTTTTAAAGCACAATATCGTTGAAGTTGTAAAACATATTAATCAAAAAACAAATAGTTAAGAGTTAAAACATAGAAGAAGGAGGAAACCATGCGAAAAAGCAGAATAGTTATATGCATTTTTACTGCAGTTTTTCTTGTTTTAGCAGGACTTATCGGTTTCTTCCTTTGGGAGCCGACAGGCGATTTTCCGTTTAGCGTTTTGATTTCTAATAACGGCAAAACAGAACAGATAGAGTGTTTTTATAATGGTAAAAATGATGTTTTTCTCTTTTTGCCAAGTTATGCTGAGCTATCAAAAACTCAAATTAAACTTGATACAAATAATGTAGTGAGTATTAACGGTGCTAAATTGACAGAAGGTTTGTCTTGTGAAAATTTTAAATTCGATACACAATATAAGCTTACATACAACAAGTGGGGAAATACTTTAGAAAAAAACATTACCTTTTTAAAATCGGGCGATGTTGCTGCTATGCATATTGATACACAGTCAGGCAGTATGGATTATATACATTCTAAAAAAGGTAATAAAGAAACGGGCAAGATAAGACTTTATTCAGCAAGCGGTAATACCGAATATGAGGGTGATTTAAACTCTATAAAGGGTAGAGGAAATAACACTTGGGAGGCTTTTGATAAAAAGCCGTATAGCTTAACCCTTTCTAGAGAAGGCAACTTACTTTGCTTGGGCACAGCTACAGAATGGGTTCTTTTATCAAATGCCGCAGACCCCTCAAATCTTAGAAACAAAATTGTTTATGATTTTGCAAAGAATGCAGGATTTGAATATTCACCCGATGCACAGTTTGTGGACCTTTATTTAAATGGTGAGTATGTAGGACTTTATTTGCTTTCTGAACGAAATGAAGTCCATACTGAGCGTGTAGCTATTAATAGTAACAACAGCTTCCTTGCATCATTTGAAAAGGAAGATAGATTGCAAGCTCAAAACTATACATATATTTCTACCGATACTAAAAGGGCTATAAGATTTCATTATCCTAAAAATATATCGAGTGGCTTGTTGGCAGAGTTTGAGCAGATTTGTCAGTCGGCAGAAAATGCTATAATTTCCGATAACGGAATTGACTCGGCTACGGGAAAAGCATGGCAAGAATTTATCGATTTAGATTCTTGGGGCAAAAAGTTTTTAATTGAAGAGGTTTTCGGTAATCTTGACGCAGGACTTACAAGCCAATATTTTTATTTAGATAACAATTTATTGTACGCTGGGCCTGTCTGGGATTATGACCATGCGATAGGCAACGGTCTTGATAAGAATTGGAGCATATCGAATCCTAATACCTTTGTTGTAAATCGTCCTAAATACGATACGGTTCAAGATAATCAGTGGTTTAAGTTTTTGTATAAAAAGGACTCGTTTTATAATCATATCCTCAAAATTTACCAAAGTGAGTATCTTCCTTTATTACAAAAGCTAATTGATAAAGATATTGATATTTACGCAGAAAGTATTGGTCTGTCTGCTAAAATGAACGAGCTTCGTTGGGATTCCGATATAAAGGGCGACGATTTACTAAACGGCGCTAAAGAAATTAAAGAGTATTTGTCTGAGCATACTAAATTTTTAAGTGATGTTTGGCTTGAAAAGGCGGAGTACCATCAGGTTTATTTCAAAAACAGTGAGGGTAATGAGTTTTATTATCATCTCAAATCGGGTGAACAGGTAGGCTCTACTCCAACGGTAGCTGATACCGAAACTTCCACCTTCCTCGGTTGGTATTATACCGACACCGATGAGCCTTTTGACAGTACGAAGCCTATATATGAGGATATCGAGGTTTATGCCAAATGGGAAGAAAAGGGAAAGATTGAGCTTGACGATATTATTAAGCTTGCACCCATAGGCATAATTGCGGTAATGTTTTTAATTTTGTTGTTTGTTGCCGTAAAACAAACAAAGAACGGGGGTGACGGAATATGGAAAAGGTAACCCATAAAAAATTTCGTCACGAGCTTAAATACATAATAAGTAACGCCGAGCTTCAGTTACTTAAGGTTCGCATTAAGAATTTAATGTTCCCCGATAAGAATACCGATAATTTGGGTGTTTACACCATCCGCAGTCTTTATTTTGATGACTATGATAACCGTTGTATGCGAGAAAACGAGGACGGAACTGACCCTAGAGAAAAATTCCGTATCCGTATTTATAATCACTCTACAGAGCAGATACGCCTTGAGTGTAAAAGAAAGGAAAGGGGCAAAACCTTTAAAACCTCTTGCCCCTTAACTGTAGAGCAAACGAAATTTTTAATGGCGGGGAAAACTGTTCCGCTAATTGCCGAGCAACCACCGCTTTTACAAAAATTTACTTGCGAAATGCTAACGCGAAAACTTCGCCCTGTAGTAATTGTTGAATATGAGCGAATACCGTTTGTATATAAAAACGGAAATGTGCGAGTAACACTTGATACTAATGTCGCATCATCAAAAGCCATTGATAGCTTTTTAGATGAAAAAATTCCTAAAAGACCGATAATGCCTTTGGGGCACAGTCTTTTAGAAGTAAAGTACGATGAATATCTTCCCGATTTTATTTATCGCAATTTGCAACTTCGCAGTTTAACGCAAACTGCATTTTCAAAGTATTATTTATGCAGAAAATACACACTGTAAGGAGAACGATATGAGTTTTAAAGACATTTTTAAGAAATCCTTTTTAGAGGGCTTTGCCGGTTCTGAAATCACAATACCGACAGTGGTTATAGCTCTCGCCGTTGCAAGTGCGATAGCACTGTACATATTCTTGGTTTACCGTGTACTTACAAGAAAAACCTTTTATTCAAAGAATTTTAATATCTCTTTGGCAGGGATAACAGTAATTACAACTGCAATTATTTTAACAATGCA
Source organism: Oscillospiraceae bacterium (assembly GCA_029227055.1). GTDB lineage: Bacteria > Bacillota > Clostridia > Oscillospirales > Acutalibacteraceae > UBA737. The sequence goes on along the minus strand of JAQXZE010000025.1, from coordinate 16,149 downwards.
GTCGAGCGTAGTACTATCTCTCGGTATGGTTGGTGCTTTATCTATTGTAAGATTTAGGACAGCTATTAAGGACCCGTTAGATTTAATGTTCTTGTTTTGGTCTATAAGCGTTGGTATTATCTGCGGTGCGGGACTAGCCCAAGTTGCAATAATTTTGTCGATAATTGTTACTTTGGGTGTTTTACTCTTAAATCATTTCCCCGTAGCCCGCGCTCCTATGCTTTTGGTTGTTAACGCGGACGCTTTTGACATTGAAGAAAAAATTCTAAGTGTTGCAAAAGAATTTTCAAAGCATGCAAATGTTAAGTCAAGAAATATGACACAGTCATCTCTTGATTTGGTTATTGAGCTCAGAACCGCTGACGGCAGTGAGCTTGTAAAACGTGTTATGGGGATAGACGGTGTTGTTTCGGCTTCCCTTTTAGCTCATGACGGCGAGGCTACCTTCTAATCCTAAAACGGTGATATAAATGAACTTTGTTGCTAAAAATTTTGGCGAGCTTAGCTTGACAGAACTTTATGAGATTTTAAAGGTGCGCTCACAAATTTTCATATTAGAGCAGAAAATGCACTGTCAGGATATGGACGGTGTGGATTTTGAAGCAAGACATTTTTTTATCGAACAAAACGGCGAAATACTAGCTTATTTACGCGCGTTTTATACCGATAGTAGCAAAAATGCAGTCAGAATAGGTAGGGTGTTATCAAAAACACACGGAGTAGGCTTAGGTACAGATATTATCTTAAAATCAATATCCGATATAAAGAATAATATGCCTTGTAAAACTATCTGCCTTGATTCTCAAACCCATGCAATAGGATTTTATGAAAGGTTTGGGTTTAAAGCTATTTCTGAAGAATTTTTGGAAGAGGGCGTTATGCACGTCAAAATGGAATTAGAAATTTAAAGCAAACGAAAATTTATGCTTTTTATTACATAAATTTTCGTTTTGTCCTTGACAAAGCTATTTAAAAAGAGTATTATATAAAGTAAATTAAGAGAAGGGAGCGGCTGAAAGTGTTTGATAAGAAGTTTTATTATTTTTATTACTTTACTTTGGGCTGCCTGACCTCTTTTAAGAAAGAAGTAGCATAATTGCTCTTTTCTTAAATCAGTAACAGACAGTCCGCAACCGTTTGTGCCAAAAAAGGTACTAACTGTTTGCGGATTTTTTATTGGAGTGAAATTTATGAATTTAAAAATGATGAGTCTCGGCAAAAAGCCCTCTGTTATTAGAGAAATTTTCGAATATTCTAATCGCAGAAAAGCTCAGATTGGTGCAGAAAATGTATTTGATTTTAGTCTTGGAAATCCTAGTATACCTGCTCCTAAAGCTGTAAATGATGCAATAGTTAGTTTAGTATCAGAGGGTAATAGTGTAGCTTTGCACGGCTATACCTCTGCGGCAGGTGATATGGCGGTTAGAACAAAAATAGCTGAAAATATAAAGTCCCGCTTCGGTGCAGATGCATCAGCTCAAAATATTTATATGACCTGCGGTGCCGCAGCCTCCCTTACCGTTTCTTTAAAAGCGGTTTGTAATGAGGGTGACGAGGTGATTCTTTTAGCACCCTATTTCCCCGAATATGATGTATTTGTAGAAAACGCTAATGCTGTATCGGTTGCCGTTTGCGGAGTAGGTAATAACTTCGATTTAGATTTGTCGGCTCTAGAGAAAGCAATAAGCGAAAAGACCGCTGCAATAATCATAAACTCCCCCAATAATCCTACGGGTAATGTGATATCTGCTGAGCAAATTGAGGCGCTAGCTGCTCTCTTAAAAGAAAAATCTAAAGAGTACAAAAAAAGCATTTATATCATCGCAGATGAGCCCTACCGTGAGCTTACATACGGCGTAGAGGTACCCTATATCCCAAACTACTACGATAATACTATAGTTTGCTATTCTTACAGTAAATCGTTATCTCTTCCCGGTGAGCGTATAGGATATATTTTTGTATCTCCTAAATGCGAGGGCGCAAGCGATATTTTTGCTGCCGTTTGCGGTGCGGGAAGAAGTCTTGGCTTTGTTTGTGCGCCAAGTCTTATGCAGAGGGTGGCTATGGAGTGCGACGGTATGACTGCCGATATTTCAGAGTACGATAAAAACCGCCGCTTGCTTTATGATAGCCTTACTGAGATGGGATATACTGCGGTAGAGCCTAAAGGTGCATTTTATCTCTTTGTAAAATCACTAGAAGAGGACGCAAACGCTTTCTGTGAGAGAGCAAAGAAGTATGAGCTTTTGCTCGTTCCGTCAGATAGCTTCGGAGCCGAAGGATATGTAAGAATTTCCTACTGTGTTGCATACGATACCATAAAGCGTTCGCTTAGCGCTTTTAAGGCACTTTACGATGAGTACGAGGTAAAATAAATGACAGAACTCGAAAAGGCAAGGCAAATAATTGACGGTGTTGATAAAAAGATGGCTTCTCTTTTTGAGGAGCGTATGGACGCCGCTCGTATGGTTGCCCACTATAAAAAAGAGCACGGTATAAAAGTTGACGATACTGCCCGAGAGGAGCAAATCATTAACCGTAATACCGAATTCATAAAAAATGAGGATTATAAATCCTATTATGTAAATTTTCTGCGTAGCACAATAGATATTTCAAAATCACTTCAGCATCGCGAGCTTGACGGTATGCGCGTAGCCTATAGCGGTGTTGAGGGAGCTTTTGCAAATATTGTGGCAGAGCGAATTTTCCCTGATGCTAATTGTATAGGATGTCCTGATTTTGATACAGCTTATAATTCGGTAGTAAACGGGGAATGTGACTGTGTTTTACTTCCTATTGAAAACAGCTTCAACGGTGATGTAGGAAAGGTTATGGATTTAGCCTTTTTCGGTTCTCTCTTTGCAAACGGAATATATGAAGCTGATATAGTACAAAATCTGTTGGCGGTTGAGGGTGCTACATTTGATAGTATAAAAGAGGTAATAAGTCATCCTCAGGCGCTTGGTCAGTGTGCTTCCTATATAGAAAAGCACGGATTTAAAACTATTGAGGCAGTCAATACCGCCGTTGCCGCAAAGCAGGTTGCAGAGTGGAAAAGATGCGATATAGCCGCTATAGGAAGTGACGAGGCGGGAGAAAAATTCGGTCTTAAAAAGCTTGAAGCCCATATTAATGAGAGTAACACTAACTCGACAAGATTTGCGGTTTTCTCAAGGAGTCAAAAGGCGCATTCGCCTGTTGATAATCATTTTATAATGTTATTCACTGTAAACAATGCGGCAGGCTCTCTCGGTAAGGCGATATCGGTTATCGGTGAGCACGGCTTTAATCTTAAAGCCCTCAAGAGCCGTCCTACAAAGGCTCTTGTTTGGGACTATTATTTCTACGCCGAGGGTGAGGGCGATATATTGAGTGTTGAGGGCAAAGCTATGATGGAAGACCTTAGCAAATGCTGTTCTAACCTTAAAATTCTCGGTAGCTTTGAAAAAGAAATAAAGGTGTGAATTTATGATAATACCCGTTAAAACAAAGGACGGCGGATATGATATAATACTCGAGCGCGGTGCATTAAAGAATGCCGGCGAGTACTTAAATCTTAAAAGACGAGTACTTATTGTTACCGATAGCGGTGTACCGAAGGAGTATGCGAATTCGGTAGCCGCAGAGTGTCTTGAAGCTGAGATTTTTGTTTTCAAGAAAGGTGAAGCCTCTAAAAATTTTGATACCTATAAGGATATTTTAGCGGCTCTTATAAAGGCTAACTTTACTCGTACCGACTGCGTTGTTGCAGTAGGCGGCGGAGTGGTTGGTGATATGGCAGGCTTTGCTGCCGCTACCTTTATGCGCGGTATTGATTTTTATAATATACCAACAACACTGCTTTCTCAGGTTGATTCTTCAATAGGCGGTAAAACTGCTATAGATTTTTGCGGATATAAAAACATTGTGGGTGCCTTTTATCAGCCAAAGCGTGTGATAATTGATGCCGATACTCTTTCTACTTTAGATAAACGCCAAATTTCTAACGGTATGGCAGAGGCGGTAAAGATGTCGCTTACACACGATAGCGAACTTTTCGCCATTTTTGAAAAGGGCGATGCTATTAAGAATATAGATACAGTTATAGAGCGTTCATTAAAAATTAAACGCTCGGTAGTAGAGGCAGACGAACAGGAAGCGGGACTTCGCAAGGTGCTGAATTTTGGGCATACGGTAGGTCACGCAATAGAGAGCAATACCCCCTCGCTTTATCACGGCGAGTGTGTAGCACTAGGTATGTTGCCCTTGTGTTCAGAAATGGTTAGAGCAAGACTTATAAATGTTTTAGAAAGTCTCGGATTGCCCACAGCAGTAGATACCGATTACGAAGAAATAATTGAAACTATGCGCCACGATAAAAAGATGGCAGGGGAAAATATTTCATATATAACGGTTACCGAGGTCGGTAGCTTTAATATGGAAAAATCAGACTTTAATACTTTTGCACAGATGATAAAGAGGGTGTAAAAATGAAAAACACATTAGGTAATGTGCTAACGGTAACGCTTTTCGGTGAGAGTCACGGCGCGGCTATAGGCGCCGTTATAGACGGTATTGCCGCAGGAATTCCTGTGAGTGAAGAATTTATTTGTGAGCAGTTATCAAAGCGTCGCCCTAAGGGTAATATTTCAACGCCGCGCAGAGAAGCCGATAGCTTTAAGATACTCAGCGGTGTTTTCGAGGGCAAAACCACAGGCACCCCCATTGCCGTAATGATAGAAAACGGCGATACTCATTCCTCTGATTACGGGGAAATGAAGAATAAAATGCGCCCCTCTCATGCCGACTATACCGCACAGGTTAAGTACGGCGGCAATCAGGATTTTCGCGGCGGCGGTCACTTTAGCGGTAGAATAACTGCGGCTATTGTAGCGGCAGGCGCACTTATAATCCCTGCCCTTAATAAAAAGGGAATTTTCATCGGCACCCATATTAAAAATATTGCGGGTGTTGAGGATAGAAGCTTTGAGGGTGTAGAGGATTTAAAAAATCTCGAGGGCAAGGATTTCGCCGTTTTAAATGATGATATAAAGGCCCTTATGACCGATAAAATAGAGGCGGCAAGAAAGGACGGCAACTCTGTAGGCGGTATACTCGAAACTGCAGTTTACGGTATGCCTGCGGGTATAGGTGAGCCTTGGTTTGATACCCTAGAGGGCGAGCTTTCAAAGGCTCTTTTCTCTATTCCTGCCGTCAAAGGTGTGCAGTTCGGTTTAGGCTTCGGTTTTGCTAATACTACGGGCGCTGATGCTAACGACCAAATGCAGATAGAAAACGGAAAAGTTGTAACTTTTACTAATAATAATGGGGGAATTTTGGGCGGCATTTCAAACGGTATGCCGATAGTATTCGGCACCGTTATTAAACCCACCCCAACTATAAGTCGCGAACAAAAAACTGTGGATATTTCCACTATGAGTGATACTCTGCTTGCCGCTCGCGGCAGACACGATCCCTGTATAGTCCACCGCGCCGCAGTTGTAGCCGATAGTGTTACGGCTATTGTACTTGCTGATATGCTATCGGTTAAGTACGGAACAGATTGGTTGGGTGAATAATGCAGTACGGTTGCATAGGCGAAAAGCTCACCCATAGCTTTTCAAAGGATATACATTCAAAGCTTAATTCTTATGATTATGAGCTTTTGGAAATCCCAAAGCACACACTTAAAGAGTTTATGCTAAAAAAGGATTTCAAAGCAATAAATGTAACTATACCCTATAAGCAGGAAGTTATTCCCTTTCTTGATTTTATAAGCGATACCGCAAAGAAAATAGGCGCCGTAAATACTGTAGTTAATAAAGACGGCAAGCTTTACGGATATAACACCGATTTTGCGGGAATGGGTGCCCTTATAGAAAGGCAAAAAATCAAGATAGAGGGCAAAAAGGTGCTTATACTCGGTAGCGGCGGAACAAGTAAAACCGCCAAAGCAGTAGCCGAGAGTATGGGTGCTTCTGAATGCTACAGAGTTTCTCGCTCAAAGGCAGAGGACTGTATTACCTATGAGGAAGCAAAAATTTATCATAATGACGCCGAGGTTATAATAAACACCACCCCCTGCGGAATGTATCCTAATATAAAGGGTGCGGCTGTAGATATCGATGATTATAAAAAGCTCGAGGGTGTAGTAGATGCGGTATATAATCCGCTTTGTTCAAGCCTTGTAGTAAAGGCAAAAGCTCAGGGAATAAATGCCGTAGGCGGACTTTATATGCTTGTAGCTCAGGCGATTTTTGCGGCAGAGCACTTTCTTGGTAAAAAAATCGAGAAATCGGTAATCGAGCAAATTTACAGTGAAATTCTCGCCGAAAAGCGAAATATAGTGCTTACAGGTATGCCATCAAGCGGTAAAACGACTATAGGCGGACTTTTGGCAAAAGAACTCAAAATGCAGTTTGTTGATACCGATGAGGAAATAGTAAAGCGTGAGGGAAAGCCGATTTCGGATATTTTTTCACTTTTAGGCGAGAGCGGCTTTAGAGATATAGAAGCCGCCGTTATAGCCGAAGTGTCTACTCTTCAAAACACAGTTGTTTCAACCGGCGGAGGCGCAATTTTAAGACAAGAAAATATATTTAATCTTTCAAAAAACGGTAGAATATATTTTATCGACCGTCCGCTTGAAACTTTGATAGCAACCAACGACAGACCCCTTTCTTCAAACCCTGATGACCTTAAAAAAAGGTATAATGAAAGATATGATATTTATCGCTTAACTGCAGATAAAATCATTGAAAATAAAACCACCGCAGAGGCGGCGGCAGAGCTGATAAAGGAAGATTTTGAAAATGAAAATTCTTGTTGTTAACGGTCCTAACATAAATATGCTCGGTATTCGTGAACCCGAAATTTACGGTGGGAATACCTATGCCGATTTGTGTGATATGATAAAAGACTATGCCGCTGAAAAGAAAATAGAGGTAGAGCTTTATCAGTCTAACTGTGAGGGCGATATAGTTACCGAAATTCAAAAGGCATATAATAGCTTTGACGGAATAGTAATAAACCCCGCCGCGTATACACATACAAGTGTTGCTATACTTGATGCGGTAAAAGCGGTAGGATTGCCTACAGTTGAGGTGCATATTTCAGATGTGTCTTTAAGGGAGGATTTCCGTCAGGTAAGCTATGTGAGGGCGGCTTGTATTAAAACTATAGCAGGGTACGGCTTTAAGGGATATCTGGAGGCTATTGACTGTATTGTGGAGAAAAATAGTTTATGATAGTTACTATCGAAAAATCGAAGGCAGAGGGCAAAATATCTGCACCACCCTCTAAATCCTTAGCTCATAGGGTACTTATAGCGGGTGCCTTCTCAGAAAAAAGCGAAGTTACAAATATAGAATACTCAAACGATATTGAGGCTACTCTTGACTGCCTTGAAGCGCTTGGCGCTAAGGTGGAAAGGAGAGAAAACAGTGTTGTTTTGGGCGGACTTGACCCTTTTTTAGCAAAGGATTGCGTACTCGATTGCCGCGAAAGCGGAAGCACTTTAAGATTTATGTTGCCGCTTTGTATGTTGGGGGGAAGTAAAATCACTCTTAAGGGCACAAAAAGGCTCTTTTCAAGAAATCTTGAAATTTACGAGGAGATAGCCGCGAAAAACGGCATAGCCTTTATAAAGGGTGAGGACTATGTTACTGTTTGCGGAAAGCTTTCTGCAGGTGAATTTAAGGTGGCAGGGAATATTTCAAGTCAGTTTATAACAGGGCTCCTTTTTGTACTGCCGCTACTTAAAGGGGACAGTACCCTTGAAATTACCGATAATTTTGAAAGTGCGCCGTATGTTAACCTCACCTTAAAAGCACTCTATGATGCGGGGATTAAAACATCCCGTGAGGGAGAAAAACTCTTTACTGTTTGCGGTGGTCAAATATATAAAGGCGGCAAGGTTACAGTTGAGGGCGATTATTCAAACGCTGCTTTTCTCGATGCTTTTAACCTGATTGACGGTAATGTTGAGGTCTTAGGATTAAACCCTGATAGTCTTCAGGGCGATAGAGTATATTTAGATATGTATAAGGGACTGAAAACAGGTCAAAAGGAATTTGACCTTACAGACTGTCCCGATTTAGCACCTGTTATGTTTGCGCTCGCGTCTGTTTTCGGCGGTGCGCATTTTACAGGTACAAAAAGGCTTAAAATAAAGGAAAGTGACCGCGCCAAAGTTATGGCCTTAGAGCTTGAAAAATTCGGTATAGAAGTAGATGTCGGCGATAATGAGGTCACTGTAAAAAAAGGAATATTAACGCCACCCGTTGAAGCTCTTTGCGGTCATAACGACCATAGAATAGTAATGGCACTAAGTCTGCTTTGCAGTATAACGGGCGGTAGTATAACAGAAGCCGAAGCGGTAGCTAAAAGCTATCCCGACTTTTTTGAAAAAATAAAAACTCTTGGAATAGTGGTAAAAAATGAAAATTAGTGAAGTTAAAAATGTACTTATAATAGGCTTAGGTCTTTTAGGCGGTAGCTATGCCAAAAAGCTTACTGCCGAAGGTTTTAAGGTAAAGGTTATAACCCTTAACCGAGAGGACATAGATTATGCCGTAAAAGAGGGATTTATTGTAGAGGGTAGTACTGAGGTGGATGAGACTCTCATATCCGAAGCACAACTTATAATATTTGCCCTTTATCCGCATACTTTTATAGAATGGGTAGAACAGTACGGCTCTCTTATAAAGTCGGGTACGGTAGTTACCGATGTTACGGGTGTAAAGGGCTGTGTTGTGGAAAAAATACAGAATATGCTGCCCGCAGGTGTTGAATTTATCTCGGCTCACCCAATGGCAGGTAAGGATACAAGCGGAGTTCAAAATTCCGACCCTGAAATCTTTAAAAAGGCAAACTATATCGTAGTTCCAACCAATCGCAATACACCCGATGCTATTCGCCTTTGTTGTGAGCTTGGCCGCACTTTAGGGTTTGCCGATATATCAAGCCTTAACGTTCGTCAGCACGATGAAATGATAGCCTTTTTATCACAGCTTACCCACTGCATTGCTGTATCGCTTATGTGCGCTAACGGCGACCCTAACCTTGTTCGTTATACGGGTGACTCCTTTAGGGAACTTACCCGAATTGCAAATATTAACGATGAAATGTGGAGCGAGCTTTTCCTTTCAAACAGGGAGGCGCTGCTTTCGGAAATGGACGGCTACCGAAAAGCCTTCGATAGACTCTACGACACCATTAAAAACAACGACAGAGAAACAATGCGTGAAATGATGCGCCTTTCCTCTGCAAGAAGAAAAACATTTAACGAAGGAGAAAAACTTATATGAGCAACAATATGAATTTCGTACGCAAATTGCCTATTCCTAAGGATATTAAGGAACAGTATCCTTTAAGCGATAATATGCTTGAGGTAAAAAAACAAAGAGATGAAGAGATTGCCGCCGTTTTTAGAGGTGAGAGCGATAAATTTATTCTTATAATCGGTCCTTGCTCTGCAGATAACGAGGAAGCAGTACTCGATTATATAGGCAGATTAAGGGGCGTTGCCGACGAGGTTTTTGATAAGCTTATTATAATTCCCCGAATATATACTAATAAGCCCCGTACTACAGGTGAAGGCTACAAGGGAATGCTTCATCAGCCTAATCCCGAAGAGCGTCCTGATATGCTAAACGGAATACTTAGTATCAGGCATCTTCATATGAGTGCTTTAAGGGATTACGATTTTACTTGTGCAGACGAAATGCTATACCCCGAAAACCACCGTTATTTATCAGATTTGCTAGCTTATGTAGCGGTAGGCGCTCGCTCGGTAGAAAATCAGCAGCATAGATTAGTATCAAGCGGTATTGACGAGCCTGTGGGTATGAAGAACCCCACAAGCGGCGATATTACCGTTATGATGAACTCTATTAAGGCGGCTCAGGGCAGTCACACCTTCCTCTATCGCGGATGGGAGGTTGTAAGTAAAGGTAACCCCTATGCCCACGCAATTTTGCGCGGATATGTTGACTTTGCAGGTAAAAACATTTCTAATTATCACTATGAGGACCTTGCTCGTTTATGGGAAGCATACAAGGAAAGCGGACTTAAAAATCCGTCTGTTATAGTTGATACGAACCACGCAAATTCTTCAAAGAAGTATTTAGAACAGATAAGAATTGCAAAGGATGTTGTTTATAGCTGCAATCATAATAAGGATATCAGAAGCTTAGTTAAGGGCCTTATGATAGAAAGCTATATTGAGGACGGCGCTCAGAAGATAGGTGAGCGCATTTACGGAAAGTCTATCACCGACCCGTGCTTAGGATGGGAAAAGACAAAAGATCTTATCCTTAATATCGCAGATACAATTAAATAATGCAAAAAATAGGGCTTACCGCACAAAGCGGTAAGCCCTAATATTTACTGTTTAGCACCGGCTTCAATAGCCTTTAGCTGTCTTATATCTTTTCCAAAGAACTTTTTGGCGGTATAGTTGCCGATAAGTCTTGAAGATATACGGGGAGAATACTTATTTTGAATTTCAAGCATAGAAAGATTTGTGTTGATTATGGTGGGCTTATTCGATAAAATTCTCGAATTTATAAGTCCGTAGAGTACAGACTGTGTAAACGAGGTTACAAATTCGGTTCCCAAATCGTCTATTACAAGCAAATCACAGGAAATCATATGCTCGTAGCTGTCCCCCTTGGTTGCTGAAAAATGCTCGTTTTCTATTACTGAAAAAAGGTTGTAGGCAGAGCCGTAAACAACATTATATCCCTTATCAATAACACCTGAAACGATAGCTAGGGTAAGGTGGGTTTTGCCGAGCCCCGATTCACCCATAAAAAGAAGATTAGGGGAGGAAAGGGGAGAAAAATCAATAACATATTCTTTTGCTAGTTTTAATATTGCGGTTATCCTTTTTCTCGGATTAACACCTGTATCGTTTTCGGTGTTAGGGTAATAATTAAGGTCGAAATTATCAAATCTGCAGCTTAAAATCGGCATATCCTTAGATAAATCATCGATAGCGATTTGCTTCGCTGCCGCCTTTATACAGTCACAGATTTTGCCGTCTACATATCCTGTGTCAGAGCATTTTTTACAGGAACATTCAAAAGAGGGGAGCTTTGCGGCTTTTAATATCTTCTGCTTTTCTTCGTTTAATTCCGAAAGCTTTTTCTCAAGAAGGGAGAGGGTTTCTTTATCACCCGATAGTGCGGTTAAAGCAACCTTGGGCCCAAAAACGGCAAGCTCTGAATCAATCTCCGAAAGTCTCGGATTTGCGGCGTAAATGGCGTTAAGATATAATTCACGCTCGGCATTTTTTTTGGCAAGAGCCGCCTTTTTTTGCTCGAGAGCTCTTTTATATGTATCTTCCGTTTTAATCATATCTTATCACCGCCTTAGTCTGAATTAAGCATTTCTTCGAACAAATCAATATCATAGGTAACTGAAGAATTTGCTGATTTGCCGCTCTTTTTAGAAGTTTGCTTTTCCTTTAACTCATCAACACTTGTTACCTTGTCCTTATGCCACTGTTCTAAAATTTTGTTTATGTAGGGCATAGAAAGCTTGGTTTTTGAGTCTACGCAAGTATCATACGCCGCCCTTAAAAGCTCACGGCTAAAGCCCCATTCGTTTACCCATACATCAGAGAATTCAAGCTCTTTAGTACTCGGTTGGCGCTTATCGATACCGAAAACCGACTGTACAATACCCCAAGCGCTTTTTTTCTGTATAGCCTTGGCTATTTCGTTTTCTGCGTCAACTACATTTTCAATGCCAGAATTTAGCCAATCAATAGCAGTTTTTTCGATAAAACGGATATTACCCTTAGACTCGCTAAAAGCATACTGTATAGCCATAAGGATTACAGATACATCCATACCCATATCGTCATAAAGCCATACAAGAGTAGCCGATTCGTTTGATTTTAAGTTTCTTCCGAACTTTAACTGCGCTTCCCTTAGCATAAACATAATTTTTTTGTCTTCAAGACCGCGCTTTGCAACATCGGTGCGGTTTGGCTTTTCGGCTCTTACAACCGCAGTTTTTTGGGACTTATCATTACCAGCAGAGGTTTGTTCGGGGTTCATTAAGATGCCGACACTTGCCCAGTAACCGAGCGCGTCTAAAACCTCAGACTCAGGCAAAGAAAGCAATTCTGATATACCTTTAGTATCGATATCAGAAGATATATTTCTTAAAAAGCATATTAAAACCTTTAACTGAGTTTCAGTTGCAAGCTTTAAATACTTGTCCGAAACAGAGCAAGGCACAGTAAAAACAGAAGATAAATTTTTAGGGTTTAAAAAATAAGACATTAGCCTCACTCCCTTTCTTTAAAATTTATATTTGCCTTAGTTGTTTGAAAGTTCCTTTTTAAGCACATTGAACACCTTGACAACAACAGGGCTTAGCATCATATTTGAAAGCACTTCGAATATAAAGTTTGCGCCTACAAGACCTAGTATTATATATTTGAAGGTGCCTTGACCTGCGGGTGCCCAAGCGGCTAAATCTTCAAAGAAGAAAACAACACAGCCGAGGACAAAAACACCGCTGTTAACGATAGGGCAGACAAGTGCCGATACAACAATAGCGCAGTAGATGTTTACCTTTTCGAGAGCTTTGTATACAAGACCTGCCGCAAGACCTGCAAGTGTGCCTTTGAGCAAAACGGTGACTACCGTTCCGAAAACATCGAACTGCATAAATGCCGCGGCATCTCCGCTGAGTAAAACAGCTACACCGAAAGTAAATCCTAAAATAGTGGAAACCTTAGCATCGCAAATAGCTGCCCCTATTACAATTGGTATTAAAACCAAAGAAACTGAAAAGGGGCCAAAACGGATAAATGAGCCTAGCAACTGTAAAACAATTACAATCGCCATAAGTACGGCGCCGACTGTGAGCTTTTTAATCTGCTCTTTTCTTGATAATAAGTTTGACATAAAAATACCTCCGATACTGTCCTTCTGCCAAAGCATTTAAACTTGAATCAGCCTTAAAGGGCGGTTTTTAGGTAGCTTTCGGCTCATTGTCACCCATAGGCGTCGGCCTTATGGGTTTCGCTTCACCAAAATCTATACAAAAAAACGCACCTTTAAGGTCGCAGAATTTTGCAAATGAAGGATTTTTTGTTGTGCGAGGCAAAAACGCAGTGAATCCTGACGGATTCACGAGTATTTAAACAAGGCAACAGCGAAAAATACTTGTTTCAAAATCTGATTTAAGTTTGAATGCTTTGGCTATGGTACAGTTCATAATATATTTGCAAACCGATTTTTTAATTATCGGGAAATGCCAAATTAATTGTTTTTATAATAAATTTCACGAAGACCTTCAAGTAATAGATTTTCGTCGTAAACTATTGTGTGGTTGCAATGTGGAATAATTTCCTTTGCAAGACCGCCCGTTGCAACAACTGCGGCAGGATAGGAAAGCTCGTCCTCAATACGCTCTAAAAGACCGTCAAGCATAGCAGCAGTGCCGTATACAAGACCTGACTTCATACAGTCAACAGTATTAGAGCCAATAACCGAGCGCGGTGCTTCAATGTGAATTGAAGTAAGCTGAGCGGTGTTTTCGGCAAGAGCTTTAAGGGTTAGATTTACGCCTGCCGCAATAACGCCGCCTAAAAATGAGCCGTTTTTATCTATAACGCTTATTGTAGTAGCGGTTCCCATATCGATAACGATACAGGGAAGGGTATATTTAGAAAGAGCACCTACTGCGCCCGCAACTAAATCCGCACCGAGCTGAGCGGGGTTATCAATCTTAATATTAAGACCTGTTTTAACACCGGGACCAATCATAAGCGGTACAATTTCACATAGCTTTGAAACTGCATTTGAAACCGAAGCACCGACCGACGGCACAACAGAGGAAATAATACAGTCCTCGATGTCCTTAGCGTCCTCTGTGTAAAGGGATAGAACATTTTTTATTGTAACGGCGTATTGGTCTGCCGTCATTTTAGGGTCGGTAGCGAGCCTTGCGGTGAAGGCAAGTATATCCTCTCTGTAACCGCCTAAAGTAATGTTGGTGTTGCCTATATCAATAGCGAGTAAAATAAAAACACCCTCTTTACAAAAACATAATGTAATAAATATATTACGATATTATTATAAATAAGTCAATTTAAAAAATCAATAGATAAATATTTGAAGAAAAAAGGTTGACTTTATCCCTAAATACTGATATAATGTTGTGTGCTAATCGGGGAAATCTCGATTTTAGCTCCTTGCTTCAATAATTTGAAGCCAATAGTCCAGAAGGAGGTGCAACTAAATGACCAATAAGTATGAGGCTCTTATGATTTTTTCCGTAGCCGGTGGCGAAGAAGCAGTTAACGCTCTTAAGGAAAAATTCAATGAATTAATTGCCAAAAACGGTACGGTTGAAAATGTTGATGAGTGGGGTAAGCGTCGTCTTGCTTACTTAATCAACGATGAGGCTGAGGGTTATTATGTATTCACTACATTTGAAAGTGAACCCACATTCCCTGCAGAGCTTGAGCGTATCGCAAAGATTACTGACGGCGTTCTTCGCGTAATGGTAATCAAAAAGTAATGGAGGTTTAAATTTATGTTTAATCTTGTTGTTCTTACAGGTCGCCTTACTGCTGACCCGGAGCTTAAAACAACTCCCAACGGCATTTCGGTGACATCGTTCTCCATTGCAGTCAGCCGCCGTTATCGTGCGGGTGAAGACACACAGGCTGATTTCATCAACATTGTTGCTTGGCGTCAGACTGCTGAATTTGTTTCAAAGTATTTTAAAAAGGGCAGTATGATTGGCATTGAGGGTTCTATTCAGACCCGTAGATATGTCGATAAAAACGGTAACAACCGCACAGCATTTGAGGTTGTTGCAAATAATGTCCAGTTTGTTGAATCTAAAAGGGACGGTGCCGCAGCACCTATGGGAGTAGATCAGCCCGCATCCTTCAGCAATATTGAAGAAAACGATTTCACTGAAATCGGCGGCTCTGATGACGACCTACCCTTCTAATGATTCCTTCATTATTAAATTAAAGGAGGAGCTTTTAAATGGATAAGGAAAAGCTTGAAAGACCGGCTCGCAGAAAGCCCCGCAAGAAAGTTTGCCACTTCTGTGCTGACCATGTAGAAGCAATCGATTATAAAGATGTAGCACGTCTTCGCAAATTTATTTCCGAACGCGCTAAGATTTTACCCCGCCGTGCAACAGGTACTTGTGCAGCTCACCAGCGTGAGCTTACAACTGCTATTAAGCGTGCACGACAGGCAGCATTGCTTCCTTATGTAAACGACTAATAGAAAAACGGCTGACTCGAGAATTTGAGTCAGCCCTATTTTTTTGTCGCTTTTTGTGGGAGTGCTTTCCAAAAAGGATTGACAAAATATGCTCTTTTATGATAACATAAATTAAAGTGTTTGTGCGTTTAAACGTGCAACTATAGCGTTTTCACTTTAGTACTTTAAAGGAGAGATAAAAATGCAGGTTAGCAAAGCAAAAAAATGGATATCCTTTATAGCAGTTTGTGCAATTGCAGCATTTGTTTTAACATTTGCGGCTCTTACTGTTACTGCTGCCCCTGAGAACACCGAAACCGTTACTACAGGTACAACAGTTACCGTTACGGTAGACGGTGAAGAAACAGAATACGATTTGGCCGATTCAGAAGGCGCGCAGGCTTATCTTGATAATTACGCAGATAACCTTAATGCCGATGAAAACTTCAAGGAAAACTATGATGTAGCTCTTAAAACTGTAAGAGGCAGTGTTAAGACCTATGCAAGTTTTTGGTCGATTGTACCGCCCATCATAGCAATTCTTTTGGCTCTTATCACAAAAGAGGTTTATTCCTCACTCTTTGTGGGAATACTTGTAGGCGGTCTTTTATATTCAAACTTCAACTTTGAAGGAACAGTTGTACATGTATTTTCAGACGGCTTTGTAGGAAGCCTTGCAGATTCCTACAATGTAGGTATTCTTATATTCCTTGTAATGCTCGGCGCAATGGTTGCAATGATGAATAAAGCGGGCGGTTCCGCAGCATTCGGTAAATGGGCATCAACCCATATTAAGAGCCGTTTGGGCACCCAGCTTGCAACTATTCTTTTAGGCGTTTTAGTATTTGTTGATGACTATTTTAACTGCTTAACCGTAGGCTCTGTAATGCGTCCCGTTACCGATAAGCAAAACATTTCA
>JAQXZE010000024.1 GCA_029227055.1 Oscillospiraceae bacterium | reverse complement strand
TGAACAGAGGATACACGCTGAGCTATTATAATCTTTGTAGTATCGGGAATTTCCTCAGCGAATGCCTTTCTGATAAGGGCATCGGTTTTTGTATCGACTGCACTTGTAGAGTCGTCAAGCACTAAAATCTTCGGTTTTTTGAGAAGCGCTCTTGCAATACATAAACGTTGCTTTTGTCCGCCCGACACATTGGTACCGCCCTGTTCAATATAGGTATCATATCCATCAGGGAAGGTTTTTATAAACTCATCCGCTTGGGCAAGCTTGCAAGCGTGAACAAGCTCTTCGTCACTAGCGTTTTTATCGCCCCAACGAAGATTATCCTTTATAGTGCCTGAGAAAAGCTCATTCTTTTGAAGCACAAAGGAAACCGCATCTCGAAGGGCTGTGAGGTCGTATTCCTTAACATTAATGCCTGCAACCTTAACTTCACCCTCAGTAGCATCATAAAGACGGGGAATTAGCTGAACCAAAGAAGTTTTACTGCTGCCCGTACCGCCCAAAACGCCTACCGTCTCACCTGATTTAATAGTTAAATTTATATTGCTAAGGGCTTTTTTCTCGGCATTTTCGTGATACTTAAAGCTAACCGAATTAAATTCAATATCGCCGTTTTCAACACTTGTAATAGCGTTTTCGGGGTTTTTAACCGTACTTTCCTCGTTCAGTACCTCGGTGATACGCTGAGCCGAGGTATGAGCCATTGTGAGCATTACAAAAATCATAGAAAGCATCATAAGGCTTGATAGTATTTGTACGCCGTAGGTTATAAGAGTTGAAAGCTGACCTACCTGCATACCTGCATTTCCGCCAACTATAAGCTTTGCACCAAAATATGCAATTAAAATATATGATGCGTTCATCATAAGCTGCATTAAAGGCCCGTTTAATACAACGATTTTTTCAGCTTTAGTAAAGTCCATAGCAACATCGTCAGACGCTTTTGAAAATTTTTCGGTTTCAAAATTTTCTCTTACAAAAGCCTTAACAACCCTCATACCTCTTACATTTTCCTGTACGGAATTGTTAAGATTATCATACTTTTTGAAAACGCTTCTGAAAAGAGGCATAGCATTTCTTACAATGAGAAAAAGACCGAAAGCCAAAATTGGTATCAGGGCTACAAAAATTGTAGAAAGTCTCGGACACATAGTAAACGCCATAGTAGTTGCAAACACCATCATTAAAGGTGCTCTTATAACTATTCTTACAATCATCATATAAGCCATCTGAACATTGGTTATATCGGTAGTAAGACGGGTTACAAGGCTTGAAGAAGAGAAGCTATCTATATTTGTAAAGGAAAACTCTTGCACCTTGTAATAAAGGTCGTGCCGCAGGTTTTTAGCAAAGCCTGCACCCGCTGTTGCACAGTGATTGCCTGCCAAAACACCGCAGGTAAGCGAAGCAAATGCGCAGACTATAAGCAAACCGCCGTATGCTAAAAGCGGTTTTAAATCCTCTATTCCCTTACTGTTTTCAAGAACATTTATCATTTTTGCTGTTAAAAAAGGGATTATACACTCAAGTATTACCTCAAGGGTTATAAAAACGGGAGATAGTATTGAGCTCTTCTTATATTCCCTGATACTTTGGGCTAATTTTTTAATCATCGTTTTCCTCCAAATTTTGCCTGATTTTTCCTATTACCTTAAAAAATATATCAATTTCACTTTTATTTATACCTCTTTGCATTTTAGCTTCGAGAGAATTTATCTCGGCAGTAATTTCGCTATGAATTTTAAGCGATTTTTCGGTTAGAACTATTTTTTTTAGTCTTGCATCGCTTTCAACACTTTCGCGCACTATAAGTCCGTTTTTTTCCATATTGTTAAGCATATTGGTAACGGTTGAGCGCCTGATTGAAAAATCAGACTCAAAATCACGCTGAAAAACATCTCTATGCCTATTATCATAAAGATACCCTATCGCCCAACCGTGAGCACCGCCAAACCGCTTTTGTTCCTTAAAAGTTTTTGATTTATCGATATTTCTGCGAATTAAATTGCCGACTGTCTTTATCTGAAAACCGACCTGTTTTTCCTTCATATCGCACCCTCTTCAATTGTTAGCTATCTAACATTATAAGTATCTAAACACCAAATGTCAAGAGTAATTTTATTAATAAAATATTAA
Organism: Oscillospiraceae bacterium; assembly: GCA_029227055.1. GTDB lineage: Bacteria > Bacillota > Clostridia > Oscillospirales > Acutalibacteraceae > UBA737. Next base: position 5,896 of record JAQXZE010000024.1, on the reverse strand, counting down.
TTTACAATGAGGCGGCTGATACACCTGCATTTTAGTGTATCAGCCGTTTTATTATACATATTATTTAAAGAATAAAGGTAGCTTTTCAAGGAAAATTATATCGTCGCGCTCAGCAGCATCTCCTTCTGCCAAAAAGGCACAAGCAGCCACTTCTATACCGCCTGCATCCTTTACAAGCTTTCTTGCCGCCGCCAAGGACTCGCCGGTACTGATAACATCGTCAACAACAAGTACCTTTTTGCCCTTTAGCATACTAACTTCGCTTTCTCCGAGATACAGCTTTTGAGTGTTCTTGGTAGTTATTGAGTTAACGCTAACTTCAAGCGGATTTCTCATATAAACCTTTACACCCTTACGGGCAATTACATAGGGCTTGCCCGACTGCCTTGCCATTTCGTAAGCTATCGGTATGCTCTTTGCCTCAGGGGTTATAATAACATCGAATTCGGGCACCTTTTTGAGAAGTGCCTCACAACCCGCAATTGTCAGCTCGACATCACCGAAAATTATAAAAGCGGCAATATCTAATTTATCACTTACGGGGAATTTTTCTAATTTGCGCTCATAACCCGCAATTTTCATAGTATAATACTTAGACATATAGCAAATCTCCTTTAAATCTAAATTTTATCAGCCGGGAGGCCAACCGAGATTTCTGCGAGCAAGCAAGTGGAAATGTATATGACCTACTGTTTGACCGCCCTCTTCACCACAGTTATTAACTACGCGAAATCCCTTTTCCAAATTTTCATTTTTAGCAATTTTTGCAATAGCCTCAAAAACTGCAGCTATAAGAGAACTGTTATCAGAACTGATTTCTGCCGCTGATGTTATATGCTCTTTAGGAATTACGATGGCGTGGAAAGGCGCTTTAGGGTCAATATCCAAAAAAGCATAAACCTTTTCATCCTCATAAACCTTAGTAGAGGGTATTTCGCCTGCTACTATCTTGCAAAAAAGACAATCCTTCATTAAAATCACCCTTTGCTTTTATTTAACTTGAGATTTAACAATATCAATAACCGTATTAAGCGCTTCCTCTACCTTTGAAGCATCCTTGCCGCCTGCCATAGCGCTATCTGGCTTACCGCCGCCGTTACCACCGGCAATTTTTGCAACCTCGCGTACGAGATTTCCCGCATGGGCACCCTTTTGTACAGCATCCTTGCCGCAACCTGCACAGAATGTAACCTTATCACCGTTTACTGCTACAAATACTGCAACTGCGTCGCCGTTTTCTGCCTTTACGGTATCCACCATCTTGCGAAGCTCATCAGCACCGCCCGAAAGCTTAGATACAACAACCCTAACGCCGTTTACATCTGTTGCCGATGCCATTATGTTGCCAAGTTTACCTTGTGCTAGCTTATCTTCAAGTGCTTCGATTTTGCGCTCATTTTCCTTAATCTGAGCCATAACCTGTGTAGCCTTTTGCGGTAAATCCTCAATATTAGCAGACTTTAATGATGCAGCAGTATCAACTGCAAGCTGCTTATAGTGAGCTAAAAGCTTCATTACATTTTTGCCTGTAACTGCCTCAATTCTTCTAACACCTGCCGCAATACCGCTTTCAGATGTTATGCGGAAAAGACCGATTTTGCCTGTGTTATCAATATGTGTACCGCCGCAGAACTCAATAGACTTATCACTAACAGATACAACTCTAACCGTAGCGCCGTATTTTTCGCCGAAAAGTGCCATAGCACCGAGTTTTTTAGCCTCTTCTATCGGCATTTCGCGGTTTACAACCTCAATGCCCGATAAAATTATATCGTTAACATAATCCTCAACCGCCTCAATTTCTTCAGCGGTTAAAGCTGAAAAATGAGTAAAGTCAAATCTTACTGTGCTATCGTTTACAAGCTGACCTGCCTGCTCAACATGGGTGCCGAGCACTGCACGGAGGGCTGCCTGTAAAAGATGGGCAGATGTATGATTGCGGCGAATAGCCTCTCTGCGCTCAAGGTTATACTTAACCGAAACCTTATCGCCTACAGAAATTTTACCCTCATTCAATGTACCGAAATGAGTAAATACGCCGCCTGCAGTCTTCTTTGTGTCAGATACGGTAAAGCTCACACTGTCAGTCGAAATAAAACCTTCGTCCCCTACCTGACCGCCGCTTTCTGCATACATAACGGTTTTATCAAGAACGATAAGCGCCTTTGCGCCCTCTTCTATAAATTCTACATGCTCGCCTGAATATACAATGTCAAGAACGGTAGCTTCAGTAGTATCTTCTGTATAACCTAAAAACTCTGTTTTTTCTACATTATCGAAGGAAACGCCGTCACTCTTCCAGCTTTCTCCGTCGGACGCTTTTCTTGAAGAACGGGCAAGCTCACGCTGTTTATTCATACATTCGGTGAACTTTTCTTCGTCTAAGGTCATTCCCTTTTCAGCAAGTATATCTTTTGTAAGGTCAAGCGGGAAGCCATAGGTATCGTAAAGCTTGAATGCATCTTCACCCGAAATAGTGCCGCCCTTTTCCATTAAATCACTTAATATTGCAAGACCTTGGTCAATAGTTTTTGCAAAGTTTGCTTCCTCATTTGCAATAACCTTTTTAATCATATCCTGCTTTTCAACAAGCTCAGTATAAGCCGAGCCGTTTTCCTTTATAACAGCATCGCAAAGCTCTGTAAGGAAAGGACGGTTAATGCCGATAAGCTTACCGTGACGGGCAGCTCTCCTTATAAGACGGCGAAGAACATAGCCCCTACCCTCATTAGACGGAATAATACCGTCACTAATCATAAATGTAGATGCTCTTGCGTGGTCGGTAATAGCACGGATAGAAATATCGGTATTCTTACCCTTACCGTATTCCTTATTTGAGATTTCACAAACCTTATTTAAAATGTTTCTAACGGTATCAACCTCAAACATATTATCGACATCCTGCATAACGCAAGCAAGACGCTCAAGACCCATACCTGTATCAATGTTTTTATGTTCGAGCTCTGTATAAGTACCGTCACCCATATTGTTGAACTGTGTAAATACATTGTTCCAAATTTCCATATATCTGTCACAGTCGCAACCGGGCTTGCAGTCGGGCGAGCCGCAGCCGTACTTTTCGCCTCTGTCAAAATATATCTCACTACAAGGACCGCAAGGACCTGTTCCATGCTCCCAGAAGTTATCTGCCTTGCCGAGCTTTACAATATGTTCTTCGGGAACACCTATAACATCGCGCCAGATAGCGTATGCCTCGTCGTCCTCCTCGTAAACCGAAGGCCAAAGAAGATTTTCAGGGATTTCTAATGTTTTAGTTAAGAATTCCCAAGCCCACGGAATAGCCTCACTCTTAAAATAATCGCCGAATGAAAAGTTTCCGAGCATTTCAAAATATGTGCCGTGACGGGCAGTATGACCAACACGCTCAAGGTCAGGAGTTCGGATACACTTCTGACAGGTTGTAACTCTATTACGGGGAGGCACAACCTCACCTGTAAAGTATTTCTTCATAGGCGCCATACCCGAATTGATAAGTAACAAGGACTTATCGTTATTAGGTACTAAAGAAAAGCTATCAAGCCTTAAATGCCCCTTAGATTCAAAAAATGAAAGATATTTTTCTCTTAAATCGTTTAGTGAAGTCCACTTCATATTTCTACACCCTTAATTTTAAAAATACACATAGATTATTATATACTTATTACCATCAAATGTCAACCCAATGAGCGTCAAAAATGCGTGCTGCCCGACTTCATTTTTTGAATTTTTTCTCTTGAAAATTCTTGACAACATAATATCAATATGATATTATTTAGATATCAAAGCAAAGGTCTTTGAATTTAAGGAGTTGATTTTATGCAAGAAAAAATAATTAAAAACAGAAAAAACGGTATGCCTGTACTTATACTAACACTTTTACTCTTAGTTATCGGTGTAGCGCTTATAGCCTTTGCCGCTATTTTGGATACAAAGGGCTACAGTTACTTCGGCATTCCGTTAGCAGTAGGAATTATAATTCTTAGTATTGGTTGGATACCGCTTTTAGGTCTTAAGGTTCTAAAACCGCAGGAAGCCTTAGTTCTTACCCTTTTCGGTAAATACAAGGGCACCATCAAAGAAGACGGCTTTTATTTTGTAAATCCCTTCTGCACCGCAGTAAACCCTGCCGCTAAAACCAAGCTTAACCAAAGCGGTGATGTTTCGGTCACCTCTATAATGAATACTGCTGCCACAGGTAACGCAGAAATAGAGCTTTTAAACAAAAAGATTTCTCTTAAAATAATGACCCTTAACAACAACCGTCAGAAGATAAATGACTGTCTTGGCAACCCTGTAGAAATCGGCATTGCAGTTACATGGCGCATTATAGATACTGCAAAAGCAGTATTCAATGTAGATAACTATAAAGAGTTCTTGTCCTTGCAGTGTGATAGCGCTTTAAGAAATATTGTACGCCTTTATCCTTACGATGTAGCGCCTAATGTTGACACTACAGGTGACGGTATTGCAGACGAAGGAAGTCTCAGAGGCTCAAGCGAGGTTGTAGCTTCCCGTATTCGTGATGAAATTCAGTCCCGCGTAAACGAGGCAGGTATCGAGATTATCGAAGCTCGCATCACCTACCTTGCCTACGCTACCGAAATTGCAGCAGTAATGCTTCAGCGTCAACAGGCATCTGCTATTATTGACGCCCGCAAAATGATAGTTGACGGTGCTGTAGGAATGGTAGAAATGGCACTTGAGCGATTAAATGAAGGCAACCTTGTAGAGCTTGACGAGGAGCGCAAAGCAGCAATGGTATCAAACCTACTTGTAGTTCTCTGCGGAAATCACGACGCACAACCGATAGTTAATACAGGAAGTCTTTACTAATATGGCAGAAAAGGATAAAAAGCAAATACCGCTTAGAGTATCAGCCAAGCTTTACGAGGAGCTTTCCATTCTCGCAAAGGACGATTTTCGCTCTCTAAACGGTGAGATAGAATATCTGCTCACAGAATGTGTAAGACAACGGAAAAAGGGCAAAAAGAATTTGTCTGATAACTTTGATGAATAACAAAAGGGCTGACTTTTCGTCAGCCCCTTTTAATTAATCTTCTATACTGAATGTTTTTGTAATCTTTTTATCATTAAGACTTATAAGCTCTGATACTTCCACTTCAATATCAGTTTTTGTATCGTTAAGCTCATAGGCTACTTCTACATCAATGGTAGCGCCTTTTTTGATTTCTTTTGTCTGATTATCGGCAGAATAATTATAGGAATCGTCAACCACATAAGACTTATTAAGACCTACATCATTCTGATACACACTATCTTTAAAGGTCAAATAAAACGCCGCCGATTTATCAGCATTATTTGTAAAGGAATATTTTACAATAACAACATCCTTGCCCTCGTAATCTTCAGCCAAACGGCAGCTCTTAATCTCTACTGTATAGTCACCAAGATTATTTCCGTTGTTATTATCCGAGCTTGTTACAGGCTCTTTTCCGCCACCGCTATTATTGTTGTCATTTCCGTCTCCGGTATTTGCAATGGCTGCAATTATCACTATCACCACTATTCCTAACAATGCTATCCATAAAAGCTTTTTCATATATAATTTTCCCTTTTAAGCTTACTATGGTTATATTATCGGCTGAAATTCAGATTTTATTAAATTTTCAGAAAAAATTAAAAACTCGTCCCGAAGGACGAGTTTTTTGAATATAATTATTAAGCGCCGAACTTAGCAACATTGAGCTTAACGCCGGGGCCCATTGTAGTTGCGATTACGCAAGACTTAATGTACTGACCCTTTGTTGCAGCAGGCTTAGCCTTAACGATAGCACCCATAAGAGCATCAAAGTTCTCCTGAAGCTTTTCAGGACCGAAAGATACCTTACCAATGGGGCAGTGGATGATGTTTGTCTTATCAAGACGGTACTCAATC
>JAQXZE010000023.1 GCA_029227055.1 Oscillospiraceae bacterium | reverse complement strand
AGAAAGGTCTGTAAAGACGAACCTTAACAAGACCAACCTTTTCGCCTGCGGCGGTTAAATAGTCGATAACCTCTTCTGCAACGTCGCAGATAGAGCCCATAGCAACGATAACCTTTTCGGCATCGGGTGCACCGTAGTAGTTGAAAAGTTTATAGTCGGTGCCGAGTTTGGCATTAACCTTATCCATATACTCTTCAACAATAGCGGGAGTTGCATCATAATATTTGTTGCAAGACTCTCTGTGCTGGAAGAAGATATCACCGTTTTCGTGAGAACCACGCATAACGGGATGCTCAGGATTAAGAGCACGGTTGCGGAAAGCAGCAACTGCATCCATATCGCACATCTCTTTCAAATCCTCATAATCCCAAACCTGGATTTTCTGGATTTCGTGAGAAGTACGGAAACCGTCAAAGAAGTTAATGAAAGGAACACGGGACTTAATGGTTGCTAAGTGAGCAACGGCAGCAAGGTCCATAACTTCCTGAGGGTTGGTTTCGGCAAGCATTGCGAAACCTGTCTGACGGCAAGCATAAACGTCAGAATGGTCACCGAAAATGTTGAGGGCATGAGAAGCTACACAACGAGCAGAAACATGGAAAACGCAAGGTAATAATTCACCTGCTATTTTGTACATGTTGGGTATCATCAAAAGAAGACCCTGAGAAGCGGTGTAAGTGGTGGTAAGTGCACCTGCATTAAGTGAACCATGAACTGTACCTGCAGCACCTGCTTCGGACTGCATCTCGGAAACCTTAACGGTTGTTCCAAAAATATTTTTTACACCCTGAGCAGACCACTGATCAACATAGTCAGCCATCGGGCTTGACGGTGTGATAGGATAAATACCTGCCACTTCAGTAAACGCATAAGACACATAAGCCGCAGCGTTATTACCGTCCATCGTCTTGAATTTTCTGGCCATTGAAAATTCCTCCTTCTAAAATTTAAGACTAATAAAACCTAAGAAAGATTTTTATTGTCCCATACGCTATATATAATACCACTTTTATATCCTTTTGTAAATAACAAAAATTAAAAATTTAACAATATTTTTTCTTTTTAGATAAAAAACGCCGCAAGGTGTCTCCTTGCGGCAATAAATTTACTTATTTGGGTTATATGCGCTCTCGCAATAAGCACAGCGATAAACCTGATTTTCCTTATCAGCAAGTACAAATTCGTGCTCAAGACCTTGCTCACATGAAGTGATACAGCGAGGGTTTTTACACTTAATAATACCTACAATTTTTTCAGGTAAAGATAAGGTATGCTTATCGGTTAGAACTCCGTTTTTAATTATATTAACCGTAATTCCGCTATCAATATAGCCTAGGACATCGAGGTTTATATCAATCGGCGCATCAACCTTTATGATATCCTTTTTACCCATACGCTCACTTTTAACATTCATAATCATCGCAACAGGACAATTAAGCTTTGAAAGGGAGAGCGATTCATAAATCTTCATAGCTTTACCCGCGGTAATATGGTCAATTACAATACCGTTATTTATGCTATCTATATTCATAATGTCACTCCTAACAGTTTAAGAATAAGTGCCATACGGATATATTTGCCGTTTTCAACCTGTTTGAAATAGCAGGCTCTAGGGTCATCATCAACCTCAACTGCAATTTCGTTTACACGCGGCAGCGGATGCATAACAGACAAATCTTCCCTACCAAGTTTTAACTTTTCGTTATCAAGGATATAGCAGTCACGAAGTCTTATATAATCAGCTTCATTAAAGAAGCGCTCTCTTTGTACCCTTGTCATATAAAGGATATCAAGGTTCGGAATTACGCCTTCAAGACGGTTTTCTTCAACATAGGGAATATTATTCTTAGCTAAAACGCCCTCTTTGATGTATTTGGGGATTTTAAGCTCGTCGGGTGATACAAAAACAAACTTTATATCTTCATATCTGGACAGAGCATTTACAAGTGAATGTACCGTTCTGCCGAATTTAAGGTCACCGCAGAAGCCCACGGTTAAATTTGTAAATCTTCCCTTTTCACGATTTATTGTAAGCAAATCCGCAAGGGTTTGTGTGGGATGATTATGACCGCCGTCACCCGCATTGATAATCGGCACAAGACTTCTACGCGCCGCAGCAACAGGAGCACCCTCTTTTGGATGGCGCATCGCGATAATATCTGCATAGCAGCTAACCGTTCTTATCGTATCGGTAACGCTTTCCCCTTTTGCCGAAGAACTTGAATTTGCAGAGGAAAATCCTAAAATACTGCCTCCGAGTTCAAGCATTGCAGCCTCAAAAGAAAGGCGTGTGCGGGTACTCGGCTCAAAAAATAAGGTTGCTAATTTCTTACGATTGCAGGCATTTGCATATTTATCGGGATTTTTTATTATATCGTTAGCGACACTGATAAGCTCATCAATTTCCTCTACCGATAAATCTACAATATCAAATAAATGTCTCATCATATTATTCCTTTGCACCGTTAATTTCAAGGTATTTCTTTATGCGCTCAACATTCTCAAAGTTCTTTTCATCCTCTTCGAGATACTCAATAATATCGTAAACATCAACTACAGAATATACAGGGAAGCCGAATTCTTCGCCAACCTCTGCCATTGCAGATTTTTCTGTTTGTCCCTTTTCCTTACGGTCAACCATAACAAAGGTTGCGGCAACCTTTGTGCCTTTTAGAGAGGATAAAATTGACATACTCTCTCTAATAGCGGTACCTGCAGTAATAACATCTTCAACGATTACGATTTCTTCGTTTTCCTGAGGCTTATATCCTACGAAAACACCGCCTTCGCCGTGGTCTTTTTCCTCTTTTCTATTGAAGAAGAAAGGAACATCAAGTCCGTTTTTAGCGAGGGCTACTGCAACTGATACTGCTATCGGGATACCTTTATAAGCCGGTCCGTAAAGTACAGTTTTCTTATTGCCAACCTTTTCAAAATAAGCTTTAGCATAAAACTCACCGAGCTTACAAATCTGCTCGCCTGTTTTAATATCGCCGGCATTTATAAAATAAGGAATTTTTCTGCCTGACTTTGCTGTGAAATCACCGAATTTAAGAACGCCTGCGCCCTCTAAAAATTCGATAAACTCTCTTTTGTAGCTCTCCATCTTTCTAACTCCTTTAAAATTATTCGCCTACAAATTCACTAACACAGCGGTTATATGCTGCAACGGGGTCTGCAGCCTGAGTGATAGGTCTGCCTACAACTATGAAGTCGCAACCCGCATTTTTTGCCTTTTCAGGTGTCATAATACGCTTCTGGTCACCTACATCACCGTCCGCAAAGCGGATACCGGGTGTTACTGTCATAAACTTATCACCGCAGTATTCCTTAACCTTTAAAGCTTCAAGCGGTGAGCAAACAACGCCGTCAAGACCTGAATCTGCCGCATTTTTAGCATAGTGCATAACAGTTTTATCCATAGGCGTATCAATTAAAAGTTCATTTTTAAGCATTTCATCGTCTGTAGAGGTAAGCTGTGTAACAGCGATAAGCAGAGGTCTTGTACCGTCTGCACGGGTAAGTCCCTCAATAGCACCCTTCATCATTGAAGAACCGCCTGCTGCATGAAGATTTACCATATCTACATCAAGGGAAGATAGCACAGAAAATGCACGCTTTACGGTATTCGGTATATCGTGAAGCTTTAGGTCGAGGAATATTTTATGTCCCCTTGCCTTTATTTCTCTTACAATTTCGGGACCGCAAGCATAGAACAATTCCATACCGATTTTTACAAAGGGCTTTCTGCCTTCAAAAAGGTCTAAAAACTTTAAGGTCTCCTCTTTTGAAGGAAAATCGCAAGCAATAATTACATCCTTTTTTAAATCCATTTTAATGTGCTCCTCCTATGATATCTTTTAAACTTTGAATATTCAATTTCTCGCAAACTTCGGGAAGATTATCAATAATTTCCTTAGATGCAAGAGGATTTTTAAGGTTTGCCGCACCTACTTGAACAGCAGTAGCTCCTGCCATCATCATTTCGATTACATCTTCGGCAGTAGATACGCCGCCCATACCAATAAGCGGTATAGATACTGCTTTATACACCCTATAAACCATCTGAAGCGCTACAGGGAAAATTGCAGGGCCGGAAAGACCGCCTGTTACATTCTTTATAATAGGTGCTCTTTTCTTTAAATCTATACGCATACCGAGAAGCGTATTTATAAGGCTTATACCGTCAGCACCCTCTGCCTCACAGGCCTTAGCAATCTCGGTAATATCTGTAACATTAGGTGATAATTTCATATATACGGGCTTTTTTGTAACCGCTTTTACTGCCTTTGTTACAGCTGCGGCGCCCTCGGTAGTAGTACCAAAGCTCATACCGCCGTTATGTACATTAGGACAGCTTATATTTACTTCAATTATACCTACATTATCACATTTATCGAGTTTTTCGCAGCAGGTTACATATTCCTCTACCGAAAATCCACCTACATTTGCAATAACGGGCTTCCCGAAGATTTTTTTAATATTGGGAAGCTCGGTTTTAATTACCTCGTCAACACCTGGATTTTGGAGACCTACCGCATTAAGCATACCGGACGGGGTTTCAGCAATACGAGGGGTTGGGTTTCCAAATCTCGCATTAGCAGTAGTTCCCTTAAAGGAAAACGAGCCGAGTATACCAATATCAAAGAATTCTGCAAACTCTCTACCGTAGCCAAAGGTTCCGCTTGCGGGAATTATAGGGTTATCAAGCTCTAATCCGCTTAAATTTACAGATAAATCTACCATATAATTTCCTCCTTTGAAAGTACGGGGCCATCCTTACAGATACGCTTTGATCCGTATTTTGTCTCACAGAAGCAGCCCATACAAGCACCAAAGCCGCAACCCATACGCTCCTCAAAAGAGAACTGACCGTCAGGTATATCTAAGTCATAAAGTGCTTTGAGCATAGGCTCAGGTCCGCAAGTGAAAACATAATCGGCATCGGCAAAATCATTCTTTATGCAGTCGGTAACAAAGCCTTTTGTACCAAAGCTGCCGTCTACAGTTGCAACAGACACCTTGCATCCGAGCTTTTCGAATTCCTCTACATAAAATACGCTCTTTTTATCTGCAAAGCCTAATGCTATGTAAGGGATTACACCTTTAGCAATAAGCTTTTTGGCGAGCATATAGAGCGGAGGTGTGCCTACTCCTCCGCCTGCAAGTACAGGTTTTTCGGTTTTAACATCAATGTTATATCCGTTGCCAAGCCCTGTTAAAACATCAAACTTATCGCCCACTTTAGCCTTTGACATCTGTTTAGTACCGCTACCTACTACCTTATAAATCAGGGTAAGCAAATTGCCGTTTACATCGCAAACAGAAATCGGTCTTCTAAGATACAAACCGTCAAGCTCGATATTTACAAACTGACCGGGGGCTGTAATATCACTGCAGTCGCCCTCTAAAACGATTTCATAAACATCTTCGGCTATAAGACGTGAGCTTTTAAGTTCAAAAACACTTTTTTTCATTTTATTACTCCGAATCTATAGTTGATACGCCGATTGTGATTTCTTCCATAACATCCAAAAGCACTTCAACGGTTTCAAGAGCTGTAAACATAGTTACATTGTTTTCAACCGCAAATCTACGTATTAAGAAACCGTCTGAATGTTCATCATCGGAATCCAAATCCCTTGTGTTGATTACATAACTTACATAACCCTTTCTTATTGAATCAAGAATTTCGTTACTGCCCTCGCTAATCTTCTTCTTAACGCGGGTTCTGATTCCGTGATTCTTTAAGAATTCTGCAGTACCGCCTGTAGCTTCAATATTAAATCCTAAGTTATAAAATCTACGAACTAAGGGTAATGCTCTTTCCTTATCCTTATCAGCGATAGTTACTAAAATAGTACCGTAATTGCTAAGCTGCATACCCGAAGACTGCAAAGCCTTATAAAGAGCTCTTGTAAGAGATTTATCATAGCCTATTGCTTCACCTGTAGACTTCATTTCAGGGGACAAATATGCATCAGCACCCCTGAGCTTTGCGAAGGAGAAAGCAGGAGCTTTTACAAACCACTTATTTCTCTCTTTAGGACATACACAGTCTATTCCCTGCTCTTTTAAAGATTTTCCAAGCATTACCGCAGTTGCGATATCTGCAAGAGAATAACCCGAAGATTTTGAAATAAAGGGTACAGTTCTTGAAGAACGGGGGTTTACTTCTATTACATAAACATCGTCTTTTTCATCAACAATGAACTGAATATTATAAAGACCTACAATTCCAATTCCTAAACCTAATTTAATGGTATAGCTGATAATTGTTTCTTTTACCTTTTCAGAGATACTAAAGGTCGGATAAACGCTTATACTATCGCCCGAGTGTATACCTGTACGCTCAACGTGCTGCATAATACCGGGGATAAAGACATCCTTACCGTCGCAAACAGCGTCTACCTCAAGCTCTTTACCTGTAATGTATTTATCAACAAGTACAGGGCGGCTTTCGTCGATTTCAACCGCGGTTTGTAGATATCGGCGAAGTGCGGGCTCATTATTTACTATCTGCATTGCACGACCGCCTAAAACATAGCTCGGTCTTACAAGTACGGGATAGCCTATTTCAGCTGCCGCCTTTACACCTGCTTCAATATCGGTAACAGCTCTGCCCTTAGGCTGAGGAATACCGAGCTCTTCCATAACCTTTTCGAAAGAATCACGGTTTTCTGCCTTATCAATAGCCTCCATATCGCTACCTACTATCGGAACGCCGAGCGCAGTTAGCGGCTCGCAAAGGTTAATTGCAGTCTGACCGCCTAAGGTTACTACAACACCGTCAGGATTTTCAAGAGATATAATATTCATAACATCTTCAACTGCAAGAGGCTCAAAATAGAGCTTATCACCTGTAGTATAGTCGGTAGAAACAGTTTCAGGGTTATTGTTGATAATTATAGCCTGATATCCCATCTTCTGTATTGTCCATACAGCGTGAACTGTTGAATAGTCAAACTCAACGCCTTGACCTATTCTGATAGGACCTGAACCGATAACTATAATCTTCTTTCTATCCTCAATGATTGACTCATTTTCATCCTCATAAGTAGAGTAGAAATAAGGAACATAGGAAGAAAACTCACCTGCACAGGTATCAATTGTTTTATAAACAGGCATAATTCCCGATGCCTTACGGCGCAGGAATATATCCTTTTCGTCAAGACCCTTTCTCTCGCCGATATATTTATCAGAGAAGCCCATACGCTTTAAGGTATATAAAACATCGTCTGTAAGTTCGCCGTTTAAGAGAGCTTCAGCCTTTACGATATTCTTAATCTTATAGAGGAAGAACATATCAATTTTTGTGATATTGTTTATAAGACCAAGGTCAGTGCCTAAGCGAATAAGCTGAGCGATAGCAAAAAGTCTGTCATCTGTACCTGTAGCGATGTACTTCATAAGCTCGTCTGCAGAGAAGGAATCAAACTTCTTCATATACAGGTGGCATACACCGATTTCAAGAGAGCGTATTGCCTTTAAAAGACTTTCTTCAAAGGTTCTGCCGATACTCATAACCTCGCCTGTAGCCTTCATCTGAGTTGATAACTTGTTTTCTGCGGTTACAAACTTATCAAACGGGAATCTTGCAATCTTTGTAACAACATAGTCAACAGTCGGCTCAAAAGCGGCAGGAGTATTAGAAAGACGGATTTCATCAAGGTGCAGACCTACTGCAACCTTTGCAGATACCCTTGCTATCGGATAACCCGTAGCCTTTGATGCTAGCGCAGAGGAACGGGAAACACGAGGGTTAACCTCGATTAGATAATATTTGAAAGAATATGGGTCAAGCGCGAACTGAACATTACATCCGCCCTCGATTTTTAGTGCCTTAATAAGCTTTAAAGCGCTGTTTCTGAGCATTCCGTATTCTTTATTTGTCAAAGTCTGGCTAGGTGCTACAACAACAGAGTCGCCTGTATGGATACCGACAGGGTCAAGGTTTTCCATACTGCATATAGTAACTGCGGTATCATTTGAATCGCGCATTACCTCAAACTCAATTTCCTTATAGCCCTTAATACTCTTTTCAACCAAAACCTGATGCACAGGGGATAATTCAAGAGCATTTTTCATTATTTCGCGAAGTTCTTCTACATTATCGGCAAAGCCGCCGCCTGTACCGCCCAAAGTGAAGGCAGGACGAAGAACAACAGGATAGCCTATCTGCTCTGCAGCAATCTCGGCTTCCTCGATAGAGTGGGAAATTTCTGAAGGTAATACAGGCTCACCCAACTCTTCACATAAATCTCTGAAGCGTTCTCTGTCTTCTGCTTGGTCGATACTGTCAAACTTAGTACCGAGTATCTCAACGCCGCATTCCTGAAGAACACCTTTTTTATAAAGCTGAGATACGAGGTTTAAGCCTGTCTGTCCGCCAAGGCTGGGGAGAATTGCGTCAGGTCTTTCGTGACGGATAATTTTTGCAACATACTCAATTGTTAAGGGTTCCATATAGATTTTATCTGCAATGTTTGTGTCTGTCATAATTGTGGCAGGGTTAGAGTTGCAGAGAATTACCTGATAACCCTCTTCACGAAGAGCAAGACATGCCTGAGTACCCGCATAGTCAAACTCAGCAGCCTGTCCTATTATGATAGGACCGGAACCAATTACTAAAATTTTGTTTATATCAGTACGCTTTGGCATATTATCTTCCTCCCTTTTCCATCATTTCTTTGAATTTATCGAATATATATCCGCTGTCCTCAGGGCCGGGTGCTCCCTCGGCGTTAAACTGTACGCAAAGCGCTTTACCGTCCTTAGTTGCAAGACCCTCAACGGTATTATCAAGTATACTTGTATAAAGCACCTCAACGGGTAAATCTTTTAAGCTTTCGGCGTCTATACCGTAAGAATGGTTTTGGCTTGTTATTTCAATTTTGCCTGTAACAAGATTTCTTACAGGGTGGTTAATACCGATATGACCGTGCTTAAGCTTATGTGTTTTACCGCCTAAAGCAAGACATATAATCTGATTACCAAGACCTATACCCATAATATTGAGTTTTCCGAGAAGTGCCTTTATGGTAGCAATAAGCTCGGGAACATCCTCGGGGTTTCCCGGGCCGTCGGAAATCACAACACCGTCGGGACGAAGAGCCATAATTTCTTCTGCGGTAGTATCATACGGCACGATTGTTAAATTGCAACCCATTTTATTGAGGATACGGATAAGTCTGTTTTTGATACCGCAGTCGATAGCAACAACATTGTATTTAAAGTCAGCCGTTCTCGAATACCAACGCTTTTTACAGCTTACCCTCTTTACAGAGTCGCGGATAACTGGTGTTTCCTTTATAATCCTTACACCCTCTTCGACAGTGGTATCAACCGATGTTATTATACAGCGGATTGTACCCTTATCTCTGAGCATTCTAGTTAAGGCTCTAGTATCAACACCCTCAATACCAACAATGTTATTCTCAACAAGGGTTTCAGAAAGGGTTCGTGTATAACGGAAGTTACTGGGTAAATCGTTATATTCTCTTGCGATAATACCTGCAATTGTAGGAGTTCTGGTTTCGTTATCCTCTGCAGTAATTCCGTAATTACCGATTAAGGGGTATGTTAGCACAACAGCTTGTCCCATATAAGAGGGGTCGGTTATAATCTCCTGATAACCTACAACCGCTGTATTGAAAACGAGTTCGCAAACGGCATCAATATCAGCGCCAAAACTATAGCCGTAAAATTCTTTGCCGTTTTCAAGAATTATCTTTTTTGTGTATTTTGTTCCCATACTATTCCTCCATTATAAAATGTGTATTCTATTCTTCCAAAGCCTTCATAATCCTCAAAGGGAGTAGCTTTACCCGAAGAAACAAAATCTTTTGACTTCACTTTAACTTCAATATCAGGATTTATAACCGTAAACTCTGCCTTTTGGCCAACCTTTATCTCGGTATCAAGATTTAAGAACTTTCTAGGCCATATAGAAATTCTATCAATCAAAGTTTCAAGAGTTATCTTCCCTGTTTTAACAAGCTCGGTATTGACGACCGTAAAAGCCGTTTCAAGACCGACTATTCCAAAAAGACTATCCTTTAAGCCTTTGGATTTTTCCTCTGCCGAGTGTGGCGCATGGTCGGTAGCAAGAGCAGATATTGTACCGTCTCTAAATCCCTCTATAAGCGCCGCCTTATCCTCTTCACTTCTTATCGGCGGATTCATTTTAAATCTGCCCTCGTCGATTAAATCCATATCGGAAAGAGCCATATAATGCGGAGCCGTTTCACCGCTTACTGAAAGCCCTTCCTTTATAGCGTTGCGAAGCAGTTCAACACTCTCTTTAGCAGAGATATGGCAAATATGATATCTGCATCCCGTTTGCCGCACAAGATTTAAATCGCGCTCTATCATTTTCCATTCACTTTCACTGCAAATGCCCTTCATATTGTGGAGTCTAGCGTATTCGCCGTCGTGAATATATCCGCCCTTTAAAAGTGAATTCACTTCGCAGTGGGCAACTATCGGAAGACCGAGTTCTTTTGCCTTCAGCATAGCCTCACGCGTTTTTTCTTCGTCCTGTACGCCTCTCCCGTCATCCGAAAAGCCGCAGACAAAGGGCGCCAAAGCTTGCATATCGGATAGCTCTTCACCTTGCTGACCCATTGTTATAGAGCCGTATGCAATAGTTCTTACAACAGAATCGCGCTCAATTATATCAAGCTGAACCTTTAGGTTATCTAGAGTATCAGGCACAGGCTTTAAATTAGGCATTGCGCAAACGGTTGTATATCCGCCTGCGGCAGCCGACATTGTTTCGCTCTTTATAGTAGCCTTATGGGTAAATCCCGGTTCCCTTAAATGTACATGCAAATCCGCAAAACCCGGAGTTATAAAAAAACAGCCGCATTGAATAATGCGACCGTTAAAATTTTTAGGAATAGTAATAGAAGGCGCCATTTCGATAATAACACAATTAGAAACAAGGATATCAAGCTTTTTGAATTGACCGTTAACATATACATTACCGCCCGACAGCAAAAATTGCATTGATAAATCCTCCGTTCACATTTAAGCTTCGTTTAATTTTCTTATGATAGTTTACCACATAAGAGATTTATAATCAAGGAAAATTTTTAGAATTTATTTATAATATTTTTATATAAAATATATAATAACTCATTCCGTTTTATTATCTACCGATATTTTTTGCTCTTTGGCTATGTTTTTTATAACTGTTATCTGCTTTTTGTATGTAATTTTTTCGTCTGTTTCTATAAATTTTTCGGACTTTAATTTATAATTCTTTACTCCCTCTTTTTTAATTTTTTCCTCTATTTCCTTAATTAAAGAGTTTTTAATTTCTTCTTTTGTATAAGAAACCTTCTTTTTATCTGTAAAATAATAAACTGTTTTTTGAGTTGCAACAGGCAAGCTTCTGCCGAGAATTACAAGCCGAGCAGACTTTTCCTCTTTTATATATTCACCCTTTACCTTTTGAAACCCAAAAGGTATTTTAAGAGAAAAAAATTCTAATGTGTTCTTTCTTATAACTCTACCTGTTTTATATTCTACTGTATCTTCAAAGGACTTTTCGGCTGAAAAGGTAAGATTTGTTTCAGCAAAAACCTCTCCCTTTGACCTTAGAAAAAGGGTACTGTTAAGTCTTTCAACTACTCCCGAAACGAGAACATCGCCTTTTGCAACAGCGTCCCCCACCTTTACAACCACATTACCGCTTTTAGCGTCAATTTTCTTAATAATGCCATCATATTCGGATATTATGTTTGAGGGGAGATCTTCCCCTTTTTCTTTTATATTAACCGTTTCGGTTACATTAACATTTAAAACCGAACCTTCAAGATTAAAGGACGCCCAAGCAAGTCCTTCATTTATAAGAAGTAAGGACTGTGCCGCGTCTTTTGTATCAAAAGAGGATTTTCGCACTCCCTCATATACTCCTATTTCTCTGCAAGAATTTATAATTTCACTATCACTTATATTTTCGTTTCCAAGAACATTAACCGTCCAAACGAAGATTGAAAGTAAATAAAGTGAACTCATAAAAAGGATAAACCCGCAAAGCAGTCCGCTTCGTTTTTTATGTTTATTTATCAAAAAAGGTATTCCGTACTTTTCGAGTATTTTGATTTTAACCCTTGTTTTTCTATGTATAAGCGGCATTTTTTTAAAGTTTTTCACAGAAACAAAAGCCGTGATTTTCCGCTTTTTATACTTCAAATTCCAAAGCGGAATTTTATTCTTATGAGCCATATTTATTATCTGCTCACAAAGCTCTCCGCAAAATTCTATTTTCACAAACCCTAAAAAATATCTTATAATCCAAAACATAATTTTCTCCTAAACACAAAACTCCAAATTTGTTATTCTGCCCTTTATTGATATAGTATTATCTTCAAAATAAGCTATATCGAAATTTTCACCGCAAACGATTATACTACCCTTTTTCAGTTTCAGCTTTATGTATTCACTGCGGTATTCAAATACACCTCTACAGCCCTCAATAATAAGTTCGTTATCTGAAAAAATTTCTATATGTGATGAAAAATCTGTTCTTTTTTCCTCATCGCTAACCCTGAGGTTTAGCTTTGGTTTTTTGTGTTTTGATACAAATTTAAATTTCCTTGACAAATTAATACCTCCGATTTTTTCTTTAATAAAAGAATATGAATTCTCTATTATAAAAATTCTAAAAAATACATATTATCTTAAATAAGAAGTGGAA
>JAQXZE010000022.1 GCA_029227055.1 Oscillospiraceae bacterium | reverse complement strand
ATGAATAGAGAAGCAAACACAATCGGCTCAAAATCACAAAATCTTGAGATTGGACAAACTGTTGTTGATATCAAATCCGAGATTGAGAAGATTAGAGAGCAGATACAAAACATAGAATAGTGTGAGGTGCGGTATGAAACTTGTAAACATAGGTTTCGGTAATATGGTTTCGGCAGATAGAATGGTAGCCATTGTAAGTCCCGAATCGGCACCGATAAAAAGAATTATTCAGGAAGCTAAAGAAAACGGCAATTTGATTGACGCTACCCACGGCCGCCGTACCCGTGCGGTGATTATAACCGATAGTGACCATATAATACTCACATATTTGCAGTCTGAAACGGTTGCAAACCGTATGTGCGATGAAGACGCTGAATGCGCTGAGGAGGATTTAGGTGAGTAAAGGAAGAGTTTTTATAATATCAGGCCCCTCAGGCTCAGGAAAGGATACCCTTTTAAAGATACTTTTTGAAAGATATCCTAATATGAAGTTTTCGATTTCTTCAACAACCCGTCCAATGCGCGAGGGTGAGGTTGAGGGCGAAAAATACAACTTTATATCAAAGGAAAGCTTTCTCAGTATGCTCGCTAATGACGAACTGCTTGAGCATAACGAATTTGTCGGCAATTTTTACGGCACACCCAAAAAGCCTGTAATGGACGCTGTTTCTTCGGGTGAGGACATTATAATCGAAGTAGATGTAAACGGAGCCGCTCAGATAAGAGAGAAAATGCCCGAAGTTATAAGCATTTTTATAATGCCGCCGTCTCTTGAAGTGTTAAAGGCACGCTTAAGTAAAAGAGGCACGGAGACTAAGGCGCTCGTTGAAAAGAGACTATGCGCTGCTCTTGACGAAATTCGCCGTGCAGAAGAATATAATTACATTATTGTTAACGATGCTTTAGATGAAGCCATAGAGGACATCACAACTGTTATAAACAGTGAGAAGTTCAGGCTTGACAGACAACAGTACTTAATAAATCAAATTTTAGATAAAGCTTGAAAGGAAAGAAAATTATGTTAAACCCTTCTATCAGAAAATTAATCGAACACTATGAAAACCGTTACCGCCTTGTTACAGATGTAGCTAAAAAGGCTCGTAAGGTATCAGAGGAAAGCGCCGAGAGAGGCGAAATCATTATCGAAAAACCCGTTAGTATTGCTATTGATAAAATTGCAGAGGAAAAAGGTCTTTAATCTTTATCTTAAAATTTAAAGGAGGGGGCGTCAAACTGTGAAAGCTTTAATCGCAAAGGTAGCAATAGATGGCGCCATAGGCTCTTTTGATAAAGAATACAGCTATAAAATTCCCGAAAATTTACGAGGTTTAGCAAGACCGGGGTGCAGAGTTACAATGCCCTTCGGTCGTTCAAACTCAAAACGGCAGGGAATAATCCTCTCGGTTATTGAGGGCGATACCGAAAAGCTAAAGGAACTAATTTCTGTTACTGATGATACTCCCGTTTTAAACGAGGAAATGCTTATGTTAGCTAAAGCCTTGCACGAGAGAACCTTCTGCACATATTTTGATGCAGTAAAGGCTATGCTTCCTGTAGGTCTTAGTTATAAGCTTACCCCGTACTATACTGTAAACAAAGAGTTTGATGCTGAAAACCTAGGGGGAACCGAAACTAACATTTACGAGTATTTAAGAAAAAATCCGAATAGCACCTTTGATAAACTCAAAAAGGCTTTCGGGGATATTGGTGATATTCTCGATACTCTTGTGTTTTCGGGTGCAGTTTTGAGGGATTTTGAGTCAATAAGACGGGCTGACGACCTTAAAAGTATATGGCTTAGAGTAAAGGGCGGCATAGACGGTAATTTACCAAAGCTAACTCCAAGACAAGAGGAAATATATAAGCTTGTTTCGGATTTTGGCGAGCTCAGCCGCCGTCAGTTACAGTATTTTACAGGTGTTACGGCATCTGTAATAAATAATTTAGTTTCAAAAGGTGTTTTAGAAACCTTTTATAAAGAAGAATTTCGCATACCTTATCGACTGCAAAATATAGTCAAACGCGATGAAATTGTTCTAACCGAACAACAAAACCGCGCCTATGAGGGTATTTTAGAGGAAATTAATTCCGATAAACCCTCAGTGTCTCTTTTGTATGGAGTTACGGGAAGCGGAAAAACACAGGTTTTTTTAAAGCTTGTTGACTTTGTTGAGGCAAAGGGCGAGGGCGTAATTATAATGGTGCCTGAAATAGCCCTTACTCCACAAATCATAGATATTTTTACAAAGCGCTACGGCAATAAAATAGCCGTATTTCATAGTGCGATGTCTGTAGGACAGCGTATGGATGAATATAAAAGGGTAAAACAGGGTAAAGCGAGGATTGCGATAGGTACGAGAAGTGCTATATTTGCTCCATTTTCAAAGCTCGGACTTATTATTATGGACGAGGAACAGGAGCATACCTATAAATCCGAAATGTCACCCCGTTTCCACGCAAGAGATGTTGCAAAGCTAAGGGCAGGGTATCATAACTGTGCCGTTTGTCTTGCATCTGCAACACCCTCGATTGAAAGCTACAGTATGGCTTTAAGCGGAAAATATAAACTCTTCTCCCTTACCGAGCGATACGGAAATGCAATACTTCCCGAAGTAGTTGCTGTTGATATGAAAAAGGAAGCAGAAGAGGGTAATAAGGGACTTATTTGCCGTCACCTTGTAGAAGAGCTAGAAAAAACCTTCGATATGGGAAAACAGGCAATAATACTATTAAACCGCCGAGGTCATAACACCTATGTTTCCTGTTCGTCTTGCGGATGGGTAGCAACTTGTCCTAATTGCAGCGTTTCAATGACATATCATTCTGCAAATAATAGACTTATGTGTCATTATTGCGGATATTCGGTTTCTGTATATAAAAAATGTCCCGACTGTGAAAATGAAAGACTAAGATTTATGGGGGCAGGAACCCAAAAGGTTGAAGAAGCGTTAAAGCTGCTTTTCAGAGATAAAAAGATATTAAGACTTGATGCAGATACCACAGCTGCCAGAGGCTCCTATGCTAAATATCTTGAAGAATTTGCGAGGGGCGACTATGATATTATGCTCGGCACTCAGATGGTAGCAAAGGGTCTTAATTTCCCGAATGTTACTTTGGTAGGTGTTATAGGTGCCGATAAAGCAACCTATAGTGAAGACTATAAAGGCTTTGAGCGTACATTTTCTCTTTTAACTCAGGTTGTAGGCCGAGCAGGCAGAGGAGATTTTGCGGGTAAAGCGATAGTTCAGACCAATGAGCCTGACAGTAGCTTAATATCCCTTGCAGCCGCTCAGGATTATGACGCTTTTTATAACGAGGAAATATTAACCAGAAAGCTTATGGTTTATCCGCCTTATTGCGATATTTGTGCAGTTTGGGCGCAGTCTTCTGTAAAAGAACAGGCAATTGATGCTATAAATGAGATTTTTTCCAAATTAAAGGAAAAAATAAATGATGAATATAAATCTGTAAAACTGATTATTTTGGGACCGTCTGCGTCAAGCGTATCAAAGGTTAATAATCGGTATAGATTTAAAATAATTATAAAATGTAAAAATAATTTTACTTTCAGGGAGCTTTTAAGAAATGCTACCGATATTAAGCTTAAAGGTGATACGGCGGTGTTTGTTGATATAAATCCCGAAACACTAATCTGATTATTTGTAAACTAGGTGAAAATAATGGCAATTCGTAACATTGTAAAATTGGGCGACGATATTTTGCGCAAGGTATGCAGAACTCAGCTTACCTTTGATGATAAACTTCATCAGATTCTTGATGATATGGCAGAAACTATGTATGCGGCTGAGGGTGTCGGCCTTGCAGCCCCGCAGATAGGTATTTTGCGCAGATATTGTATAGTTGATGTGGGTGACGGTCTAATAGAACTCATAAACCCCGTAATTTTAGAAGAAAGCGGAGAGCAAACGGCTGATGAGGGCTGCCTTTCGGTGCCGGGTCAGTATAAACCCGTAACAAGACCTATGAATGTAACGGTTAGGGCACAGGATAGAAACGGCAATACCTTTACCGTTTCGGCAGAGGGTCTTAAAGCCCGTGCTTTTTGTCACGAAATCGACCACCTAAACGGAAAACTTTATATAGATAGATAACTAGGAGTTATATTTATGAGAATAGTTTTTATGGGTACACCCGAGTATTCGGTAAAAACCCTAAAGGCGCTGACTGATGCGGGGCACGAGGTAGTGGGAGCTTTTGCTCAACCCGATAAACCCGTAGGCAGAAAAAGGATACTTACTCCGCCGCCCGTCAAGGTCTTTTGTCTAGAGCATAATATACCCGTTTTTCAGCCCGATACTTTAAGGGACGGCAAAGCACTTGAAATAATAAATGAACTCGCTCCCGAGCTAATAGTAGTTGTAGCATACGGAAAGATTTTACCGAAAGAAATACTAAATTCGGCAAAATACGGTTGTATTAATGGCCACGCGTCACTTCTACCTGCCTATAGAGGCGCATCTCCTATTCAGTGGGCAATAGTCTCAGGAGAGAGCGAAACGGGTGTTACAATAATGTATATGGACGAGGGTATGGATACAGGTGATATCATTGAAACCGAAAGGGTAAAAATCGGGGACGACGAAACGGCAGACGAGCTTTTTGAACGCCTTTCTTATGTCAGTGCCGACCTTACCGTTAAAACTATCGAAAAGATAGCAGACGGAACGGCTACAAGAACACCGCAGTCTAGTGATGGCATTTCCTATGCACCTATCCTTAAAAAAGAAATGGCGCTTATGGATTTTTCAAAAACGGCAAAAACCCTTGAATTTATGGTGAGAGGTCTTTATTCTTGGCCTTGCGCTTACTTTCTTTTAGAGGGTAAGAGAATAAAGGTTATAAAAGCTAAGGCTTTAGATATAACTACAGATAAACCCTGTGGCACTGTAATTTTGTCCGACACAAGACTTTATATTGCTTGTGGGGACGGCAGTGTGCTCGAGCTTTTAGAGGTTCAACCCGAGGGTAGCAAGGCAATGGCGGTATCTGTAATGCAAAACGGCAGAAAAATACCCGTTGGAACTTTAATAGAAAAGGTATAGTTTATGGCAAATGCTCGTTTAATCGCAGTTAATGCGCTGATAAAGGTTAATAAAGAAAATGCTTATTCGAATATTACCCTTGATAAATATTTGTCTTGTACTGATATCTCCGATAAGGATAAGGCACTTGCTACAACCCTTTTTTACGGAGTTTTGGATAGAAAAATTACTATAGATTATGTAATTTCAAGGCTTTCAAAAACTCCTGTTAAAAAACTTTCGCCAATAACTGCCGAGGCTATAAGAATAGCAATATATCAGCTTATGTTTTTAGAGCGTATTCCTGAAAGCGCTGCAGTTAATGAGTCGGTAAATATTGTTAAACGCTCAAAAGAGGCTAGAAATTCGGGCTTTGTTAATGCGGTTTTGAGAAATATTATAAGAAACCCTGTAGAGCTTCCGAGCGGAGAAGGTGTAAAAGAACTGTCGGTTAGATACTCTTGCCCTGAGTGGATAATTGAAAGCTTTATTGCCGATTACGGCAAAGAAAATGCTGTTGAGCTTTTAAAATCGGGCAATGAAGCCCCACCCGTAATTTTAAAGGTAAATACCCTTAAAACCGATGCTAAAGGCTTAATAACTGCTCTTTTAGAAGAGGGTCTAACAGCTAGAGAGCACGAATTTATAGAAAATGCTCTTGTTTTGGAGAATGGTTTTGATATAAGAAAAAGCGAGCTTTATAAAAGAGGCTTTTATCATATTCAGGATACCGCTTCGCAAACAGTGGTTACTAAGCTTTCTCTTAAATCGGGTGAGAGGGTTTTGGACCTTTGTGCAGCCCCCGGCGGTAAGAGCTTTACAATGGCTGAGATTATGGAGGATAAGGGAGAAATCGTTTCCTGTGACCTTTACAAAAAAAGAGTAAATCTTATAGAAAATGGCGCCAAGAGGTTAGGTCTTTCTGCAATAAAACCCCAAGTTTCAGACGCTACTGTTTTTAATAAGGAATTATCCCTTTTTGATGCAATTCTTTGTGATGTTCCCTGTTCGGGACTAGGTGTTCTTCGCCGTAAGCCCGAAATTAAATATAAAAATATAGAGGATTTTACTGAGCTTCAAAAAATCCAAAGAGAAATCCTTTCAAACGCTGTAAATTATCTAAAAGAAAACGGCCGTATTCTTTATTCTACCTGTACTTTAAGAAGAGAAGAGAATGAAGAAATGATTGCCAATTTTCTTGAAGATAATAAAAACTTCACACTAGAATATGAACATACCTTTATGCCTCATATTGACGGCACAGACGGTTTTTACTGTGCTCTTTTATATAAAAAGTAGGTGAAACTTATATTATCAAAGATTGATGTTAAGTCAATGTATCTAGGTGAGCTCGAAGAGTTTTTAGGAACACTCGGTCAGCCCCGTTTTAGAGCAAAGCAAATATTTAAATGGCTTCATTCAGGGGTTTGCGATTTTGACGAAATGACAGACATCCCGAAAGCCTTGCGAGAAACCTTAAAAGAAAAATGTTATATAGCCGATGTAAAGATTGTAAAGCGGTTTAAATCAAAGATTGACGATACGGTTAAATATCTTTATAGCCTTTATGACGGTGAGTATATTGAATCGGTGCTTATGAAATATAATCACGGATATACCGTCTGTGTTTCAACACAGGTAGGTTGCAGAATGGGTTGTAGCTTCTGTGCCTCGGGAATAAACGGATTATCTAGAAATCTTACAGCATCCGAAATTCTCTCTCAAATTATGGCAGCCGAGAGGGATAATAATATAAGGGTTTCAAATGTGGTTATGATGGGAATGGGCGAACCGCTTGATAACTTTGATAACTCGGTTAGGTTTTTAAAGCTTGTAAGTGACGATAACGGTATGAATATAGGTCTTCGCCATATATCGCTGTCAACTTCGGGTGTGGTTTCGGGTATTTATAAATTAGCTGAGCTTTCACTTCCCATAACCCTTTCTGTTTCACTTCACGCGCCGAATGACGAGCTTCGAAGCAGTATAATGCCTGTAAATAAAAAGTGGAATATTGACGCGCTCCTTAAAGCTTGTAAGGATTATCAGAAGATTACTACTCGCAGAATTTCCTTTGAGTATGCGCTGATTTCGGGTGTTACCGATACCGATGAGTGCGCAATAGAGCTAGCCGGACGGCTTAAGGGAATAATGAGTCATATAAATTTAATTCCTGTAAATCCTGTGGTTGAAAATTCATATAAAAAACCCGACAGGAATAGAATTTTACATTTTAAAGAATTATTGGAGTCTAAGGGCATTACCGCAACGGTAAGACGCACTTTAGGTTCTGACATTAACGCTTCTTGCGGTCAGCTTCGCAGGAATGCAAAGGAGGGAGATAAAAATGCAGATATTCAGTAAGATGGATATCGGAATGGTAAGAAGTTCCAATCAGGACGCGTATTTTACCGGAGAAATTTCCGATGGCTCTGTTTTTGCCGTAGTGTGTGACGGTATGGGCGGTGCTAATGCGGGTAATATCGCTAGTGAAACCGCGGTAAAAGTGATTTCGGAATATGTTGTAAAATCATACAGAACTTCTATGAAAGATGAAGATATCGAAAAAATGCTAAATAATGCAATTTTATCCGCTAACATAGAAATCTATGATTTATCAATGAAAAACGAGTCGCTGTCAGGTATGGGAACAACCGCTGTTGTAGCCTTGGTGCGAAACGGGGTTGCAGTTATTGCCCATGTGGGTGATAGCCGAGCTTATCTTGTGAGTGACGAATTAACTCAGCTCACCCGTGACCACTCGGTTGTACAAAGTCTGCTTGAGAGCGGAAAGCTTACGCCGAATGAGGCTAAGGTGCATCCCAAAAAGAATGTTATAACAAGGGCGCTCGGTGCCGAGGAAAATGTAATTGCCGACTCGGATATTATTGAAATAAAGTCAGGCGAGACACTTCTTATCTGCACAGACGGTCTTTCAAATTTTGCCGAGCCTTCGGAAATTTTGGATATTTTCAAAAATAACAAAATAGAAGATGTGGCAGAGCTTTTGGTGTCTGCTGCAAATAAAAACGGCGGCGGCGATAACATAGCTGTTGTAACCATTACCGGTTAGAAAGGATATTTGTTATGGATAAATATGTTGGAAAACGACTTGACGGCCGATATGAAATTCAGGAAATTATCGGCGTAGGCGGAATGGCAGTAGTTTATAAGGCGAGAGATAATGTAGAGGATAGAATCGTTGCTATAAAAATTCTAAAAGACGAATTTGTTTCAAACGAAGAATTTATTCGCCGTTTTAAGAATGAATCAAGAGCGATTGCAGTTTTATCTCACCCTAACATAGTAAAGGTTTACGATGTAAGCTTCGGAGATATTATTCAGTATATCGTTATGGAATATATTGACGGTATTACTTTAAAAGAACTTATAGAGCGTCAGGGAAGTCTTCGTTGGAAGGATGCTGTATACTTTACAATACAGATTTTGAAGGGACTTCAGCACGCTCACGATAAGGGCATAGTTCACCGCGATGTAAAGCCTCAGAATATAATGGTTTTACCTGACGGTACAATTAAGGTTACCGACTTTGGTATTGCCCGTTTTGCAAGAAGTGAACAACGCACTATTACCGATAAGGCAATAGGCTCTGTTCATTATATTAGTCCCGAACAGGCAAGGGGAGAAAAGACCGACGAAAAGACCGACATATATTCAGTCGGCGTTATGATGTATGAAATGATTACAGGTCAGTTGCCTTTCCAGGCAGAAAGTGCAGTTTCGGTTGCTATTATGCAGCTTCAAAGAGAACCGCAGCTTCCTACCGAAATCAACGGCTCAATTCCTCTAGGTCTTGAACAGATAACAATGCACGCAATGCAAAAGGTTGCAGAAAAGCGTTATTTGTCTGCGGCAGAAATGCTCTGCGATTTGGAAGAGTTCAAAAAAGACCCTTCGGCTACCTTCTCATACAGCTATTTTGTAGACGATTCGCCTACAAAGTTTGTTGGAAATGTAAGGTCATCTACACCGGCGGCAGATTCTGAGCCGATAAAAGCTCAGCGTGAAGGGGAAGAAAAGCCCACCAATAATATGATACCGATTTTGGCAGGTATTGCGGCGGCTTTGATTATTGCAGTTATTGTATTGGGAGCAATTTTTATACCAAAACTGTTTACAAATACAGGTGCTGAAATTCCTTGTCCCAACTTTGTTGGTATGACTTGGGAGCAAATCAAAAACAACGCCACCTATAATGATCAGTTCGATTTTGAACCTATATGGGAGAGCAATGAAGAAGCCGAATACGGATATGTTTTCGAACAGGATCAGGAAGTTAATAAAAAGCTAAAAAAAGGCGCTAAGATTACCCTTAAGGTTAGTATGGGTCAGTCGACAGTTAAGGTGCCCGATGTTTACGGAAAAACCGAATCCTATGCGGTTGATGAGCTTAAATCCAAAAAGTTTGAGGTTATAGTTACCGAAATGGCAAGTGATGAGGTTGAAGTAGGTCATGTAATTAAAACAGAGCCTGCAAAGACATCACTTCAGCTTGTTGGCTCAAAGGTAACTGTATTCATAAGCACAGGTAAGGCTACAAAATATGTTGATGTTCCAAACTTAATCGGTCTTACCGAAACTAAAGCTATTGAGAGAGTTTCTAAAGAAGGACTTATCTATACAGTTAAGGAAACTAATATAAGACCAGGAAGTAAGTATTTTGCAGAAGGGTATGTTGTTTCACAAAGTCCTGACGCTAATACCTCTGAACAGGTAGCTGAGGGTACAAATGTTGATATAGTTGTAAGCACGGGTAAGTATGAGTTTGATTTAGAAATTTTCTTACCGAGTAGCTATCAGTTTGATGTAGGTAAGATTTCGCTTTGGGTTGATGGCAGAATAAAGCAGGAGAGTGAAAAAATCAATATAACCGCCCTTGAAAGCTTTATGTTTGAAAAGGTAACAACCAAGGAAAAAACCTATATTGCAGATGTTATGTTCACAAAAGACGGTGAAGACTATATCAAATACGCTACTGTTACGGTTGATTCAACTACCGGTAAAATAATTTCTGAAAGTTATGAATAAGTTACACAGTGATTATGCAAGGAAGAATAATTAAAGCTATTTCGGGTTTTTACTACCTTTATAATGACGGCGAAGTTTACGAATGTAAGGCAAGAGGCAACTTTAAAAAGCAGGGGATAACCCCCTTGGTAGGCGACTTTGCTGAGTTTTCTCTGATTGATACAAAGCACGGCGTTGTAGAAGCGATAATGGAACGAAAAAATCAGCTTATACGCCCTGCTATATCAAATATTGATAAGCTTTTTATAGTCTCTTCGCATACTTCTCCCGCCCCCGATACACTTATGATAGACCGTCTTACAGCTCTAGCTGTTTACCATAATATTGAGCCGATAATCGTCTTTAATAAGGCTGATATGGGAGATTTTTCGGAATATGAAGAAATCTATAAAAAGGCAGGCTTTAAGGTCTTTACCGTTTCAGCCCTGACGGGTAGCGGTGTAGAAGAGCTCTTTTTGGAATTTTCTAACTGTGTAAGTGCTTTTTCGGGCAATTC
This sequence comes from Oscillospiraceae bacterium, assembly GCA_029227055.1. Lineage (GTDB taxonomy): Bacteria > Bacillota > Clostridia > Oscillospirales > Acutalibacteraceae > UBA737. Next base: position 33,455 of record JAQXZE010000022.1, on the reverse strand, counting down.
GGGTGTCGGAAAATCGAGTATTCTTAATAACTTTTTCGGGGAAGAAATCACCCTTGCCACAGGGGAAGTGAGCGATAAGCTTGGCAGAGGCAGACACACTACCCGCCATACAGAGCTTTTTCCTCATAAGCTAAACGGGTTTGTTGCCGATACTCCGGGTTTTTCCGCAATAGAAAATGAGAAATTCGATTATAATTTTAAAGAGCAACTCGAGTTCTGCTTTACCGATTTTGATGAATTCAGAGATAACTGCCGTTTTACAGGCTGTACCCATGTTTGCGAAAAGGGTTGCGGAGTTTTAAAGGCGGTAGAAGAGGGGCAGATTTCAAAATCACGCCATCAGAGTTATTCTGCTATTTTTGAAGAATTAAAGGACTTAAAACAGTGGAATAGTGCAAAAAAATAATATTTGTAACAAATTCACTCCCTCCCGACTATTATGTAGTATCGGGAGGGAGCGAAATGCGTAGATGCAAATTTAATAAAGGTCTTGTGGCAATAAACTTTGCTTTGGGGCTTTTAATAAGCTGTTTTTGTCCCCCGCGCTTTTTGATTGCAGTTTTAGCCATTTGGGTAATAATTTTAGGCTTTTCCTGCTCTAAAATTTGATTCGGAGGTATTTTTATGAAGGTAATTTTAGTAAAAAGTCCAAGGTTTCTAAGCGGAATTTTAAGAATGTTCTTCGGAATAAAAAAACAGGGTCAGTAATTACATAACAAAAGCGGACCGCCTTTTATCTAGGCGGTCCGTAGTTTATTTTGGGGATAAAATAAAAAAGTGTGTCCCAAGCGGGAAGATAGGGGAAATGGCGCATATATACATCGTAATTTTTGTTAATACTTAGCACCGCTTCGGGAATAGTCCATAAATCATCGTTTTTGTGGTAACAGGCAATCTGCATTTTGGGGCAGTCCTCTGCTATTATTCTGCTAGCCCCCGATATCATTTTAATCTCTTCGCCCTCAACATCGGCTTTTAAAAAGGTAACTTTAATGTTGGTGGTTAGGTTGTCCGCAGTATCACATTCTACCGTAATTCCTTTCTTTACGGAAGAGGTGCCTCTGCCTTTGCCACTACTGATTTCTATTGTACCTGTATGGTCGCTTATATATTTGTTGTGATATATAATATTTTCGGTGTCTTTTGTGTTTTCGCATAGCTTTTTAAATGAGCGAGGGCTTGGCTCTGCTGCAATAATCTTATCAAAGCCGTTTACCCGACTTTTAAAATCAAGCACAGTATCTCCGTTATAAGCCCCTAAATCAAGGTAGACTTCATTATCGTCAAGCTTTAAAAAGTTTTCAAAAGGCTCGTTTGGGTCTTCTTCAATTTCGTATAAATATTCACATTTCCCGCTTAGCTTGTAAAGTACAGTATTTTCAAAGGTTTTCTTGGATTTTTCGTCAGCGAGTAGGGAATAGACCTTTTCTAACCGCTCTTTGTTTTCTAATGCATATTCAAGATTAAAAATACCGCTTCCAAAAACCGGAACATCAGGGAAATATAATTCCTGTTCGGCAGAAATTCGCTTTATTTCCGCAAAAACCTCACTTCTGTTACTGCCAAAGCAAACAAGTACAATAAAATCACTAAAACGGCTCTTTATATCCTCGTAATCGGTAAGCTTAAAGCCGTAAACGGTTTTGTCACGAACAAATTCTGCGGTCGAAAAAACACCGCTTATTTTTATACCAAGGCGAGATAATTCTGCATATATTTTATCGGCACCGTTGCCTATACCGTATAGGAATATTGGCTTTTCGGTTTTTTCTAAATAAAGCCATAAGTCACAGATAAAAATCCCTCCTCAAATTCAAACTACAAATGCTATTATATATTAAATATCTGAAATTGGCAAGTTTGGGATTTTTGTTTTCTTATACTAGACAAGATTTGTAAAATGTGGTATACTTTGTTTGTATAAAAAATTATTCGGAGGAATAGTCATGAAAAAGGTTTTATCTTTTGACTTTGGCGCTTCAAGCGGTAGAGCAATGCTAGCTACCCTTGAAAACGGAAAAATCGAAATGAAGGAAATACACCGCTTTAGTAACGACACTGTTATTGTCGGCGGAACAATGTATTGGGATGTACTTCGTCTTTTCTTTGAGATTAAAACAGGTATTACAAAGGCATTAACCGAGGGCGGATTTGATGCTATCGGTATCGATACTTGGGGTGTTGACTTTGGCCTTTTGGATAAAAACGGTCAGTTGCTTTCAAACCCTGTTCACTACCGTGATACAAGAACTGAGGGTATTGCAGAAGAAGTATATAAGATAATCCCTAAGGACGAGCTTTATTCTCTTTGCGGTACACAGTATATGCGCTTTAATACAATCTATCAGTTGATGTACTTAAAGCTTCACCGTCCTGAATTGCTTGCTCTTACCGATAAGATTTTACTTATGCCTGACCTTTTTGCTTATATGCTAACAGGCGTTATGAAGGACGAAGCAAGTATTGTTTCTACAACAAATATGTTTGACCCCGTTAAGAGAGATTGGAACTTTGATATTGTAAGGCGTTTAGGTTTACCTGAAAATATTTTTGCCCCCGTTATCGAACCGGGTACAGAGTACGGTCTTTTATCAGATGAAATCTGCGAAGAACTCGGTTGTCCCAAGGTTCCGGTTATCGCCGTTGCAACACACGATACTGCATCTGCAGTAGCAGCAACCCCGAGTAATAGTGATGACTTTGTTTATATCAGCTGCGGTACTTGGAGCCTTTTCGGAATTGAGAGCAAAACTCCTTTCTTAAACGAAGAGGCAGCTGCCGCAAACTTTACTAACGAAGGCGGATTTGATAAAACAACAAGATTCTTAAAGAACATTATGGGTCTTTGGCTTATTCAGGAGTCTCGCCGTCAGTGGAGACGCGAGGGTATTGAGGTTGGCTTTGATACTCTTGAAAAGGAAGCTTTGGAGTCTGAGCCCTTTAAGTGCTATGTTGATGTTGACGACCCGCTGTTTGAAACTGCAGGAAATCTTCCTAAGCGCGTTTGTCAGTACTGTGAGCGTACAGGTCAGTATGTTCCTCAGACTAGAGGCGAAATTATGCGCTGTATCTATCAGAGCCTTGCTATGAAGTATAAGCATGTATTTAATAGTTTACATACTTTAACAGGCAGAGATTACAACAGAATTAACATACTCGGCGGCGGTATTAAGGATAAGCTCCTCTGCCGTATGACCGCTGATGCTTGCGGTTGCGAGGTTCTTGCAGGTCCTACAGAGGCTACTGTTATGGGTAACATCGCAGTGGTTTATAATGCACTCGGCGAGATTAAGGACTTAAAAGAAATCCGTAAGGTTGTATCAAACTCTACTGACTTAAAGCAGTATTTACCCGAAGAAAACGAAGTTTGGAACAAGGCTTACGAGGATTATGTAAAGGTAATAAACGGTTAATTAAAAAAACAAACGGTATGCAAAAGTTTGCATACCGTTTAATATTTTATTCTACTGAAACAACATCCTTCATTTCATAAAGACCGGCGGTTTTGCCGACAATGAATTTTGCGGCTTTAACAGCGCCCGCTGCGAAAACAGCCTTTGATGTTGCCTGATGTGAAAGGGTTATAACTTCATCGTTACCTGCAAAGATAACATCGTGTTCTCCTACAATCGTACCACCGCGAACAGAATGTATACCTATTTCGTTTTGGGTGCGTTTTTGTCTTTTCGAGTGCCTGTCATATTCGTAGTATAATCGGTCGTCAAAAACCTCATTAACAGCATTTGCAAGCATCAGAGCAGTACCTGACGGCGCATCTAACTTCTGATTATGATGCTTTTCAACAATTTCAATGTCGAAATTACTGCCGAGTATCTGAGCTGCTTTCTTTGCAAGTGAGCATAAAAGATTTACACCTATTGACATATTAAAGGTGAAGAAGATGGGTATCTGCTTTGCAGCAGTGTGTATTTTTGCTATTTGTTCTTCATTATATCCTGTAGTTGCTATAACTGCAGGGATTTTATTTTTCAGAGCAAAGGACAAAATGTCGTCAAGTAACGAAACATTCGAAAAATCGATTATAACATCGGCTTCAACATTTACTTTTCCGAAATCGTGGAAAACGGGGAAGTCGCATATTCTTTCTGCAAAGTCAACTCCGCCGACAATTTTTAAATTTTCATCACTTCTAACACATTCTGCTACCGCAGCACCCATTTTTCCGCAGGCGCCAACAAGTAAAATCCTTGTCATAGTTACACTTCCTGTTAATAAAAATTATACTAATCCTAATTCCTTTAATTTTGCAATCAAATTATCACGGGCAGAGCTACTCATAGGAACTAGCGGTAATCTGCAAGGCCCTGCATTAAGCCCCATTATATTCATAGCCTCTTTAACAGGGATGGGGTTAACATCGCTGAAAAGAGCCTTTACAAGACCTGTGGATTTTATCTGATAATCCATAGCGTCTTTAATATTGCCCGATAAATAATCTGCACACATTTTATGCATTTCATAGGGGCAGATATTAGAAAGCACCGAGATTACACCAATACCGCCGAGTGACATAATCGGAACGGTCTGGTCGTCGTTACCTGAATAAATATCCAAATTGTCGCCGCAGAGGTATTTGGTTTCTGCAACAGATGATAAATCACCGTTGGCCTCTTTAACGGCTACAATTTTTTCGTGCTTCGATAACTCAAAATAGGTTTCAGGCTTCATTGCAACGCCTGTTCTTGAGGGAACATTGTAGAGAATAATAGGCTTTGAAACCCTGTCTGCAATGTAATTGTAGTGGGTGATAAGTCCCACCTGTGAAGTTTTGTTATAGTAGGGGGTTACCATAAGCAGAGCGTCGGCGCCTACGCTTACGGCGTCATCGCAAAGCTCAACCGAGTAAACTGTATCGTTACTGCCCGTACCCGCAATTATCGGAACACGGCCGTCTGCCGCTTTAACTGCAGTTTCGATGACCTTAATATGCTCGTCATACCTAAGTGTTGATTTTTCACCCGTTGTTCCGCAGATAACAAGAGCATCAATCTTGTTTTCAATCTGAGAATTAACAAGGGCTTTTAGTGCTTCGTAGTTTACGCTCATATCCTCGTTCATAGGAGTTACAAGCGCAGTAGCCGCACCGGTGAATATTCTTTCTTTCATAGGTAAAGACCCCTTTCGTATATTAAAAATTCGAAAACGGCAAAGCTATAAAAAATTAGTCCATATAACCCTTAGCGCAAAGAAGCTCAGCTAGTAAAACTGCACCGCCTGCTGCACCGCGAAGGGTGTTGTGAGAAAGGCAAACAAACTTGTAGTCATACTGAGTATCCTCACGAAGTCTGCCTGCGGAGATTGCCATACCGCCTTCAAGGTCGCGGTGGAGCTTTGTCTGAGGCATATTGTCCTCAACAAAGTAATTAAGGAATTGCTTGGGTGCGTGGGGAAGCTCAAGTTCCTGCGGAACACCCGAGAAATTCTTCCAAGTATCAATAATTTCCTCTTTAGTGGGCTTATTCTTGAATGTTACGAAAACTGCAGCCATGTGACCGTCAGAAACGGGAACACGAAGGCACTGAGCTGTAAATTTAGGAGAAGTAGCAGAAACGATTTTGTCGCCCTCAACCTTACCCCAAATCTTAAGAGGCTCCTGCTCGCTCTTTTCTTCCTCGCCGCCGATATAGGGGATAACATTGTCTACCATTTCGGGCCAACGCTCAAAGGTTTTACCTGCGCCCGAAATTGCCTGATATGTGCAAACGAGAACCTTTTCAATACCGAACTTATCAAGAGCATAAAGAGCAGGAACATAGCTCTGTAATGAGCAGTTAGATTTTACTGCAACAAAGCCTTTGTTAGTGCCTAAGCGCTTACGCTGAGCAGGGATGATATCGGTATGTTCAGGGTTGATTTCAGGTATAATCATCGGAACATCATCTGTAAAACGGTGAGCGCTGTTGTTAGAAACAACGGGGCACTCAAGCTTTGCATAAGCTTCCTCTAAAGCGCGGATTTCGTCCTTTTTCATATCAACTGCGCAGAAAACAAAGTCAACCTTAGAGGCAACCTCTTTCATATCTGCAACAGCATCGTAAATTTTCATAGATTTTAAATTCTCGGGAATTTGGGCAGTCATAGCCCAACGGCCGCCTACTGCTTCCTCATAGGTTTTTCCGGCAGAGCGTCCGCTTGCAGCAAGAGCAGTTACCTTAAACCAAGGATGGTCCGCAAGTAATAAAGCAAAGCGCTGACCTACCATACCGGTAGCACCGATAATTCCTACATTGTAAGTTTTCATTTTTAACACAAACCTTTCATAAATTGCAAAATAAATGTTGATATTTATACAAATTTGCAATATAATCATATTCAGTTGATAAATATAATTTACCTAATAATTAAATATAACATTATGATGGTCGTTTGTCAAATTATTTTATGAACAAAAATCGCAAAAAATGTTTATTTTATCGAACTTTTAATGTAGTCTGGAGATAAAAATGAAAAAAAGCGACTTCTTTTATGATTTACCCGAAAATTTAATCGCTCAAACTCCTGTCGAGCCTCGTAATTCGTCTAGGATGTTGGTGTTAGATCGCAAAAGCGGAGAAATAGAGCATAGAAATTTTTATAACCTTTTTGATTATTTAAAGGCAGGGGACTGTCTTGTATTAAACGATACAAGGGTTTTGCCTGCAAGAATATTCGGAACAAGAACAGATACAGGTGCAGTAGTTGAATTTGTGCTTCTTCGTCAGAGAGAAAATCTCGTTTGGGAATGTATTGCGGGTCCGGGTAAAAAGGCTAGAGTTGGACATAGCTTTACCTTTAGCGATAAGCTAAAAGCGGAGGTTATAGAGGTTCTTGAGGACGGTAACCGTATTTTAAGGTTTTCCGTAGAGGGTGAGTTTTATTCGGTGCTTGATGAAGTAGGTCAGATGCCGCTGCCACCCTATATCACCGAAAAGCTTGAGGATAAAGAAAGATATCAGACTGTTTATTCAAGGGAACTCGGCTCCGCCGCAGCCCCAACAGCAGGTCTTCATTTTACCGAAGAAATGCTAGGCGAGTTAAAGGATAAGGGCATTAATATAGCTTATGTTACTTTGCATGTAGGGCTTGGTACCTTCAGACCTGTAAAGTCTGAAGAGATAACCGACCATAAAATGCATGTAGAACACTACAGCGTCACAAAGGAAGCTGCCGATTTAATTAATAAAACCAAAAAAATGGGCGGTAGAGTAATATCGGTAGGTACTACAAGCTGCAGAACCCTAGAGAGCGTAGCTTCTCTTTACGGCGATATAAGAGAGTGTTCGGGTGATACGGGGATATTTATTTATCCTCCGTATGAGTTTAAGTGTATTGACGGACTTATAACTAATTTTCATTTACCCGAAAGCACACTTATTATGTTAGTTTCTGCCTTTGCAGGATACGAAATTACGATGAATGCATATAAAACGGCGGTAGAAGAAAAATATAGATTTTTCAGCTTCGGCGACGCGATGCTCATCCTATAAAGGATGAGCAAGTAAGAAGTAAGAGGTAATAGTGAAGAGGTAAGGTGTCGGCTTTGCCGACGGATTTATAAATTTCCTTTTCACATATCCCGTAAACTTCGGCGATGCAATGCTGATTGTATAGGTGATTTCGTAGGGGTCATTCACAAATGACCCGCGGGCGATTCTTGAATCGCCCCTACGTTTACATGTCCTGTACATATTGGCAACGCAATGCTTATTGTATAAGTGAATAATAAAAAATGAATGATGAAAAATTATGGAGTGCCTACGGCACGGATTATAAAGCAAACGGGGTGAAGACAGGTGATTAAAAAAGAACGGAATATCTCACTTGATGTAATAAGAACTTTGGCTGTTTTAACCGTTTTTACAGTACACTTTCAGTTAAATAACGGCTTTTATAAACATGAACTTATGGGCGAAAAAATGATGATTATGACGGTTATCAGAACTTTTTCAGGGGTATGTGTACCTTTGTTTTTATTGCTTACAGGGTATCTGATGAATAAAAAGACACTGTCAAAAAAATATTATTTTTCAATAATAAAGGTGTTGGTAATATTTCTTTTTGCAAGTGTTACATACCGTCTTTATGCCATAATCGTTTTAGATAAAGTTTTTACTTTAAAAGATTGGGTTTGTGATATTTTAACATTTTCGGCAACCCAATATACTTGGTATGTTAAGATGTATATCGGTCTTTTTTTGATAATTCCGTTTTTAAATTTAATTTGGAACGGACTTAACACTAAAAAGAGCAAAATCGTTCTTGTTGTCACCGCCCTTTCACTTACTATGTTACCTACAGTGATATGGGTGGTGCCTGATTGGTGGAAAGGTGTTTATCCCGTAACATATTATTTCTTAGGATGCTATTTGCGCGAGTATGGTATACCGCTAAAAAAGCGTTGGATTGCACTCTGCTTTTTATTAACACTCGCCGTTTCTTCGCTTTATAATATCTATGTAAGCTACGGTCAAAAATTCATAAGTGGAAATTGGGTTGATTGGAACGGATGGCAATGCGTTTTGCTTTCTGTATTGCTTTTTTCTTTCTTTGAAAAATGTAATTTCAGCGGTTGTCCTATGTGGATAAAACAGATATTTATAACCATTTCAAATCTTTCTTTTGGTATGTATTTGGCGTCTGGAATAGTTGATACCTATACATATTCTAAATTAAATTCAATTATTGAAAGAGTACCGGATAGGGTAGTATATTTTATAGTAGTAATACCGTTTGTATTTGTTTGTTCCTTGCTATTATCGGCTGTTTGGGAATTGGCATACATATCGCTTTCAAAAGCTGTCTTGGCTGTAAAAAATAAATTTATAGGTGCTAAAAATGTATAAACTAATAAAAGAAGAAGGAAATGCGCGCAGAGGAGAATTTGCTACAAACAGAGGAATTATTCAGACCCCTGCCTTTATGAATGTTGCAACTGCGGGCGCTATTAAGGGTGCTGTATCGGCAGAGGATTTAAAGACACTTCACTGTCAGGTTATGCTTAGCAATACCTATCATCTTCATGTGCGCCCCTCTGATACAGTAATAAAGCAGTGTGGCGGACTTCATAAGTTCACTACTTGGGACGGTCCTATTTTAACCGATAGCGGCGGATTTCAGGTTTTCTCCCTTGCAAAGCTCCGCAATATTGAGGAGGAGGGTGTTACCTTTGCTTCTCATGTAGACGGAAAGCGCATTTTTATGGGACCGGAAGAAAGTATGCAGATACAGTCAAATCTAGGTTCTACCATAGCTATGGCGTTTGACGAATGCGTAGAAAATCCTGCAGAATATTCCTATGCTAAGGAAAGCTGTAAAAGAACAACAAGGTGGCTTAAGCGCTGTAAGACCAAAATGGCAGAGCTTAATTCACTGCCCGACACCATAAATCCCGAACAGCTGCTTTTCGGTATCAATCAGGGCTGTACCTACAACGATTTAAGAATTGAGCATATGAAGGAAATAGCCGAGCTTGATATGGACGGCTACGCAATAGGGGGACTAGCCGTCGGCGAAGAAACCGAGGTTATGTACGATGTTATCGAGCATGTAACCCCTTATATGCCTAAAAATAAAATAAGATATCTTATGGGGGTGGGTACCCCTCTTAATATACTTAATGCGGTAGAGCGAGGCGTCGATTTGTTCGACTGTGTAATGCCAAGCCGTAATGCCCGTCACGGTCATTTGTTTACTTCAAAGGGCATTATCAATCTTAATAACAAGAAGTACGAAACAGATATGTCGCCAATTGATGAAAACTGCGGATGTCCTGTATGTAAGCAGTATAGTAAAGCCTATATAAGACATCTTTTAAAGGCAAACGAAATGCTTTCTCAGCGCCTTACCGTAATGCATAATTTGTGGTTTTATAATCATCTTATGGAAGACATTAGAAAGGCGCTTGACGAGGGAAGATTTAAGGAATTTAAAGCTGAGCAGGAAAAAATACTCGGAAATCGTATTTAATTATAAAATATACTTGAAAAAAATGTATTTTAAAGGTATAATACTTGTATAAATTTTGGAGGTTTATTTAAAATGGATTTTATGTTAACTCTTGAAAAAGCTGCAAGTGGCAAACAAGGTGGTTCCGGCGGCACCTTAATTATGATACTTTATTTAGTTGTTATTTTCGGTGCAATGTACTTTATGCTTATTCGTCCTCAGCGCAAAAAGCAGAAGGAAGAAAAGAAGATGCGCGAAAATCTTCAGGTTGGTGACGAGATAGTTACTATCGGCGGTGTGCACGGCCGAATTATCGCTCTTAAGGAAGATACTTTTGTTGTTGAGTCCAAGAGCGACCATTCTAAGCTTACTTTCTCCCGCTGGGCAATTCAGCAGAACCTTACTGTACACGATTCAACAGAAAAGTAATCCGTAATAAAATCTGTCCCTCCGTAATATAATCTTGTTACGGAGGGATTTTTATGAATAACAGTTATATTGCCCCCGATGTAAAGAAAAAATCGGGAATATTTTTAAAGGCTGCAGGGTCAGGGATTGTTGTAACCCTTTTGGCAATGCTCATTTTTGCGGCTATTATGCTTTGGTTTGGTATATCTCAGAAATATGCGGTGGCGCTCGCTACTGTCAGTGTTGCAATAGGTAGCTTTGCGGCGGCATTTTATGCGGCTCGAAAGATTAATGTTAAGGGTTATAAAATAGGCTTTTTAGCAGGTGTTGTTACCTTTATTATAATTACTGCGGTATCGCTTATAATTTCTAAAAACGGGGTTACATATAACACCCTCTTTCATTTCATAATAATTATGATTTCATCTCTTATAGGTGGAATTTTAGGGGTAAATTTCCAAAAGGATAAGAAGTACATTTAACTTTTGAAGGGAATGTTAAAATATGCAGTTTGATGCTGTAAAGATTAAAAACGATATAGTCTTGTGGATACGGGAATGGTTTAATAATAACGGTAAAGACTGTAATGCCGTTATCGGCATTTCAGGCGGTAAGGATAGCTCTGTTGTGGCGGCCCTCTGCTGCGAAGCCTTGGGAAAAGACAGGGTAATCGGAGTTTTAATGCCTAACGGCACACAACACGATATTGATGTTTCAAAGGCGCTAGTTTCCCATCTAGACATAAAGCACTATGTTATCAATATTGAGGACGCTTATAACGGAATTTTAAATCAGCTAGAGGAAAGTCTTGAAGCAGTAGAAAAGCAGACTATCTTTAATCTTCCCGCCCGCCTTAGAATGACGGCGGTTTATGCCGTATCCCAAAGCGTAAACGGCAGAGTAGCAAACACCTGTAATTTATCTGAGGATTGGGTAGGCTATTCTACAAGATACGGCGATTCTGTAGGTGATTTCAGTCCCTTGTCCCGTCTTACAGTAAATGAGGTAAAGGCGATAGGCAGAGCATTAAAGCTTCCCGATATGTTTGTTGATAAGGTTCCGATTGACGGTCTTTGCGGAAAGACAGATGAAGATAATTTGGGCTTTAGCTACGATACCCTTGATAAATATATCAGAACAGGTATCTGCGAGGATGAGGAAATAAAAGCTAAGATAGACCGAATGCATAAGAACAATCTTTTTAAGCTCGAACTTATGCCAGTTTTTGAATATAAACCGTAAATTTAAAACATCTTTTGCCAAACTCTTTTGGAGCTTGGCAAAGGGTGTTTTTTGTTTTTTGAGTGGTTGCTATATTAATTATTATTTGATATAATATAGATATATTTTTGGTCGGAGGATTTTAAATGCTGCAGTTTATTTTCGGCAGAGCCGCAACAGGAAAAACAAGCACCGTTTTAAATTTAATAAAACGCGAAGTTTTATCAAAAAACCGAGTTGTTCTAATAATACCTGAGCAGTTCTCTTTTGAGAGTGAAAAGGCGGTTTTGCATCTGCTTGGTGACGAGGATGCATCTAAAGTGGAGGTTTTAAGCTTTAGCAGACTTTGTGAGAGCGTTGAGCGAATAACAGGTGGAATCTGTGCGCGTACCCTTTCGGATGCCGATAAGCTTATACTTATGTGCAGAGCCGTAAATAACTCAGCTGATTCTTTGAAGCTTTGGGGCAAATATAAAAATTCTTTAGGCTTTGCTAAAAGTGTTCTCGATATGGTGAATGAGTTTAAAATGAGCGGCATATCACCCGAAGAGCTTATTAACGCTTCAAGCTCTGTAGAGGGGGATACCTTTGCTCTTAAGCTCTATGATATAGGGACAATTTATTCTAATTTCAATATTCTCGTAGGAGAGAAATTTTTAGACCCGTCTGATAGACTTACAAAGCTTTACGACCGCCTTTTAGACTGCAGATATTTTGAAAATAAAACAGTTTTTATAGATTCCTTTGACGGCTTTACAGGTCAGCAGTTTAAAATTATTAACCGAATACTTTCTCAAGCAGAGAATATCTATATAAGCTTTTCAAACTCGAAAGAGGATACTAAATTCGATGTTTTTGAAAACATACGAAATAACATAGAAAAAATAAAGAAATCGGCAGAGCTTTATAAGGTTCAGATTGCCGAGGATATCATACTTGAAAACAGCTTTTATAAGAGCGAAAACATTGCCGCCGTTGAGGAATTGCTATCTGTAGGTAAAACAAGCCGCGAAAGTTTTGAGTTAGCTGACGACGGCGCAGTAACAGTAATTAAGGCAAATACCCTTTATGATGAGGTTGAATTTACCGCAAGACAGATTAGAAAGCTTGTCAGAGAAAACGCAGGACTTCGCTATAGGGATATTGTTGTAATAGCTAGAGAAACGGAAAATTATGAAGAGGCATTAGTTTCTGCTTTCGAGAAAAACAAGGTTGCTTGTTTTATTGATAAGAGAAGACCGCTTGCCTGTTTTCCGCCCGTTGCTGCTGCCCTTTGCGCTATTTCGGCAGCCACAAACTTTTCAACCGACAGTTTAATTGCCTTTTATAAAATAGGTTTAACCGATATTTCTCTTGATAGAATATCAAAACTCGAAAACTATACATACATTTGGAATATAAGCGGAAAGCTTTGGGATAGTGAGTGGACTATGAATCCAAAAGGTATGAAATCGGGAGAAATGGGTAAATCCGATTTAAAGGAATTAGAGGAAATTAATAAAACAAGAGAACAAATGATAACCCTCTTTAAAACCTTTAAGGAAGAGTTCAAAGGCTCTGCGGCAGACCGCGCTAAAGCTCTTATAAGATTTTTCGATAGCTGTAATGTCAGGGAAGCATTAAAGACTATGAAGAAATCCTATATTCATTCAGGAGATATAGCTTTTGCTGACGCACTTACACAGTCCTTTGATATTTTTATGAATATGCTCGATAGTATGGTTGTTTGTATGGGAGAGGGAAGTGTTACCTCTAAGGAGTTTGCCGATATACTTAAAACCTCACTTTCCTTTTCGAGTATAGGCGTAGTACCTCAAAAGCTTGACGAAGTAACCTTCGGCTCGGCAGACAGAATAAGACCCTCAAGACCTAAGGTTGCCTTTGTTTTAGGCGCTAATCAGAATGTTTTTCCCCGTACAGTTGTAGGTGGGGGACTATTTGCCAATAGGGAAAGGGACAGGCTTATTAAGCTCGGGCTTGATATTTCGGACCATAGTATTGCAGATACAATAGACGAAGAATATCTCGTTTATGCTAATATCTGTTGTCCCACCGAAAAGCTTTATGTTTCCTATCATATTATGGATAATTCGGGCAAACAGGTAGAACCGTCGGGCTTTGTAGAGGTTATAAAGGAAAAGGTAAGCTGTAAGCTTTTATCGGAGCCCTCAAAACTCAGCACAGAAAATCTTCCCGAAACTGTAGAGGCGGCGTTTTCTGAGTTTTGTAAAGCCCTTTCTACCGATAGTGAAGAGGCATTGAATATAGGTGCAGCAATTGGGGATATTCCGTCTGTTAGTGGGCGCATTGATACCGTTAAAAACGGATATGAAAAGCGTTCTTTAGAGATTACAAAGGAGACTGCTGATAAACTGTTTGGCAGCGAGATAAGGCTTTCCCCCTCAAAGCTCGAAACCTTTATGTGCTGTAGCTTTTCCTTTTTCTGCAGGTACGGACTTAAAGCTATCCCAATAGAAAAAGCCGAGTTTAATGTTATGCAAAGGGGTACTATTGTTCACTATGTGCTAGAGCGCATTATAAGTGAATATAAAGCTGGTATCTCAGAATTTTCCGAAGAGCAAATTAGTAGGCTTGTTGATTTATATACAGAGGAGTATCTTGACTCTGTAATCGGATACCGAGAAATCGAGGATTCAAGACTAAAATTCCTAGTTTACACAATAAAAAGGTCTTTAAGAGAGATTGTAACTCACCTGTCGAGCGAATTTGCTCAATCAGGTTTTGAGCCTGTAAGCTCTGAGCTTTATGTAGGCGGTGACGAGGTAGACGCCGCTGAAATTGAGCTTGATGATGGCAAAAAAATCTCTATGCAGGGCTTTGTTGATAGGGTGGATATGTGGAATAACTATATCCGCATAGTCGATTATAAAACGGGTACTAGAAAGTTTAAACTTCCCGATATTTTAGCGGGACAAAATATGCAGATGCTAATCTATCTTTATTCGATTTTAAAGGATAAGCGGTATAGCGATAAAAAACCTGCCGGAATTTTCTATATGCCCGCAAGAAGAGACCTTAACGATAAAGGACTTCGTATGGATGGTCTTGCAGTAGAGGATAACGAGGTTTCCTCTGCTATGGAGGCGGAAAACAAGGGCGAATTTGTAACACCGCTAAAATACAATAAAGGCGGAGATATTTCTTCCCATTCGGAGAGTAAGTTCATCTCGGCTGATGATTTTGAGGTGGTTTTTGCCCAGATTGAGCGAATGCTTTATAAAATGGGCAGCAATATTTCAGAGGGTAATTTCAAGATAAATCCTGTGGATAGTCTTGATAATAACGCTTGTAAATATTGCGATTTTGCCTCTGTTTGCGGAATTGAGGACAAACCTCACCAAAAGATAAAGGCAATGAAAAACAAAGAGGTTATTGAAGCTATTAGAGAGGAGATGAAATAAATGGGTTTAAAATTTACAAAACAGCAGGAAACCGCAATAAGCGAAAAGGGTAATATACTAGTTTGCGCGGCGGCAGGCTCAGGTAAAACTGCGGTTTTGGTAGAACGCGTTATAAGAATGCTCACCCGTGAGCAAAACCCCATATCTGCCGATAGACTTTTAATTGTAACCTTTACAAATGCGGCGGCAGCAGAAATGCGTTCGAGAATTGAAAAGCGCATTTATGAAGAAACTCTCAAACGCCCAAACGATGCGGCTTTAAAAAAGCAGAGATTTTTGATAGCCTCTGCAAAAATCTGCACTATCGACTCTTTTTGCATAGATTTAGTGCGTGAAAATTTCGAAAAGCTGTCAGTAACACCCGATTTTAAAATTATAACCGATACAAATTTAAACGAGCTATCAAGAGGTGTTCTTTCTTCTGTAATAGAAGAACAACTAGATAATGCGGATGATGTGCTTTATAAGCTTTTAGAGCTTACAGGCTGTGAGTATGACGAATCCAATTTGGCAAAAGCCGTTAAGAATGTTTTTGATTACAGTATGCAAATGCCTTTCCCCGATGTATTCTTAAAAAACCTTGCGGTAAACTATGAAATACCATTCGGTAAGGGGAATCCCTTTTTTGATAGATGTATAGAGGATGCAAGAAGAATAATAGGGAAGCTTAGCGAATATATTGAAAACGGCTTTGGCGCCTCCGAAATGATGGGGGATAGCGGTCAAAAATTTAAGGACTATTTTGCGATGCTTTATAATGGGCTTTTGCCTCTTAAAAAAGCAGTCGAGGCAGAGGATTGGGACGAAATTCTTTTAGCGTCTGATAGCTTTTTGTTCCCTACAGCGCCTCGTACTACTAAAAATATGGAGCCGTCCTTAGCCTCAGAGGTTAAAAAGTGCAAAAACGGTGCTGACTTTGAAAGAAAGAAGCTAAAACGCATCTTCTTTGAGGAAAAAGATCAGATTTCGAGCGAGCTTGTCCTCTTTGCAAAGCCGATAAATAGATTTATAGACATAATAAAAGAGTATAGGGAAAGGCTCTTTCAGGCTCAACTTGAAGAAAACACCCTTACCTTTTATAATACCGAGCAACTAGCCTTAAAGCTTCTATGTGAAGAAAAGGACGGTATGCCGCATATAAGACCCGAAGCATACGAGTTTTTAAATCAGTTTGATGAGGTATTGGTGGATGAGTATCAGGATGTAAACGACCTTCAGGATGCGCTTTTTTATGTTTTGTCAAACTGCGAGCAAAAGCTTTTTGCGGTAGGTGATTTAAAACAGAGTATATATGGGTTCAGAGGTGCAAATCCAAATAATTTCCTTAAAAAGAAGGATAGATATATACCGGTCGAAGAGGCAAGTGAAAATGACGCCAGAAAGATAATTCTTGCAAACAATTTCAGAAGCCGCGGCGGAGTTTGTGACTTTGTAAACTTCTTCTTTTCTCTGTTTATGACCGAAGAAACGGGTAAAATCATATATAATTCTGAAGAAGAGCTTGTTGCCACCGCAGAGTTTGCAGAAAACGATATCCCAAAGGCTAAGCTTTGTCTTATTGATAAAATAGGGGAAAGTGACGAAGAACGCCTTGTTGTTGAGGCGGACGCTATTGCTAATAATATCGTGAATATAATAAATTCGGGAGAATGTATACATACAAAGGAGGACGGCCTTAGAAAAGCTACCTATTCCGATTTTGCTATACTTTTAAGGTCAACCTCTACTTCGGCAGGAAAAATTGCCGCAAGACTTGAAGAGAGGGGAATACCCGTAAATTATCCTAAGGATAACTTTTTAAATCTTTTAGAGGTAGATACATTTTTATCCCTTTTGAAAATTATAGATAATCCGCTTGATAATATTGCGATGTTAACAGTTATGATGTCTCCGATTTTCAGCTTTACGGCAGAGGAACTTGCAAGTATAAAGGCCAAAAATCCGAATACAGATTTGATTTCTGCAATAGCTGCAGAAAAGGATAATAACGAGCATTTAAGGGAATTTTATTCTGCATTAGAAAATTTCCGCACAAAATCGCTTATAATGCCCCTTGCTGCCTTTGTTCATAAGCTGATAATAGATACAGGCTACGGCGATATTGTTCTCGCTATGCCTGACGGTGTAAGAAGACGGGCGAACCTCTTTAAGCTTGCAGATTTTGCCGCTGCATACAGTCAAAATTCTGCTAAGGGAATCGGCGGTTTTATCGAGTATATGAAAACCTCTGTGGGAGAGAGGGAAGCTTCTGTTAAGATAAACAGCGGAAATGCCGTTCAAATAATGAGTATTCACGCTTCAAAGGGACTACAGTTTCCGGTCTGCATTATAGCTAATCTAGAGTCTCAAACCAATATGTCCGACTCTAATGATGCCGTGATTTTTTCGGAAAACTACGGTATAGGCTTTAAGTATTATGACGAGATGCTAGGCACTAAAAAGGAAACTTTGGCGAGGGTTTTGATATCAAACGAAATGAGGGCTAAAACCCTAGAGGAAGAGCTTCGTCTTCTTTATGTTGCGATGACCCGCGCCGAAGATATGCTTGTTATGATGGCGGCGTATAATAATCTGCCTAAAAAGCTTTTGGAGCTTGCTAGCGCTCTTGTAAATAACGATTTAAAGGTCACAAACGATATGTTTATGTCGGCATCTAGTGTGGGTAATTGGATTTTAACTGCCGCTTTGCTTCATAAGAGCGGTGAGGCTCTAAGAACACTTGCAGAGGCGTCTTTTGTCCCCTTTGATACCGCGTCTGACCTTAGCGTTGAAATAGTATCTGCTGATGGTATAAAGCCGATAATTACTTTAGAGAATACCGATACAGATATTGATGTAAATCCGCAAATCGTCTCAAAAATCAAGGAAAATATAAACTATAGCTATCCCTTTGATGTACTTAAAAATATTGAGGCTAAGGCGTCGGTTTCGGCTATTGCAAATAAGGCTGAAAGCGAAAGATTTGCCTTTTCGTCGATTCCGTCATTTATGGCGTCAAGCGGAATAACCGCCGCAGGCAGAGGAACTGCTATGCATAAGGTGATGCAGTTTATAAGCTTTTCTTCTGATGTAAGTGTAGAGGATGAAATTGAGCGTCTTCGTGAATGGGAATATATATCCGAAACCGAGGCAGAAGCAGTGGATATATCGGCAATCAAGGCGTTTTTTAAAAGCGATGTGTTTGCCCGTATAAAAAATGCCGACAATATAAAACGCGAAATGCGGTTTTTAACCGAGGTTTCAGCCGGTAAAATCGATAGCACAATAGCTATCGAGCTTCAAGACGAAAAAATTATTATTCAGGGTGCGGTTGACCTTTGTTTTGAGGAAAACGGCGAGATAGTAATTCTCGATTTTAAGAGCGATAGGGTAGAAAGCTTTGAAGAGCTCAAAAACACATATTCCGAGCAGCTTAATATCTATGCAGAAGCCTGTAAAAAGATATTCAATAAGCCTGTTCGGGAAAAGCTCATATATTCCTTTGCTTTAAACTGCTTTGGAAATGTATAAAATTTAAGAAAACGGGTGAAAATGAAAGATTTTCACCCGTATTTTAATGGCTTCTGTCATCAATTACCGATTGACATAAATACTATAAAAGTATATAATGTATATGTGATATTTTGTCAAAATTTAAGTTACATAAAGGAGATAAAAATGAAAAAACCCATAAAACTTTTATCATTGGCTTTATCGGTAATTCTTCTGATTTCCCCTTTGTTTATAATAACGGTTTCTGCGGCTACAATGGGAAAAGTAACAGGCTCTAATGTAAGAATACGAGACAAGGCAACAACAAAGGATAGCACAATTCTTGCTACGGTTAGTTATGTAACGGTTGAAGTTTTGGGAACTGTAGATACTAATGAGGATTATCCTTGGTATAAGGTTAAATACAATGGTATAACAGGATATATGTACGGTGAGTGGCTTGAGATTATTGAACCAACCCCCTCAACCCCCGAAGCCGATAAAACCTTTGAGGAATCCTTAAAGGATTTCCCTGAAAGCTATCATAGCGCACTCAAAGAATTACATAAAACCTATCCCAATTGGAAATTTGTAGCCCATACGCTTACAATGTCATTTGAAACGGCTCTTGCAAATGAGGCTACAGGCTTTAGAAAGGTAGTCCAGTATGATGATAACGCTATTTCTTGGCGTTCTATGGGAGATACGGTTTACAATTGGAAAACAAAAACATGGGGGACTGTTGAAGGTGGTTGGACAGGCGCCTCAAGAGAAGTTGTAGCCTATTATATGGACCCTAGAAATTTCTTGGATGCCGACCAGATTTATATGTTTTTATCCCAGTCGTATGATGCTAATTTGCAGACAGAGGATGGAGTTAAAGAAATTATAAAGGGCACCTTCCTTGAAAAAGGATATACCGACCCTAATGATACCGAATACGGTGGCGACTATGTTAAGGTTATAATGGAGGCTGCAAAGCAGTCGGACGTAAATCCTTATATATTAGCGGCTACCATTCGTCAGGAGCAGGGCGTTAATGGGACAAGCTCTTTGATTTCGGGTAAATATTCGGGATATGAAAATTATTATAATTTCTTTAATTGGAAAGCAACAGGTCCAACTGAATCCGCAGTTATTACAAACGGTTTGGCATACGCTAAAAAACAGGGTTGGAATACTCGCTCTAAATCAATAATATTGGGTGCTGTTAAATACGGCGACGATTATTTAAAGATAGGTCAGGATACATATTTTTATAAAGATTATAATTTAGTAAATAAGCCTTATTATGGGCATCAGTATGCAACAAATGTTGAAGATGCACGCTCAAAGGGTTACGGTGTTAGAAACACCTATAAAAATGATACTTCAATGGCTCTTGTTTTCAAAATTCCCGTATATAAAAGTATTCCCGATAAAAAAGCAGAGTTGCCTGCAAAGAGCACGAAATACAACAATTATTATTTCCTTGATATTAAAGCTGCAGGACTTACCCCGTCTTTCTCAATGTATGAGTACAACTATAGCCTTTCAGTTGACGGTACTACAACGATAGGTGTTGAAGTACCTGAAAAGGCAACCTTTGCATCAGCAAAGCAATTTAACTTAACAAAAGGTCTTAATACGATTAAGCTTTTAGTAAAGAGTGAAACGGGTTACCTTAATACATATACAATCAAGGTGAATTCGGAAAAAATAGCTACCCTTAATATTTCTGTAAACGGTGAACCTGTAGGGGATGGCGGAAATGACGGTGACGATGATTCGGGCAGTGAGGTAACACCCCCCGCACCGACCTATATCCTAGGGGATACGAATGGGGATAACAAAATAACCATTGTAGACCTTGCAAATGTTCAAAAGCATCTGCTCAGCAAAATAACCTTGTCAGGTACAAATTTACTAGGGGCAGACACAAACAAGGATAACAAAATAACCATTGTAGACCTTGCAAATATTCAAAAGCATTTGCTCGGCAAAATAAAATTAAGCTAAAAGGGAGATAAAAATGAAAACTCTTAAGAGAATTTTTTCGGTTATCATATCAATAATAATTGTTTCTTCGGTTTTTTGTTTTACTGTTTCGGCAGCGGCAACCTCAACCATTTCTTTAAGTGCGAGTAACCTTAAAGTTGGAAGTACACTTACTGTAACAATTAATGTTAAGGCTAATGAGATAATATCTGTGGTCGAGGGATATCTCGAATATAATACTAAGGTATTAGAGTTTGTTTCGGGTGATTCTGCTGTTTTAGAAGGCGCAGGAACTGTTAAAATTGTAGGTACATCATTGGATGAAGTGAAGTCTCGTAAATATTCCATTAAATTTAAGACTAAGGGTGTAGGAAAATCAAGTATAGCATTTAAGAATGCAACTTATGTCGACGGAAGCAGTGATATAAATGCACAACAAAAAGCTATAACAGGTTCCTCTGTTACCGTTACCGTAGTCGACAACAAATCCGACAATGCCGACCTTTCGGCTCTTAAGGTTTCAAAGGGCACATTATCTCCTGCATTTAACAAAAATACAACCAAGTATAAGGTGCTTGTAGGTAACACAGTTAAAAGCTGCACAATAACCGCTTCTGCGGCTGATAAGGATGCAAAGGTGGCAATAGCTCCTAATGTCTCTACCCTTACAGTAGGTGATAATACAAGAACTATCACAGTAACTGCACCGAGCGGCAAAACAAAGGTTTATACAGTTGTAATTTCAAGGTCGGCGGCAGATACTTCGTCGATGGAAAATCCATCGTCTGATACATCTTCCGAAACATCGTCAGATGAGCCCGAAACCCCAACAAATCCGCTTGAGGTTACAATAGGTGAGGATACATTTATGGTGCTTTCCAATACAAGCGGCAAAGAAATTCCTGCAGGCTTTACAGAGGGTACGGCACTTTATAACGATAAAACTGTAGCCACCGCAAAATCTGAAGACGGTAAATTTGAACTTTACTTCTTAAAAAATCTAGAAAGCGGCACAGTGGATTATTATACATATCATAAAGAGGCTGACGAGTTTTCTCTTCTTTCTTACTTTACCGTATCAAATAAAATGTACATCATATTAAAAGAGGGTACTAAGGATACTGTAAAGGGCTATTATAAGACAAATATAAATCTTGGAAATACAAGTGTAGAGGCATATACTTCTACAAATGAAAAGCTTTCGGATTTTTATGTAATATACTGCCTTACTGAAGGTAAATACGGTTATTACCGATTTGATATGCTAGAAATCACTATTCAGCGAGCTTTCGACTTTGATGCTCCTGAAGTGATAATAGATAGCCCTGACGAAGAAAAGGTTCTTTCTTCGATAGGTGAAATATCAAAGATTTCGGGAACAGGCAAGGTAGTAATTATCGCTCTTGTAGTTGTAGTAGCTTGTGTTATTGCCTTAATCGTATTACTTATATTGAAATTGTACCCGAGACGCCACGAAATTGAGGAAGAGGACTTCGAAGAAATCGGCGGTATGAATCTGTTTGATGAAATCGATATTGTTGACGATTCCAAAAACGAATAAAAGAATAAAAAAATAGAGTCCTGTTGGACTCTATTTTTTTATTTGTGCCATTCGGCTTTGAACTGTAAAGTTAATTACATACATAGTCATTTCTATAAATATCTTGGCAATAAGCGGCGGTATATTGAGAATTCTAACCGCAAATGTTATAAGAAGACAGTTAATGGCAAGTAATGAAAAACTGAGGGTAAAGTACTTTGCCGCAGTATATCCTTTGGACTTCTTAAAAACAAAGAACTTATTGATTGTGTAGTTATATGAGCCACTTATAAGACGGGCAATAATTGTGGAAGTAACCGGCATACTGCCTGTCCATTTAATAAGTAATGCGAATATGGTATAGTCAATACAGAAAGCGGAAAAAGAGGAAATCAGGAATTTTGGGAGCCGTTTTAAGAGAATGCTAAAAATTTTAGCGTTATCATAAATTGGTCTAAAATGAGAGGCTTTGTTATCGTCAATAAAAATGGTTTTAATCGGTACCTCAATGATTTCCTTGAAAATGCGGTCATAGGTTATGAGCATATTCATTTCATATTCAAAATGCTCACCCTCTAAATTTAAAAGACGCTTTATTCTTTTAAGAGGAACACCGCGAAGCCCTGTTTGAGTATCGGGTACATTAATACCGTAAAGGAGCTTGAATAATCTTGAGGTAGTTGCATTAACGGCACGGTATCGGGTGGGCATTTCGTCGGTATCTCTGATGCCGAGTATTAAGGAACGCGGGTTTTCTGTTAGTGCCTTGGCGATTTTTAAAATATCGTCTGCCGTGTGTTGTCCGTCAGCATCGGCAGTGATAGCAGCAGAATATCCAAGCTCAGATAGATACTTAAAACCGCATTTTAAAGCGGCACCTTTTCCTTTGTTATCGGGAAAGTGTATAACCTCGGCGCCGAGCCTTTCTGCCTTTTCAAATATTTCGTTGTATTCTTCGCCGCTTCCGTCGTCAACTACCAGTGTGGGTAAAAAACTGCTGTCCCTCAGGGTTGCTATAAGGTGGCACAGATAATCGTTCGGCTTGAAAGCGGGTATTAGTATAGCAATTTTATAATCCATATAATACCTCAAAAAGCATTAATAATTATACTTTATATCATTATACTATCTTTTGTCGAATTTTTCAATAAAATAAAAAAAGTAAAGCGGACTGCATATTGCAATCCGCTAAAAAATTATTTAATAGTGATTTTTCCTGTAGAGAGGGTAGGTTTAACATATTTCTCATCAAAGCTTGCAAACTTTGTCTTAGATTTGTCAATTTTAATTTCATACTCGCCGGGCTTAGCATTTTCTTTAACCTTAAAGGAAAGGGTTAAGAGTGTACCATCCTTGACGATATCTTTGTTCTGAGAAGTTGATGATATGCAAGCAATGCCGCCCTTTGACTCCTCAATCATATGATCATCAAAGATATCCCCCTTGCCGTAGTCTACATATACAAGAGCATCGGTGTCGTAAGTGAAAAACAACTGAGCACCGCCAACACCGGTATTGTTGCTCAACTTAATCGGTACAGTGATTATAGTTTCGGTATCTTTTTTATCGGCAGAAATTTCTGTTTTTTCACCCTCGATTATATTATTCTCAGGGTTGTTCGCGGATGGTAGCTTGGAACCTGAAGGAGTTGAGGAGGAAGGGGTGCTTGTAGACGGATCTTTACTGCCAAGACCGCCTGTTATATGTATGATGCCAACAACTACTAAAGCTAGGGCTACTACTGCAGCTATAATTCCAATAATTAATTTCTTGTTCATTTTTATATCTCCTTTTAAAGTTCTTTGTATTCGCCGTTATCAATTTTTTCTTTGATTGCTGCTACAACATGGGGCTTATCTTCTTTGTATGTAACGCCGTACCATTTATCTTCAGCTACCAAAACGCTGACTTCCTTTTCATTTGTTGATATAAGGTTTGCAACTACACTCGGAAGATAAAATTCTGCCTTTGGTGTATTTAATTTTTCTTTTAAGAAAAGGTTTAAATCACGCTCAATATAATCGAATATGTCGGTAGTAAAGCCCCACATATTCATAGATACTACTGTATCGGCTGCAAGAGGAAGCCAATTCTCGCCGTCTTCAGTATATTTACAGTCAACAATTTTGGTGCGCTCAACGATATTAGTCAGGTGACCGTCCTCTATTGTACAAACACCTCTCGAAACAGAACCGTTTTCTGTAAGGGTGTTTGCAAGTCTGAAGCCCACCATACAGTAATCGTTTTTCTGTTTCTTTAAATGCTCATAAATCTTTTTATAAGCGGAGGGACCGTAATAATCGTCAGCATTTATTACTGCAAATGGGGTAGTTACCTTTTCTCTCGCACAGTAAATGGCGTGAGCGGTGCCCCACGGCTTTTCACGGTCAGGAGGGCAGGTAAAGCCTTCAGGTAATTTATCAATTTCCTGATGAACATAGTCAACATCAATAATTTTGCTTATTCTGTTGCCTACAAGCTCTTTGAACTCTTTTTCGATTTGGTGCTTTATGATGAAAACCACCTTGTTAAAGCCTGCCTGTTTTGCATCGTAAGCAGAAAAATCAAGTAAAGCCTCACCCTTAGGACCGATAGGCTCAACCTGTTTTAGTCCACCAAAGCGACTCCCCATACCTGCCGCCATTACAACGAGAGTTGCATCAAAATTATCATTTGTCATTTTTCTTTTCCCTTTCCCTAATAGATTTTGAAGCCTTTACATTTTCGTTTGCCGATTCTTCAAAACCTTCGGTGCTTTCCCGCATAAATAGCACCTTGAAGGTTAAAATTAACAGTTTTATATCCTGCATTACCGAATAGGTTTCAATATAGAACAGGTCCATATTGAGCTTGTCTTCGGGTGAGGTGTTATATTTTCCATAGAGCTGAGCAAAACCTGTAAGTCCTGCTTTAACTCTGTGTCTTAACTCAAATTCAGGGAACTTCTGACTATATTCGTAAACATTTTCTATTCGTTCAGGGCGAGGGCCCACAACCGACATATCACCGCGAAGAATATTTATAAGCTGCGGCAATTCGTCCATTCTGCAAGCACGGATAATTCGTCCGACCTTTGTGATACGGTCATCATTATTTACGGCTTTTTTAGCACCGCCCTTGTCTGCATCAACAATCATAGAACGGAATTTTAAAACATTGAAAATCTTACCGCCCTTTGTTATTCGGTTTTGCTTGAACAAGATGGGCCCACCGTCATTAAGCTTTATAGCAATGGCGCAAATAAGCATAATTGGCGATGTGATTATCAAACCGATAGAAGAAATTATGATATCCATAATTCTTTTTATAAGCTCTTGCTCTATCGTAAGACCTCTGTTGCGGCTCATAAGAACGGGAGTATCACTTATTTGTATTTCATAACTGCTGCATGTTATGATATCTGTAATATCGGGGAGCAAATAGGTGCGCTTTTCGAGTGTGTAGCAGTATGAAATAAGCTCTTTCTGTATGTTTTTATCAACATCACAGATAAGCACAGCCTCAAAATTATTGATTATAGACTTGATTTCGTCCATACTATGCTGATTTATGTCAATGCGCTCTTCAATCGAAAAACGCTCTTTTATTTTGCTCATTTTCCGAATCAGGAGATTTGCCTTCCTTTTGTTGCCGTATATGGCTACAATTTTTCGCGCCGCATAAAGCTTATAGTAGATGATATTAGCGCAAATGCTTATAACGGCTACCACCAATATCTGATATATAAGACCTAAAAGCATAGGGGGTATTGCGATTAACTCACGCGCTATAAGGCTTAATTCCAAATACATTATAAAATCAGTAAAAATAAGTGACAGAGAAAAACTGTAAATAACCTCATGCAGACGGTATATACCTATATTAAAAGCGCCGTAAAGCGAAGCAAACACGACAAAGATTACAACAAAGGATAAAATAACTACATAGTTACCGTTTTTACTGAAGAGGGTATTTATATAATTTGTACTCCAGGTTTCAATAAATCCTAGGGTTACACTTGTAACAAGTAATGCCTTGATTAGAAGCATTATGGATTTTCTGAATTTAACGAAGATTTTCATAAAAGACCTCAATTCTTTTTGAAAATAACACATATATAATAAGTATATCTTTTTTTATGTATAAAATCAAGACTAATTTATCAAAAGAAAAGACCCTGAGAAAACTCTCAGGGTCAAAATTGTAATTATTTTAAGAAGTAGATTTCAACATTTCTTCTTCCGAATGCACGACATTCGCTCTTAGATGAGAAGAAAAGGTCCACATTTGTGGGACGAGTTCTTATAAATCCACCTGTATCGGCTGCAATAGCGTAACCGTATATATATCTACCGTCAGAAGATTTGATATACATTTTTGTTCCGTAAGGGATAATCTTGGGGTTAACAGCTATATAGCCAGGTTGGGGAGCAACGCCTGTTGCACAGTTGTTACCTGTGTAGGTATAAGCAGTAGCCTCAACCTTCATCTTTTTCTTGTAGTTTACGGGGTTGCCGTTTTTGTCAAGGTCAATAGGTTTTTTAGGAATTAAGGTTGAAATGTATTTAACCGAAGCACTTGTGATTACGGCGGATAACTTGGTTCCGATAATCTTTTTGGCGTTTACAGCTGCAGTAAGTACTACTTTTCGGTTTATTGTGGTTTCAACTGTCTTTCCGTTTACAACCTTCGATGTGTACGAAATTTCCTGAAGACCGTCGCTGCCTTCGGTTAACTTCTGTACACCCTCGTTGTACTTTGGTGAGTAAACCGTTTCGGTTCTTGAGGGGATTGTTTCTTTGTATGTGCCTGTGATGTAATTTACATCGGTGTAGTCGATATAAATTGTGTCAGAAACCTTAGTGTCAAGTGCGGGTTCAACCATATCGTGCTCGTCGGGTGTATAACCTGCACTTTTTAATATCTCCTCAACGCTTGAATTTGTGGTAGTATTGACGGTTAGAGTTTTGTCACCCATAACAATGTGAACAGGGAAGAGATATGCGATTTTAACATCCGAACCGCTAACCTTCAAAACCTTATAATTCTTTGATCTTAAATTTGCTCTTGAAAGCGCAAAATCTACATTTGCAAAGGGAGCACTTACTGTATAAGTATTTGTGCCGTCGTTTATAACGAACGATTTAATAGTGCAACCCATTAAAGCAGCTGCAGATAAAATTATTGCTGTAAGAAAGGCAATGAACTTTATACGCTTTTCGCTTTTGTTATAAAAGCTACCAAGAGCGCTTTTTAATCCTTCTAACATAATAACTCCTTTTTATTTTGTCTTAGGCAAACACATAGTTTACCTACTTTTTCAAGACACCCTGACATTATAAAAGTGTTTTCAAACTATGTCAAGGCAAGCAAAATGCAAAATTTTAGGCAAAGTGCCCAAAAAAGTGACGCTTTTTAAAAAGTTACAAACTTGTAACCTTTTAAAAAGCAGGAAAAAATGTCATTTTTTGTAAAAAAGCTTGTGCAAACCGACAATTTTTCATAGATGTTAAAACTTTGACAAAAATTAACAACAAACACATATATAAATATACTCAAAAGATTTCAAATTTATACCCGAAATTCAAAAAATTCTCTTTACAAAAAGTGTCGAAAATGGTAAAATAAGCGATAGTGGTGTTGCAAGGTTTTTGTAATCCACTTTAATTTTGAGGAGGTATATTATGAATCTCATTTATGATGTCAAAGACAGACCGAAGTTTGGTCAACTAATCGCCTTCGGTATCCAGCAACTTCTCGCAATTATGGCTGCTACTTTAGTAGTGCCGGTAATCGTAGGTAACGGTATGAGTCCTGCGGCAGCTCTTTTCGGTGCGGGTGTAGGTACATTAGTTTACTTGTTATTTACCAAGGGTAAGAGCCCTGTATTTTTAGGCTCATCCTTCGCATTCTTAGCATCTATGGGTGCTGCATTTGCAGGTGCTGTATCTGTTCAGGTAGGCTATCTCGGTTTAATTATCGGTGCTATCATGGCAGGTCTTGTTTATGTAGTAATCGCAATTCTTGTTAAATTAGTAGGCGTTAATTGGCTTAATAAGCTTATGCCTACAGTTGTAATTGGACCTACAGTTGCAATCATAGGTCTTTCCCTTGCAGGTAACGCAGTAGGCGATTTACAGTCGGGCGGTGTTAAAACTGCAGAGGGCGCAACAGTAGCAAATGTTTTTGTTTGCTTAGCAGTTGGTCTTGTAACCCTTATCGTTACAACTCTTTGCTCAACATATGGTAAAAAGACCTTAAAGTTAATCCCCTTTATTATAGGAATACTTTCAGGTTATGCTTTAGCAGTAATCTTTACAGTAATCGGAATTTATGCAAAGGTTGACGCTCTTAAGGTAATCAATTTTGGTCACTTTACAGCTCTCGTTGACGGTGGCGTAACACTTAAGACCTTCTTTGCAGTTCCCGATTTCACATTCTTAACAGCAGTTAAGGGATTAAATGGTGTAAACGGTGCTTACTTAAGTACCATCGCAGCAGCTTATGTGCCTGTAGCTTTCGTTGTATTTGCTGAGCACGTTGCTGACCATAAGAATATTTCCTCAATTATCGGTAAAGACCTTCTTGAAGAACCCGGTCTTCACAGAACATTACTCGGTGACGGTGTAGGTTCAATGGTAGGCGCTATCTTCGGCGGATGCCCCAATACTACCTACGGCGAATCTGTAGCTTGCGTTGCTATCACAAGAAATGCGTCTGTTGCTACAATAATTACAGCAGCAATCGGTGCTATAATTATTTCTTTCTTTAATCCCTTTGTAGCACTTGTTAATTCTATTCCGCCTTGCGTAATGGGTGGTGTTTGTATGGCACTTTACGGCTTTATTGCTGTAAGCGGTCTTAAGATGGTACAGACTGTTGACCTTAATGCAAACAGAAACCTCTTTGTTGTGTCTGCAATCTTAATAGCAGGTATCGGCGGTCTTTCTCTTACATTCGGTAAGGTTACAATTACTTCAATTGCTACAGCTTTAATTTTAGGTATTATTATTAATCTCATTCTTTCTAAGGAAAAGCAGGAAGAAGAATAAACCTTAATAAATTTAAAACACCCACCAAAAAGGTGGGTGTTTTGTTATATATGTATTACTCCTCGTTTGTATCGGTGCTACCTTGTAAACGGTAGGATAAAGTCATAAGACTGTCACCAAAATGCATATTTTCTACTACTATATCAGGATAATTAAGAGCCAAATCATAGTGGCTGAAATTCCAAAATCCCTTTATGCCGAGCTTTACAAGCTGAGCAGAAATGCTTTGCGCAGATTCCTTAGGGATGCAAAGTATTGCAACAGTTGGTAAGTTCTCTCTGCAAAATTCATCGATTGTAGAAATATTTCTGATAGGAAGGTTTCTTACTACCTGACCTACAAGAGCCTCTTTGCTGTCAAACAAACCTACAAGATGAAAACCTGTTGATTCGAAGTTGATGTGCTGAGCAATAGCTCGTCCTAAATTGCCTACACCTATAAGTATAGCACTTTGAGGTTTATCAAGTCCTAAAATCTGACCGATTTCCGAACGGAGAAGATCAATGTTGTATCCGTATCCTTGCTGACCGAAACCGCCAAAGCAGTTAAGGTCTTGTCTTATCTGACTTGCGGTAAGTCCCATACGCTCGGATAATTCTCGGGATGAAATGCGTGTCATTTTTAGCTTTTGTAATTCACCTAAAAAACGATAATATCGGGGGAGACGACGTATAACAGAATTAGAAATCTTTGTACTCATATCTGTCCTCACTACAATTTTTTATTACCTATATATAATAAGACTTTGTTAAAAAAAAATCAACTAAAACTTCAAAAAATTTTTTTGAAAAATTTTGCAAAAACTATTGACAAATGAAAAAATATATGTATAATAAAATAAGTAACCATTACTGATTTCTTTTTTGGAGGCGCAAATGAAAAACTATTCTAGACAGAGGGAAGCGATTTTAAACGCTTTAAAATCTACCAAAACACATCCCACTGCCAATGAAGTTTATAAGATGGTGCAAAAGGAAATACCTAATATAAGTTTAGGAACGGTTTACCGTAATCTTGATGCGCTTAATGCTTCCGGCAATATTCTGAGCATTTCGGTAGGCAGTGGAACAACCCATTTTGACGGTGATAATTCAAATCACATACATCTTCACTGTAAGAGGTGCCAAAAGATTACAGATTTAAGGTTTGATTCAAAAGAACTGAATTTTCTTTTAGAAAACGAAAAGTTTACGCCTGAATCCCTTGTATGTGTGGTCGACGGAATATGTTCTGATTGCAGTAATGTACAAAATTAAAAAAATAATTAAATTCTAACGGAGGAAATTAAAATGAAAAAGTATGTTTGTCTTATTTGCGGTTATACTTATGAGGGAGAAGAGGCACCCGCAGAGTGCCCCATTTGTCACGCACCCGCTTCTAAATTCCAGGAGCAGTCCAGCGAAAAAACTTGGGCTGCAGAGCATGTTGTAGGCGTTGCTAAAGGCGTTGACGAAAGAATTATCGAAGGTCTTCGCGAAAATTTCAACGGTGAGTGCTGCGAGGTTGGTATGTATCTTGCAATGTCAAGAGTAGCTCATAGAGAAGGCTATCCCGAAATCGGTTTGTATTGGGAAAAGGCAGCTCTTGAAGAGGCAGAGCATGCAGCAAAATTTGCAGAGCTTTTAGGTGAAGTTGTAACCGATTCTACAAAGAAGAACCTTGAAATGCGTTTAGACTCTGAAAATGGTGATACACTCGGTAAGTTTGAACTAGCAAAGCTCGCAAAGGAACTCGGCCTTGATGCAATTCATGACACAGTTCATGAAATGGCTCGCGACGAAGCTCGTCACGGTAAGGCATTTGAGGGTCTTTTAAAGAGATACTTCAAGTAATATAGCAAAGGCGACAAACTGCCGCCCTAAATAAAAACAGATAACCGGGCGGAGATATACTCTTCGTCCGGTTTTTTTCAAAAAGGAGGTTATTATATGAAAAAAATTCTGACTGCTGTTTTAACGCTAATTTTAATATTTGCTCTTGTAGGATGCGCAAAGTCCAACAGACAAAATCAATCAGATAAAACTTCAACCCCTGAAACTACAACACAAAATTCTCAGCCGCAAACCTCAAATCCCACTACGGATAACAATACTTCCCAGAATAAAGAGGAAAAAATTACTGCTGATGCTGCAAAGAAAATCGCATTAGACCACGCAAAACTAAAAGACACGGATATTTTCGATTATGATATCGACCTTGATAACGAAAACGGCGTATTGGTTTATGAGATAGACTTTGAGGATAAAAATTTCGATTACGAATATGTAATTAATGCAAAGAGCGGAGAAATCATTTATTCGGAAAAGGAAGAGGATAGACTCGGCTAAACTTTCTTCTAAAAAAGAGAGTAGGAAAGTTTCCTACTCTCTTTCTTTTATTCCTTGCTGAAATCTTCTAATATTAGTCCCTCGTTTTTATCAAGCGCCCAGTTGATGTTCCATTCGCTTGTAAAAATAAGCAGGTCGTTGCCCTTGAAATCCTGTACCCAACGGGTATCAGAGGTTAAATTAAGGCTCTTCATATCAATATCGGGGCTTTTTACCCAACGGATATGCTGATATGATAGATTGTTGCGGATTATATCAACATTGTATTCATTTTTAAGTCGGTATTCTAATACTTCAAACTGAAGTACACCTACAACGCCTACGATAACACGCTCCATACCAGAGTTTGGCTCGTGGAAAATCTGTATAGCACCCTCTTGCGCTATCTGCTCAACTCCCTTTACGAACTGCTTTCTCTTTAAGGTGTCCTTTTGCTCAATTAGAGCAAAATGCTCAGGTGCAAATGTGGGTATGCCCTCGAAAGTAACCTTATTTTTGGTATCGCAAACCGTATCACCGATAGAGAAAATACCAGGGTCAAAAACACCGATTATGTCACCCGCATAAGCTTCGTTCACTATTTGACGCTCTTCCGCCATTAATTGCTGCGGCTGAGATAAGCGAAGTGTTTTTCCGCCTTGAATGTGGTAATATTCGCGGTCACGCTCAAATTTTCCCGAGCAGATACGCATAAAGGTCATACGGTCGCGGTGAGCCTTGTTCATATTAGCCTGAATTTTAAATACAAAGGCAGAAAAATTTTCGCTTGTAGGCTCAATATTACCCTCTTTAGTAGCACGGGGCAGAGGAGAGGTTGTCATTTTAAGGAAGCTTTCAAGGAAAGGCTCAACACCGAAATTCATAAGAGCTGAACCGAAAAATACGGGGGTTAACTTTCCGCACCTTACTTTTTCAAGGTCAAAATCAAAACTTGCTCCGTCTAAAAGCTCAATCTGGTCAACAAGCTCACGGCGTTGGTATTCGCCTATAAGACTGTCAAGCTTGTCGGTGTCGGTAAGCTCGCACTCGATAGGCTTGATTTTTTCCTGACCGTGATGCATCTGATTGAAGTTTAATATCTGACGGCGTTCGCGGTCAAATACACCCTTAAAATCAACACCGCATCCGATAGGCCAGTTCATAGGATAGGTACCGATACCGAATTCTTTTTCAAGCTCGTCTAATAACTCAAATGGGTCTCTTGCCTCGCGGTCAAGCTTGTTTATGAAGGTAAAAATCGGTATGTTGCGCATTGCGGTAACCTTAAATAGCTTTCTTGTCTGCGGCTCGATACCCTTTGCAGCGTCAATTACCATTACAACACTGTCGGCAGCCATTAGGGTGCGGTATGTGTCCTCAGAGAAGTCCTGGTGACCGGGGGTATCAAGGATATTGATACAATATCCGTCATACTCAAACTGCATAACAGAGGAGGTGATAGAAATACCTCTCTGTTTTTCAAGGTCCATCCAGTCCGAAACGGCGTGTTTTGCAGAAGCTTTGCCCTTTACCGAGCCTGCCGACTGAATAGCACCGCCGTATAATAATAATTTTTCTGTCAGAGTGGTTTTACCTGCGTCAGGGTGCGAAATAATCGCAAATGTGCGTCGACGCTCAATCTGGTCTTTTAAAGCCACTTTTAAAACTCCCTTGCAAAATAGTATAATATATCCAAAACATTAAAATTTTATCACAAAAGGAAGATATTATCAAGTTTTTTATTAATTATATGTAAACAGTAAAGTAAAATGGTAAATAAAAAAGAGAAAAAGCAGGTGCTTTTGCAAAATTTCAAGAATTTTGCGATATATTTTGAAAAAATAATAAAAAAAGGGCTTGCAATATATTTTAACTCGTGTTATAATAGCAAGGCAGTCAAGGAATAGCACAACTAAATATCGCGGGGTAGAGCAGTTGGTAGCTCGTCGGGCTCATAACCCGGAGGTCGCAGGTTCAAGTCCTGCCCCCGCAACCAAACGAAAATCCGTTCACGAAAGTGGGCGGATTTTTGTTTGTATTCTTCATTTTTCAATATTCATCATTCATTATTCATTAAAAGTGAACGGATTTTCGAATGAATAATGAATATTGAAGTCGCTTGCGCTGATGAATA
>JAQXZE010000021.1 GCA_029227055.1 Oscillospiraceae bacterium | reverse complement strand
GCATAAGAATCTTTACCAAAACTTACGCCGAACCACTGACTGTTCTTACCCTCCGATACCATCTTTACATCAAACTGTAATATGAAATCGGTATACGGCTTTTTCGGTGCAAAAGCACTGTATGAACCCGCATTTTCAAAGTAAACTGAAGGCTCAAGTGTGAAAGCACCCTTCGGACGAAGAGAAACTCCGGGTCCTATATAATAGGTACGGTCGCTGATGTAATACTCTTCAAAGCCGTCCTGTGTTAACTTAATTCCCGCAAAATCGTTGGATAAATCCTTTTCTGCACAAGGGGCATAAGTGTTTTTTACAACCTTTACTTCATTAAGTCTTACAACAGATGTGCTCTTTTTATCTGAGGAATAGCTGCAAATTCCCCAGAATCCGTCATATTTTATGTTATTAAAGGTAAACTGAATTCCGCCGATATTGATGTCTATAGAATGGTCGCTGTAAATCACCGCATCAAAGCTAACTGATGTATCATCTATATTAAGAACACTAAGCGGAATTTGGTTTTCTCCTTTGTTTAATATTTTGCCGTTCTTTATCAGATTTACCGATGCAGATTTCTTGTCATAAAGACTAACACCGATTATTGTAGCTTCATCCAAAGCAGCTTCCTTTTGGGCACCTAAATGAAGACCAAAGGTGGAATTCTTACTAAGGCTTGAAATCTGCGCTTTAAATGATATTTCATAAGGCTTACTCACCTTATCTTCAGCAACAAGCTTACTCTTTGCTGTTATAGCATCGTTTGCTTTTTTGAATTCGGGACCTGCATTTCGGGAAATGAAAATTTCATCTCTTGTAAATCTTGCTTCGTTTATATGCCAGTTACTGTCGCCTACCGCTTCGTCACCGTAGGTAAGGCTACTGTTTTCGAAATTATCAGAAAAAGCAAGGTGTGTAGGACTATCGTATACCTTGAAGTTGCGAATATTGAACTTTTCGTTTATACCGCCCCACATACAGAAATATCCGTTAGGATGCTCCATACGTATAACAGCAGAACCATAATCGGCTGTAACTATCGGTTTTCCGTCTTCCAGTATTTCAAAAGTAATCTTAAAATCTTTACCGGATATTTTTTCAAGCGTTACGGCAAAATCGGTTGTTTTGCCGACTGCTAAAGCATTATTGAGCGGTTTGTTTCCCATCTGCTTCCAATTATCCATACCGCCCATTTCATAAATTGCTGTAACTCCCTTGGCTACACACAAATTAAAATCGAATTTAGATACGGTAGTCGTTGGGTCATCACCGCCGAAACCACAATAGATAAAACCGTCATTGGTGCCGAGCATATCAATAGAAAAAGTAAATCTGTTGTAATCCTTCAGTTTGTATGCTGCCAACACTAAAGCCGAGCCGTAATGGTATGCTCCTGTAAAGTGCATGCTATACGAATCCGTTTTTACTGAAACACTATCACTTGTAAAATTCGGTTCAAGGGAGCCTGAATAAAAATGTTCATCCATAACGGTAGATTTGTTCTGACCGTCAGGCTCACCCTTGATAACAACACCCTGTGCTAATGCAGATGCTGCACCCGAAAGTATAATTACAGCGCATAGTATGGCGGATATAATCGTCTTTATTAGTCTGCTAATTTTCATAATATCATCTACCAATCCTTAAAAATCAACATCGGGTGTAAGCTTATCAGTAACCTTTTTAACTACGATTACAAGTACTGATACCAATACCGTTAAAATAAAGCCTATCGTAGAAATTAGAGGCATATCGGAATCCTGAGCTTTTGGTGCTATATTAAACATATACCAACCGACCGTATTATAAACACTTCCGGGTCCCGTACTGTTGCCTGTAAGTAACATTGGCTGTAAATAGAAAGCAGATACCGCCATCATTGAATTTACTAAAAATACGCTGACTGTAGGCATTATAAGCGGAATATTAATCTGGAAAAGCTCACGCCAAAAGCCTACACCGTCAAGCTTTGCCGACTCAATTACTTCCTCCGGAATACGCGACATCGCAGATGACATTAATATGATATTAATTCCGGCACTTGCCCAAACGCAGAATATTGAAATAAGCCACCAAATTCTGCTGATTACCACAGGGTCGTTCAGTGCGGTTTCCCATCCGTTATAATTTACACCGAGCATCCTTAGTAGTTCTGCCGCAGGACCCTGTAACATTCCGGGACTATAGGTAAACATATAGCGGTAGCAAAGCGTCTGGATAACAATAGATATCATCGAAGGCAAATAGAAAATCGCACGGAATATACGTTCACCGCGAATGTGCTTTGAAAAAGCATATCCGATGATAACCGCCAACACAAGACACGCAAGGTTTATAGGAATTGCCCTGAATGCATTTTTGAACATATTCATAGTTTCGGGTCTTGCCTTGAATTGCCTGAACTGCTCAATAAAGTTGTCTATTCCCGCAAACTTATAAGTATTTGAAAAATAATCCCACTCCATAAAGGCAAGTGAAATGGTTTCTAACTTTATGTAAAGCCAAAATACAAGAAAATGAACCAACGGAACAATCAACAGCGAAAAAATGAAGAGATTACGCTTTAAATTTTTTCTTGGCGTTTTCACTTTTTGGCTTCTATCAGAAATAACCAATGTGCTATACCCCCAAATCGGCATAATATAATTTTTTATTTTACTTCGGTCATACGGAACTTCTTAACATAATTATTCTTTGAAAGGTCAAAGGTCCTCTTTACTTCCTTCATAATCTCAGCGCCGTCGGTTTTCTTAAGCATATTCATAACGGTTGAGATACTAACATCTGCAAAAACTATAGGACTTTCATAAGTGTATATAAGTGAAACTGCAAACGGACTTTCCTTATAAGCGTTAAGCGGGAAATCGTAAACCTTTGTGCTGTTATAGTAAACATCGAAAACGCTCTTGTTATATGCGGTTAAGGAATCGTCTTTAATTTCTCTTGCATCATAACTAAACGGACGAATACCACCACGAGAGCGAACGGTAAACTTCTTTAACTGGTCCTCACTGCAGAGGAAAGTCAAAAATTCTTTTGCCAAATCCTTGTGAGCCGCTCCACTTGGTATAAACATAATATCGTCATATGCACAGTACAAATACTTTTCATTTTCATGACCGTCAAGAGCAGGAATATTCATAAAACGAATATCGGAATCCTGCTTTCCGTCAGAATCACTGTCAAGAACACCGGTAAGTCTGGCTTCAGCTTCACCGAAAGAGCTTGCAAAAGCAATTACGGGTCTTTCCTCGTTGCGTGCGGCATACAGTGCACGAGTAAGCTCCTGAGTTGATAATGTATTAACAGCGGAAAGGCTGTTCTTATAGTTGCCTGTTTTTGAATCAACAACTAATCTTTTGAAATTATCAAGTGAAGCTGCAATACCCTTCTGCTCGAAAACCTTGCTTGAGAAGGTCTGATTGAGAGTAGTCTTGGAGGTGTTGCCGAAATTCCAGAAATCATAGAAGCTTCCCTGTCCTGCAACATTGGACTTATTAAGTCCCTGATACTGTGCCCACCAAGTGAACATAAAATAATAAACCTGCTCAGATGCTAATGCAGACCAGCCCAACGGAACATATTTATGTTTATCGTCACTCTTATAAGCATTTATATCATCACAAAAGGCCAACCATTCGGAAAAGTTTTTAGGCGGTGCTATCCACTTGTTTGTGGATTTATCAACCGACTCTGCAGAAACTTTTGCCGAAGATGTATGAGGAATTTTCTTTAGAGCATCATTGTTGTATGCAAGTGACATCGGCATTGCAGTAAACGGAACAACCCAAGGATAAGAATCGCCTGTTCCAAGCTGTCTTTCAATATAGCAACGACCAATTACTTCAGGGTCAATATAATCCGAAATCTTTACATCTCCCTTTGAGGTTTTAACATTGGAATCGTAAACGCTCTTAAGGTTTTCAAGATATCCGTTCTGAACCCAGCTCTGCCAGCGATTTGACGAGCCGATATACAAGTCGGCAAGATTTTTACCTGCTGTAAGGTTATTCTCTGCACCACAGTCCATATCCGAAGAAGGAATAGTCTGAACTTTTACACCTTTTTCTTTTCCAAATTCCTCTGCGGCAAGTTTGATCCAATCGTCGCCATAAGCACCGGAATAGTATTTTACAACTAAATCGTAATTTCCGTTGTCCTCATTTGTGCCACCTTTTGAACCGCAGGCGGTTGTGCAAACAACCATAACTGCTGCTAAGGCTAACACCAAAAGTCTTTTGATAATCTTCATACAAACAACTCCTTAATATTTTTTATGTTTTAACCTTTAATACCGCCGCCCAAAGACACGGTCATAATTTTCTTCTGGAAAGAGAAATACAAAATCATTATTGGAACTAGCATCAAAACGATGTTTGCAAACAGTTCCGGATAACTGTGTCCCAAATCTATTTTGTCGGATATTTCCTTTACTCCGACGCCAAGTGTTGGGTGGGATGGCAAGAACAAGTATGGTCCGCTAAAATCGTTCCAGGTTCCGATAAAGCCCATTACCCATTGTGCAGCGACCAAGTTTTTTGCCTGAGGAATAAGTATCTGTAAAAATATTCTCCAATATCCTGCTCCATCTATCATTGCCGCTTCACTGTATGTATGCGAAATATTTTTAAATACTGAATAATACATCAAAAAGCCCATTCCCGAAACGCCGCAAGACATAACTATAAGACCAATATGTTTATCAAACAATCCCAAATCATTGAGCAATTTGTATGTATAAGGTGTGGTACCTGCGACAG
The DNA here is from genome assembly GCA_029227055.1 of Oscillospiraceae bacterium. Taxonomy (GTDB): domain Bacteria; phylum Bacillota; class Clostridia; order Oscillospirales; family Acutalibacteraceae; genus UBA737. The sequence continues at coordinate 16,859 of JAQXZE010000021.1, read as the reverse complement.
ACACAAACATCGGCATAATAAAAATGAAATAAACCACGTTCTTAAGCTTGTAATCGAAGCTTGCCACCGCATGCCCCGCACAGAGTGAAAAGAATGCCGATACGGTAGGTATAGTCAACGCAAGGAAAAGGCTGTTCGCAAACATTTCTAAAATGTTGTTTTCACCGGTAAAAAGAAGCTTATAATTATCAAGCGTGAAACTCGTAAACCTCCACTGGTCATAAAAGAATTCGTTATTGTTCGGTTTAAACGAATTTATAAACATCCATATAAGCGGAAGAAGAAGCGTTGCTGCGTAAATGCAGAACAAGACAAACAAAACGCCCATAATCACGCTGTTTTCTCTTTTTACTTTCTTAATCTTTTTCATATAGGCGATATTCCCCCCATAATTTTTTATTAATTTTAACATAATAAAAATTTTTTGTATACCAAAAGATAAACAAATTATACAAAAATTTATACATTTTAAAGATTTTTTGATTAAATTGGTAAAAATTAAGAAAAGAAACCCGATAACGATGTTTTTCTATAGGGCAAAAGACAAACTAATATTTTCATTTTAACCAATCAAACAATGTTTTAATAGTGGAAAATATTATCAAAATTCCCTTTATTTATCACCGTAGCGATTATAATTAAGACTTTTCTTCTTTTAGGATTTCAAGAAAAAAGGTTCGTGTTTTTTTTGAATTGCAAAAATTATAAAATCTACACAAATCAAATTGGCTTGACTTTGCAAATTCATGGTTATATAATATAAATAAATGTTTATTACGATACAATTTTTTATATTTGTAAGTCTATTTTTTAATAATCGGGAGGTTAAAAATGAAGGACATATACGAAGAAAAAGGCGAAATACGGCTTGAGGACTATGAAATTGTATATCAAATACGTGATTATCCGATTTTTTTGACTTCTCCCCATTACCATAATGCAATTGAAATAATATATATTTTAGAGGGCGAGTTTGTTGTAACAATCAGCAATACAAAATACACCCTTCGCCCAGGCGAAATGGTTTTAGTCAATGCAAAAGAGGTTCATTCGGTTGATATCTTGGATTACGGTATACATAGGTCCGTTGCAGTTAAATTCTTACCGGAAACCATCTGTTCGGACAGTCAATCTCTTATGGAACTCAAATATATTATTCCTTACATTATGTCATTCTCCAATTTCAAAACCCACTATACAAAGGAAGAAGTTGAAAACTCTGATATCAAAAATTGTATAGATAATATTATGAAAGAGGACCGTGAACGGCAGTATGCATATAAATTTGCAATAAGAATTAATATTTCTAATCTTTTCCTTGATTTAATTCGTAAGGTCAATACAATCAATCCAATTAACGAAGAAATAAAAGATAATATTAAAGAAGAGTTTACAAATATATTCCGTTACATTTCCAGTCATTATGCTGAAAAATTAACAGCAGTTCAGATTGCTAAAAAATTCGGACTTCGTCAATCAGATTTTTCTGCACATTTTAAAAAGATAACAGGTAAAAGTTTTAACGAATATCTGAATTATGTTAGAATTTGTAAAGCCAAAAGAATGCTTATCAGTTCTGAAAAAAATATTACAGAAATTGCTTTTTCAGTCGGCTTTGCAAACACAAGTTATTTTATTAACTGTTTTAAAACACAAATGGGTATAACCCCCGCAAGCTTTAAGCAAATATATACCGATCCCCCGGCAAGCGTATATTGTCACTTGCAAAACAAAATTGAGGAATAAAAAAAGAGTTCAGAAGACGAAAAATGTCGACTGAACTCTTTTTTTATATAATTTTATCGAAATAATATTTTTTGCTGTGCGCTTTCAATTATTTCTTTTGGAACGCGGTAATATTTGATTATCGGTGTTAACTGCATACCGTCAACTTTAATAATCTCTTCAGCGTATGGCAAAAGCGTTTCATCGGGCAAAGAATAAATTATATCTCCGTCCATATAAATTCCATTTGTATTTTTTGCTACATTACCGAAGGTTTCGGCATATAAAAGTGATACATTTTCGTTTATGTACCATAACCCTTCAGATAAACGCATACTGCAACAAAAAGCAGCTTCATATGTTCGGGCTTTAAGAAAGTCCCACGGACTTCCCTCTGTTACAAGCGTATCAGTACCTGCACCGCCGTTATCTCTTTGCAAAGTAGCAAAACCATTATGATAAATTCTTGCGGCAGTCTTTCGGTATGTCTCATCATCGGTTACCTTATATAGCTCTAATGCAAGTATAAGCGAGTCAACAACTGCACACGGCTCTGTCCAACTATCAGGACGTCCCCACCAATTGAGATTTTGGTAGGTATATGTCATACCGCCGCCGTTAACATATAAATCATAAATTTCTTTTGCGCCATTTTTATATTTTTCTTCCGCCGTAACAGAATACATACGCATCATTCCTCGAGCGGCAGTTAAGGTGCAATGTGTTTGCACACGAAGACCTTTTTTATCAATAGAAAGATATACATCTATCATTTCGTCAAGCAATTCTTTTACGGCTTCATTTTTTGTAATTTTATACACATGAGAAAGTCCGTCAATGCTCATAAAAGCGCATCCGATATCGCTTGATAAAAGCCAATTATTGCAGTAACCGATTTCGCTTCCGCTTACACCGCCTTCGTCTTTTTGGGTACGGTCGGTGGGATAGGTAGAATAATAGCCCTTAGTACGCATAAAAAGATTTTCGGTTATATTATTTATAACCTCAAGAGCAAATTCGTTAGAAAATTGCTCGTAATATTCACATAAGCCTCTAAGGAGCCAGGAGTGTCCTGAAAGCTGCTGTTCTACAATAACATCTGTACGGGTAGTTCCTAAATATCCCTTTTCATTTAGTTTAGACGGAAACTTTTCAATCATTTGGTCCATGCAGGGTATTTTTTTACCGCTTATTTTGTAGTGCGAAACAAAGCTTAATAGGGCTCTGCCCTCTTTATCAGCAGGCCAATCATATGCTTCGGGTGCAAACACCTCGCCGATTTGATAATAAGAAGATTCCGCTAATCTTTTAAAGTTAAGAACGATTCGTGTGTTTAATTCTTTTTCATTTATATGTTTTATCATAGCATAGCCTCTTTCAGTTCGTAAAACTCTTTTCTTTGCTGAGTTTAATTAAAAACTTATATTTATCACGATTTTATCTCTATATCTCTATATTCACCGTTAATAAAGATATTTTTTAGTGATATACCACCTAAAATAAAAGGAACCTTTTCTCTATAAGAAATATTGTTTCCATCAAAAACAATATTCAAAAGCCCGTCGGTAATAACTCTGCAATATAGCGCACTTTCTGCGCTAAGGTGCCTCATATTACCCTCCGGATATGCTTCAACCGGATATGGAACTCTCTCTCCAAGCAATCTTTTTTCCGAATATCCTTTAAGCATTGAAAAAGCCTTTTCAGCTTTCCCTGAACGGAATAACGCTGCTAAAAAATAAAGAGCACTTCTATCCCACATAGTTTTTTCGCCCTCAGTAGTTCTGCAACTATAATCATTCCAAAGAGTATCCTCTATTGACGCAAGAGTATCTTCTGCTCGGTCAAAAACACCCATATAAATCGGAAGGCAGTTCCAAGCCCTGATATCATTACAGCCCTTATGATAAGCATAAGTATTATAGCCTTTAACTTCTGCTCCGAAATGTTCTTCAAACGCTTTATAAATATGTTTTCTCAAATCTGTTGCTTTACGGCACAGCTTTTCTTTTCCGTATTTTTTCCACAATATTGAAACAAGCTCAAGACCTCCAAAAGCTAGCGAGGTCGTTGAAAGGTTAACACCTGAGGATATTCTTCCTTCCAACTCATCCGAATTAGAATATACCGCGCCGTCATTCATTGTTTTGAGTTTGATGTATTCAACACACCATTCAAGTGCTTTTTCTTGTCCTGCGTCGGGTGCTTTGCCTGTCGTTAACAGATACCGTGAAAGTCCAAAAAGATACATAGCAGCATCGCCTCTATCACCTGCGCCGTTCCAATAATCAAGTCCTTCCGCTATCACACTGCTTGGAATACAACGATATTCATCGTTCATGTACGGCTCATACCACCTGAATGCATTTTCGCTAGCCTCCATCGCCTTTTTATCGCCTGTAAAGGCAAACCAAGGTGCTGCATATTCAAGCTGGTCATTACACCATATTGCCGCATAATAGGAATATCCGCCGGGGCAGTGAACGAGACCTTTTTTTGTCCGAAAAATACTTTCTCCTGCACGAATCTTTGCAAAAGCAAATTCTGTATCTATAACATCGTCACCTGTAGTCAGGTCGCATTGATGAATTAGCTCCTCAACCCTTGCCACACGCTTTTCGAGCGCATCGGCTTCAAAGGGCGGGCTTTGGTTTGCAAAATATGCTCTGTAAGTGAAAATTACACGAAATGTACTGTCTCTTTTCACTACAATCGGTTTCTTATCAGTAACACGCTCAACATAGATATATCCTTCACAGCAAAGTCTCGTTTCAAGACGCTTTATTTTTTCATAAGAGAGTGCAACATCACCTTTTTTTGCTGTTATTTCAATATCCTCATAAAAACAGGAGAGGGTTGTAGAAGGATAAAAAGACCTTTTAATTATTGCCTCTTCAGTATGTGAATAAAAAGTCAACATTCCACTTATCTGTGCCTTATCAAATGTTTCAACACCTAGAAAGTCAGGTAAAGTTATTCCCCGTATACAGTAGCTCCCGTGAGTGTTGTTCGGCTGTATTCTGAAATTTGGAAATACGATATCTCTTGTGAGAATTAATTTACCGTCTTGCACACCGTAATTAACAATACCGGACACTCGTTCACCGCTCATTTCCAAAAACTCATTATGTCCTTCCAGAGTTTTTGTTTCGGTCATTCTTTTATTCTCTACAATATACCATCTCATATTATAGCAGTCCTTCATCCGCCAAATTGCAACAATATGGTTTTTTGGCAACCATGTTTTGAGGGTGTGTTTTACCTAACAAACCTATTATTCAATAATCAAAATTTCTTCTATCTTACCATCTTTGCCGAGTTTGATTGTCTTTACCTCTTGTGCAGTAAAGTTAAGTTCAAAGCTCTTATTTATTGCAGTGAATTTTACAGTAACAGTTGTAGGTATACCGGCGGTTTCACAGAATCTGATAATCAAACCATCATCATTCTCGCTATTTTTAAGGGCGGAAATGCTGATGTTTTTCTTATCTAATTCCAAAGCCGAATACTCTTGCGGCAGATTGCCGTCGTGGTGAGTTTCCTGCACTAAAACAGGCGGCATATTAAGCACTTTACCGCAGTTTGCAATATCTGCTATAGCATTTTCGGTATGTGGGAAAAGTATAAAGTTAAACTCGTGTTCACCTTTATCTATAAATTCCATTTCATCGTCACGGGTGTTTTGAGCGTAATGGTCAAGATAAGCGCAAGAGCGTGCAACAATAACTCTTAAATCGGAATCTATTGCACAATGGCTATATCTACCATCGTTTATCAGACCCAATCCCGCGCCTGTATTGCTATCAACCATATCAGCCCATTCGTGAGCTACATCCTCTTCCCCATTCGGCGCTTTTTCAATAAATCCGTAGGGCATAGAATATACCGCTTTCGGTGACTCGACATTTACAGGGAATGAGAATTTTATAAGCTTATACTCCTCGTCAACATCAAGCACACAGCGAATATGTAATCTTGCATCGTTTTTATAGAGTGTATAATATTTTCTAAGAACGGAATTGCCGTTTTTGGTAACTGATTTTATAGTAGCCCTAACAGGTCCGTTTTCTATAAGACTTAAAGCACCCTCGCCAAAAGCTCCTATATCATCGTTAAGGTTATTGATTAAGTGCGACCATGTATCGTGCTTAGAGTCATCACAAACTATTGCCTGAGCTAGCTTACCCTTTGCAAATTCACGGTTTTGTGCCTTTAACACATAGGATGTTACAGCGCCGCTTTCTTTATCAATAACAATTCTTACAAGACTGTTTTCAAGGGTGGTTTCGGTAGCCTTTAAATCGGTTGCAACCTCTGTTTCAGCTGAATTTTCCATCTTTTTATAAACATAGTAAACACGATAGCCCATTGACGGCAATTCTACTTCAAACAGACATTTTTTAAAGTTTCCACCATCGGTATAAGGCGCTCTTACCATTTGGAAGGGCACTTCGTTTCCGTTATGGTCAACTACCTTTGTAACGCTATACGCACCGAAGCTGACATAAGTTTTTACGCTGAACGGATGCGGATTGAAGACAACCATCGGCGAACCCTCGCCCTCTCTGTACCACAATCTGTCACGCATTTCGGAAAAGTCAGCATCCAAAAATTCGGTTGTTTTAATTTTTGCGGCAATTCTTTGCAGTGCAAAGTTTTCTAGCTCCTGTGCTGTCTGGCGGGCATATCCAAAGGCGTTATACGCATCTGTATAAGCCTCTTTAATGCAGCATCCCGCTATGACATCGTGAAACTGATTAAACATCACCCTTTGCCATGCTTTTTCAAACTCGCTGTTATTGAAATCTCCGCCTACTATAAGACCTGCTAATGTATCAAATATTTCAGCACTTACAAGCTCACATTCTGAGCGGCGATTTTCAAATTTAACCCTACTGTTTGCACTGTAACAGCCTGAAGCGTGGTGCTTTAAATCACCTGCAACAGTAGGCATTTCTGTACCTTCTATATTTTCAAAATACTCGTCAGGTGTTGCATATGAAAAGCCATCTTTTTTAACCCATTCTTCAGCCTGTTTTAAATGCTCCTTTGAAGGACCGCCGCCGTGATTACCTATGCCGTAAAAAATCATTTGGTCTTGTGGTTTTTCAAGATAAAGATTCACTCGCTCGTCCGATAAATCACCGTTATATAACTCAAGTATTCTAAAAGCAGTAACCTCACTACCGTCAGGACTTACCCATTTATGTAAATTTTCAACCGGTAAATTGAGGTTTTCAGTTTCCCTTGTAGGTCGCATATACACATAATTATCTATACCGGATTTTTTAAATAACTGCGGAAGTACGGCACTGTGACCAAAAGAGTCAACATTATAGCCGACATTGGTTATCTTTCCAAAGTTCTCTTTTAAAAACTTTTGCGAATACAGAAAATGGCGACAAAAAGCTTCTCCCGACGGAATATTGCAATCGGGCTGTACCCACATACCGCCTACAATACCCCAACGGCCTTCTTTTACTCGCTGCTTTATTTCTTTAAACATATCAGGGTCAATCTTTTTTATCCAAAAATAATAACCTGAACATGCACTTGTAAATTTATAATTTTCATTCTCTTTCATTCTGTCAAGAGCAGAACGAAAGGTTGACCTTATCAGCGAAAGTCCTTCGGACACTCTCCACTGCCAAACAGGATCTAAATGCGCGTTGCCAATAAGGTAATTCTTTTCCGCCATTATTTAATCTCCTTAAATATATTTGATCGTAAGTGTAATATCAATTTTTATCTAATATGGTTTTAAAAATTCGCAATTAAAGCTTTTCGAGCACCATCACTTCGTATGGTTCAAGAGAAATATCATTTTCAAAAATTCTGTCAGAAATAATATCCTTGTATCTTGTTTTATTATGATATTTTCCGCCTTTTCCCCCAACATCAACTAGAATTACACCCTCAGTATCCTTGCCTTTGCGGTTAGATACAATAAGTCCATTCCCTTCTGTTATGTTACAAGGTGTTTTTGCTTTTTCACAAACCATAGTAATTAATTTATTCATATCCTTTTCGTCAGGCATAGTGCCAAGAACATAAACAAATCCTTTTCCAACAGAAAAGCACTGCATAACTGAACCGCCGACAATTTCCTTATGGCTTTCTGTAACAGTTACCATATCGGCTTTTTCGTTAGGCTCAAAAATTTCATAATATGCGTTTCCGCTAAAAATTTCCCCGTCTTTCCATTTTGCCTTTACGCTTTTTTCTCTGTCAGGGAACCAATATTTAAAGACAGCAGGAGTTAAATCCTCTAACATTCCGTGCAGTCTATCGGTAAATCTTGTTCCGTCCTTTGTGCGTATATCGGTCATAGGTCCACTAATCCAAATTCCGCCGTTTTCTACCCATTTTGCTATTCTTTCACGAAGATTACCTTGATCTAGAGTTATCATTAAAGGAGAGAATACGATATCGTATTTCTCAAGGTCAGCTTCTTCGTCAATTACATCAGGACGAACACCTGAATTTATAAGAGGTTTATAAAAATATTTTTTTAATGAGTCGTCGTATCTGAAATCGCCGACAACCTCTTGGGTTTCGAAAATATTATAGCAAAGAGAAGAGTAATGCAAAGCAATATTTGTATGTACCTTTGTATTATTGATAAAATCAGCACACTTTTTAAAATCACGAGCCACCGCTTTTACTTCTTCTGTGCTATACATCGGGCGACCGCTTGAATCCAGAACAGAACCGTGTACAAGCTCATGACCTGCCCAATGGGTACGCCACAGCCAATACATAGTAGCCTCTCCGCCGAGCGCTAACGGCAACCACGAATTAGCATAACAAAAACCGTCAGGTTTTATACTGCCGTAGGTTCCGGCTGAACCCGAAAAACAGGTTGCAGTTTCGGTATTCCAAAAGGGACGGTCTTTCATGGTTCTCAAATAATCAAACCATAAGCAACATTCCCAAAGATTTTCAGGGACATTATAGTGATTAAACTGAATTACATCAAGAGGCTCATGCATTTTACGGTAATTCATACCGTTTAAGGGAATTTGGTCAGTGCCAATAGGAGCATTCGTATATTTTTTAAGAATTTCTGCCTGCATAGCTACAAAATCAATATTTGCCTGCCCTGCACTGATTAAAAACTCCTGCTTTAAATGAGGATTTTCCCAAGTATCTCTCGGCAGAGGAACCTCATCAAAGCTATCATACGCTTGGCTGAACAAATTAAGGTTTAGCCTCTTATTCATTTCCTCTACGGTGCCGAATTTGTTCTTTAGATGCTCATGATATTTTCTATGACAATTTTCACAAAAACATCCCTCGTTATTCTGAAGATAAATTTCATTATCAATCTGCCAACCTATTATAGCCTCATCGTTTCCAAATTCTATTGCCATTTTTTCAACAATTCGAGCTGAATATTTTAAATATTCGGGATGATTTGAGCAGGCATGCCTTCTGCCGCTATGCTGCATCACCCTGCCGTTTTTATATTCAACGAGCATATCGGGATATTTTTTTGTAAGCCAAACAGGAGGTACAGCAGTAGGAGTACCCATAACAACGCCGATACCGGCATTCTTTAATTTTTCGACAACAAAGTGCAGCCAAGAAAAGTCAAACTCACCGTCCATAGGCTCCATTTTACGCCATGAAAACTCACCTATTCGGGCAACACTAATCCCAATAGCGAGCATTTTTTCAATGTCTTTATCTATTTCTGATACATCCCAATCCTCAGGATAGTATGCTACTCCTAAAAAGGGCGGTTTAGTTGAAAACATAATATATCTCCTAATTCTTTTTAAAATCAAACCGTGCTGATTATTTATAAGGCATATTAAACAAAATAACCATATATTTAATCAATTTAATTTTAACATTTGACAAAATATTTGTATACCAAAAATCAAGCAAATAATACAAATATTTAAACATTTTTACCTAATGACCTTGAATTATAATAGGTAAAATAATAATAGATTATATATGAACTAGTAAATAGTAACTATGCGCTGTCCAAATCACTTTTATATCTTGGAATTAAATGGAACTTTAATTGTTGAAATTTTTGACATATTGAAGTATAATATATAATATATTGTTCTTTATTGGTACGATAACATCAAGTAAAAAAAGGAGATGCCTTATGGAAATACAATTACAAGAACTAATTGACCAAATCAAAAAAGACGGTGTTGAGGCGGCTGAATCCGAGGCCGGCTCGATTGTGTCTTCCGCAAAAGCCGAGGCTGAAAAAATTGTTTCGGATGCAAAAGCTGAGGCCGAGAAAATCCTTGCGGATGCTAAAGCACAAAACGAAAAAATGGTTAAATCAAGTGAAGACGCTATCCGTCAGGCAGGAAGAAATCTGCTTATTTCTTTCAGGGAAAGTGTTGCACGAGAGTTAAAATCAGTTGTAAGTGAGAATGTAACAGCAGTTTATTCTTCTAAAGATTTACAGAAGCTTATTGTAAGTACTGTTGAAAACTGGGCTTCTAAGCCTGATGCCGAAGACATATCGGTAATCTTAAACAGCGGTGATTTAAAAGCCTTTGAAGAAGCAATACTTGCCTCCCTTAAAGAAAAAGTGCTTAAAGGGGTTACACTAAAGGCAAGCAATAATTTTGACGGTGGCTTCCGCATTGCCGTAAACAACGGTGAAGCTTATTACGATTACTCTGCAGAGGCTGTTGTTGATATGCTATCAAATTATTTAAGTCCTAAGGTAACTGAACTTTTAAAAGAGGCGGAATAATTTATGTCTGAATATTATCTTATGTCACAGTTGCCATCTTTGGACGCTGTAGGCGAAAATATGCTGCCGCCCATTACCGAAGAGCGTTTTTTAGAGCTTTGTAACCGCTTTTTAGGTAAAAAAGCAAGACTTGAGCTAGATAAATTATCCCTTATGCCCTCGAAAGCACCTGAAAAATCATATTCGCCGCTCATTGAAGAGTGGAACGAGGGTGAAAGAAAGCTTCGTTTTGCTTTAGCTCGGGTTCGCGCAGATAAAATGAAAAAGTCTTTTGATTTTGAAAACGCAGAAGATAAATCTTTGCCTATTGAGCTTGTAAAGCTCGCAAATGCGGCGGTTGAAATTGAAAGTCCCCTTGAAGCGGAAAGGTTTTTAAGTGAGTACCGTTTAGCTTTTCTGGAAACCTTAAGACCGATGGACACCTTTTCGGAAGATTCTGTATTTTATTATTTCTTAAAATTAAAACTGTTATCACGCATAAGGCAGTTTGATACAGACAGCGGAGAGGCCGCATACAAAAATATTTATAACTCCATTATGAATGGAGACTGATTTGGAGGATATACAATGACCCAAAATAAAGGACAGGTTGTAAGTATTAACGGAAACCTTGTATCTGTTGAATTTGAAGGCAATGTTTCTATGAACGAAATTTGCTTTGTTAAGGTAGACGGTACTGCACTAAAAAGTGAGGTTATCCGTATTCGCAAAAATATCGCGCAAATTCAGGTTTACGAGATGACAAGCGGTATTAAATGCGGTGACGAGGTAGAATTTACAGGCGAAATGCTCTCTGCAAAGCTAGGCCCCGGACTTCTCGGTCAGATATATGACGGACTTCAAAATCCGCTTCCGGTACTAGCCGAAAAAGCAGGTTGGTTTTTAGAGCGCGGTGTTTATGCCGACGGACTTGACGCCGAGAAAAAATGGGAGTTTACCCCAACCGCTAAAATCGGTGATGTTTTCACTGCTGGCGAATATATCGGTACAGTTCCCGAAGGACCCTTTACCCACAAGATTTTCATTCCCTTTAGTCTTATTGGAAATTACACTTTAAAATCCATTGCCGAAAAGGGTGAATACACAGTAAATGAGACTATAGCTGTTTTAACCGACGAGCGAGGACGCGAAATTCCTGTTTCAATGTCTTTCAACTGGCCCGTTAAACGCGCTATAAGATGCTACAGCGAGCGTCTTGCCCCCGTAGAAACAATGGAAACAAAGGTTCGTCTTATCGACTCCTTCTTCCCTGTTGCAAAGGGCGGCACCTACTGTACTCCCGGACCCTTCGGCGCAGGAAAAACAGTTTTACAGCACACCACTTCAAAGTATGCCGATATCGATATCGTTATCATCGCCGCTTGCGGTGAGCGTGCAGGTGAGGTTGTTGAAACCATCACCGAATTCCCTGAGCTTACTGACCCCAAAACAGGTCGTTCACTTATGGAGCGTACCATTATTATTTGTAACACTTCTTCAATGCCGGTTGCTTCCCGTGAGGCATCGGTTTACACCTCGGTAACTCTTGCCGAGTATTATCGTCAGATGGGACTTAATGTTTTACTTCTTGCAGACTCCACTTCCCGTTGGGCACAAGCGCTCAGAGAAATGTCGGGCAGACTTGAAGAAATCCCCGGAGAAGAAGCATTCCCTGCATACCTTGAATCTTATATTGCCTCTTTCTATGAGAGAGCCGGTTATGTCCGTTTACCTGACGGCAGCACAGGCTCTGTTACAATCGGCGGTACCGTTTCCCCTGCCGGCGGTAACTTTGAAGAACCCGTTACTCAGGCAACCCTAAAGGTTGTAGGCGCTTTCCACGGATTATCCCGTGAACGCTCGGATGCGAGAAAATATCCCGCAATTGACCCGCTTATTTCCTGGTCTAAATACAAGGGTGTTATTGACCCGAAAAAGTCGCAGTTCTGCAAGAACATTTTAGTACAGGGCGATGAAATTGGCTCTATGATGAAGGTTGTAGGCGAGGACGGTACAAGTATTTCCGACTATATAACCTATCTTAAAGAAGAAATGCTCGATTCTGTTTATTTGCAGCAGAACTCTTTTGATTTAGTAGATGCAAACTCAAGTACAGAGCGTCAACGCTATGTTACCGACAAGCTTATCTATGTTTTAGGCAGTGAGTATGCGCTAAATAATAAAGACGATGCCCGCAGCTTCATAAACCATATGCGTCAGAAGTTTATCGACTGGAACTATACAGAATTTAAAAGCGATGCCTTTAAAGCGGCAGAAAGCGAAATTGACGCTTTATATGAAGAAGGTCAGGGCAAATTAGGCCGCGAGGCTGAACTTTTACTGAAGGGCGGTGAGTAAGAATGAACAAAGTATTTAACCGAATTGAATCGATAACAGGAAATGTTATTACCGTAAGAGCGAATGGTGTTCGATACAACGAACTCGCTCAGATAAATACACGCTTCGGCAAATCTCTCGCAGAGGTTAACAAAATTGAGGGTGATATCGTATCCCTTCAGGTTTTTGCAGGCGGTCAAGGTGTTTCTACAGGTGACGAAGTCCGCTTTTTAGGTCACGAAATGCGTGTATCCTTCAGCGAAGATTTATTAGGCCGTATTTTTGACGGCTCGGGATTACCGAGAGACAAGGGCCCTGCTCTTACAGAAAACATGACTAATATCGGCGGTCCTTCCGTTAACCCTACAAACCGTATTCTTGCTAACCGAATGATGAGAACAAACATCCCGATGATTGATATGTTTAACACACTTGTTGTTTCTCAGAAGCTTCCTATTTTCTCAATTTCAGGTGAGCCTTATAACCAACTTCTTGCCCGTATTGCTATGCAGGCAGAGGCTGATGTAATCGTTCTTGGCGGTATGGGTCTTAAATATGACGATTTCCTTTATCTTAAGGAGGAGCTTGCAAACGGCGGTGCTTTAAGCAAGACAGTTATGTTCATTCACACCGCATCAGACCCCACAGTTGAATGTATGATGATTCCCGATATGGCTTTGGCTGTAGCAGAGCAGTTTGCTCTACAAAACAAGGATGTATTGGTGCTTTTAACCGATATGACCAACTTTGCAGACGCTATGAAGGAAATTGCTATTACACAGGAACAGGTTCCCTCTAACCGCGGATATCCCGGTGACCTTTATTCACAGCTAGCCGCTCGTTACGAAAAGGCTGTTGACTTTGCAGATTCCGGCTCTGTTACCGTTTTGGCAGTTACTACTATGCCGGGTGATGATGTAACACACCCCGTTCCCGATAACACAGGCTATATCACAGAGGGACAGTATTACCTTAAGGGTGGCCGTATTGAGCCTTTCGGTTCTCTATCCCGTCTAAAGCAAAATGTAAACGGCAAAACCCGTAAGGACCACCGCGCACTTATGGACGCTATGATTCGTCTATACTCTTCATACAAAGAAACCCTTGAAAAGAAAAATATGGGATTCTCTATGAACCGTTGGGACGAAAAACTATTAAAGTACGGCGAGCTTTTCGAAAAGAAGCTTATGGATTTATCTGTTAACCTATCTCTCGAAGAGGCTCTCGATTTAGGTTGGGAGATTTTAGCCGACTGCTTTGAGAAAAACGAAACCGGAATTAAGTCAGACCTTACTGATGAATTTTGGCCCAAAGGTTAAGGAGGACTATAGTTTTGGCAAAAATCAAATTAACTAAAAATGAGTTAAAGGTACAAAAGGATGCTCTTAAAATGTACCGGAGATATTTGCCCACACTAACACTCAAAAAACAACAGCTTCAAACCGAAATTCGTACTATAGAGGCAAAAGCTAACGCCGTAAACGAGGAAAAGAGAAAGCTCGAAGAGGGCTTTAATTCCTGGATTGCGGTTTTCAGCGAAAAAAGTGCTTTCCCCGAAGGAATAATCACGGTCAGCAACATTAAGAAAGGTAAAGGAAATATTGCAGGTGTTGATATTCCAACCTTTGAGGGCGCAGATTTTTCCAGAGGCGATTATGATTTGTACGAAACTCCCCTTTGGGTAGACATTGCCGCAAATCATATGGAAAAGGCAATGCTTCTAGACCTTGAGGTAGAAGTGTTAGACGAACAGGTCAGACTTTTAGAGAGAGAGCTTCTTGCAACATCTCAGAGAGTTAACCTGTTCGAAAAGGTTAAAATCCCGGAAACCATGGAGAATATCAAAAAAATATCAATTTATATGGCAGACCAACAGGTCAGTGCCGTAGTTCGCTCAAAGATTTCAAAACGCAAAATAGCCCTTCGAAGTGATGAGGTTTCCGAAAGGCAGGTATATTCAGTATGATAGTGCCTATGAAAAAGATTTCCCTCATAACCTTGGGAAGTAAAAAATCAGAAACCCTTAAAAAGCTTCGAAAGCTCGGAATTGTTCACATTGAAATCAGTGAGGGCAAGGGCGAAAAGCTCATTGAACTCAAAGGTAACATTTCTTTACTCGAAAGTGCGCTTTACAGCTTAGGAAAGTCAAAAGATATCGAGCCTAAAAGCGCAACTGCTGCTGAGGCTTTGGAAATAGCCCAAGAAATTGCCCGTTTGTCCGACGAAAAGAAGGACTGCATATCCGAGCAGATTGCTTCTAGTGCTGAACTTGAGCGTCTTAAAAGCTGGGGCGAAATTAACCCCGAAGAAATCGGCGATTTACTAAAAAACGGCGTAGACATTTCCCTTTATGAAATGCCTAAATCAGAGTACGAAGCTCTGCCCGACTGTATTAAAACGATAAGTCTTGAAAAAACGAAATCTTCCGTAAAATTTGCCTTAATCGCAGAAGACAATGAAGGCGAAGAGGAAGCAGTCAATGCTATCTCCCCCTACAAGGTAGTTTTACCGCAGAGGTCTACTGAGACTTTGAGGCAAAAAATTGCAGATTTGGATACTCGTATAAAGGATATAGAAGAAAAAATTGCTTCTTATATAGTCTTTGCCGACAGTATAAAACAGGCTATAAAAATCTTTGAAAAAGAAATTGAGTTTGAAACCTATTCTACGGGTATGGAAGACCAAAACCTCGCATCCTCTGATAGTGATAATCTTTCGGTTGCATATTTTAGAGGATATATCGAGGAAGAAAAGCTTGACAGCTTAAAAACTGCCGCTAAGGAAAATTCTTGGGGACTTCTCATAGAGGAACCTACCGAAGAAGATAATGTACCGACAAAGCTTAAAAATAATAAGTTTGTAAGTCTTATTTATCCGCTTACCGACTTTTTGGGTACTGTACCTGGGTATTTTGAATATGACATTTCGGGTTGGTTTTTATCCTTTATACTCATATTCTTCGGTATTATTTTCGGAGACGGCGGATACGGTCTTTTAATTTGTGCAGTTGCAGCTATACCGATAATAAAATCTCTTATTAAAAAGAAGAGTATCTCCCCCGTATTTTTACTTGTGGGACTTTTCGGTCTTTCAACGGTGCTTTGGGGAACACTCACTTGCACTTGGTTCGGTCTTTCCCCCGAAATGCTACCCGCTTGGCTAAAGAGTTTATCGATACCCGTAATTTCAAATGTTTACGGCGATAAATTATGGTATCCTTTCTGGACGAACGGGACGGCCGGTCTTACCACCGCTCAAAACCTACAGATTTTCTGTTTTACTCTAGCTCTTATTCAGCTCAATGTTGCTCATATTAAGGCGGCTTTTCGAAACAAAAAGTCACTTAAAATACTCGGTGATATCGGCTCAATGCTACAGCTTATTGGTATTTACTATATAGTATTAAGCCTTGTAGTAAATCCAACTGTTTTCAGCTTCTCGCTTGTAATTGGCGGTATCCCCGTTGGCACAGTTGCTATAGTGCTTATAGCAATAGGCTTTGTTTTAAGCTTTGTATTCTCGAACTACGAAGGAAGCGTTATTAAATCTATACTTTCAAGTCTTACTAATATAGTTTCTGTTTTACTCGGTGTAGTTAACGTTTTCTCGGATATAGTTTCGTATATACGCCTTTGGGCAGTAGGTCTTGCGGGAGCGGCAATATCCGCTACTGTAAACGAACTTGCAGGACCTCTACTTGGCAACTTTTTATTTATGGTACTCGCAATCATTCTTTTGGTGTTCGGTCACGGACTTAATATGATACTGAATATTTTATCGGTTATCGTTCACGGAATAAGACTTAACACACTAGAATTTTCATCCCATTTAGATATGTCGTGGAGTGGACATAAATTTAAACCTTTTGAAGAATAAAAAGAATAAATTGATTAAAAAGGAGAATAATTATGAATTTAGGAACATTAGGAACAGCATTAGCTATGGGTATTGCCGCCGTTGGTTCGGCAATCGGTATCGGAATAGCCGGTCAGGCATCAATCGGCGCTTGGAAAAAGTGCTATATGACCAATAAGGCAGCACCCTTTATTCTTACCGTTTTCGCAGGTGCACCTTTAACACAGAC
>JAQXZE010000020.1 GCA_029227055.1 Oscillospiraceae bacterium | reverse complement strand
ATGATTTATCGTATGCTGTTCCAGTTTACACTGTCATAATTGACGGAGAAAAATATGAATTTGCCGCTGGTGAGCGTAGTAATTGTGTTTGGAACTTTTACTTAAACAAATATTAAATATTTTAAAGAAAATCCTCGGTTTTCGACCAGTTCTTTTTCGGACACGAATGACAGAAAAAACCTCTTTACGAAAGTAAAGAGGTTTTTTCAATGAAGCGCACCTTACAGTGTATGAAAAATGAAGTCGCCTTCGGCTATGAAGCGTGCCTTCGGCACATTAAGAAACAAAAAGTGCGCTTCGCTTCATATTTTGCGAAGCAAAATGCTTCATAGTGGCAAAGCCGCCGCTTCATACGAGCGAAAGCGAGTGCTTCATTACTTCTTGCTTCTTCCCTCTTCACTCTTACCACAACCAACACTCCTTGCGGGATTTTTGGGAAGTAATAAGTATTGTGGCTTTTCCACAAATTATAAATGCAAGGTTTACACCTTGCTCTTTTTGTTTTATGGTGGTATAATAAACAAAAACTCGGCAAAGGAGTGGGAACTTATGAAAACGGCAGGTCTTATCGGGCTTGGAAAAATTACAAGGCACTATGCTGAGGGTTTGGATAGCTCAAGCTTTCTAAACCTTTGTGCCGTTTCGGACATTAACCCGAATTCAGTTTCCCGAGAGCTTTACTCAAGCCTTCCTTTTTTTGCCGATTATAAAGATATGATATCCTCGGCAAAACCCGATTTTGCTATAATTTCCACCCCTCCCGAAAGTCACTTTGAGATTGCAAAATTTTGCCTTGAAAACAATACAAATGTCATTATAGAAAAGCCCGTTGTACTAAATATCGCTGATTTTGATGCCCTTTGTGGCTTAGCCAAAGAAAAGGCACTTAAATTCATAACCCTTTTTCATTGGCAGGGCGGTATTGAACTCGATAGCTTTAATTCTGTTTATAACCCTGAAGATATAAAAGAAATTAATGTTTTTGTATCAGACCCCTACAGCGATGATGGAAAGTCTATAAATACAAGCGTTAGAGCTTTAATGGGTGCTTGGATTGACAGCGGTGTAAACGCTCTATCAATGATAAAAATGTGGCTCCCCTTTAAATCCCTTGAAATCATTAAGACTAACTCGGTTAAATGCACAAAAACCGATTTACCGCTTTATGCTTCTGCAGAGCTTTTGATTGACAAGGTTCGGGTTTCCATTTCTGTTGATTGGCGTAGCCACAAAACCTTAAAGGAAAGTTATATCACCCTTTCGGATAAAAAGGTTTATATAAACCATTCCGAACAAAGTCTTTCCGATAACACAGGTAGCGTTTCTCTTGCAAAGCGCGAGAGGATGACCGAGCATTATTACAATCTTTTCACCCGTCTTGACGGCAGAGAGAACACAGAAAGCGCTCGGCTTATACACAAATTTTTGCTTGAGGTGAATGACGCTCTATGAAAAAATTATTAGTAAAAATCATTTCGTTTTTCAAAAAAGACCACACAATAAAATATGTTGTTGAAATAGCGGGTGTTTTCATTGTTATGGGGTTTCTGCTTTACCTCGCAACAAAGGATGTTGTAAGCAATGTTTTCGGTGCCGTTGTCGGTTTTCTTTTCTCCTCTCTTGTCCTTTATGGTTTCAAAATCATCGGCGGACACTTTGAGGATTTTCTTAAAATCAATTATGACACAAATACACTTTTAAAAATTTACAACGGTAACCCTGAGTATAAAAAGATTCTCACCCTTAACGGCACAACCAAAGAATTTGCTTATTCTGACCTACTTATAAATGAAAACTATACTTTCGAGGTTAAAGATTTCCCCGAAAAGCATTTTGTACTCGACGACTTTACAGTAAGCAACTACACTCAGCTTTTTTCAGCACATTCAAACTCAGCAAAACAGAACTTTTTAACCATTAGACTTGACGACTTTGACCCTGAAAGCAAGACTTTTTATCTGTCAAGAAGCAACTACTTTAACCACCTTATTACTAACCGCGCGGTTGACTTTTTGCTTTTCGACGATGTTTCTCTTCGAAACGTTCACGAATACGGCCCTCTCTTAAATCCGTTGAGTGAATCTAAAATGTCTAATCACATAGGCATTAATGCCCTTGTCTTTTTAAATGACGGCAGGCTTTTAGTCCCAAGAAGAAAAGCCGATTCTACCATATCTAAAAACAAAATCACTTCGTCAATTGCCGTTATGCTTACCTTCCCAAAAGAGTTTGAAAACAACCCAAAATCTGCAGTTATAACTCCCGAGTATCTCCTGCGGGATAACATATTAAAAAATCTTACCGACCGCGTAAAGTTGAACGAAGATGATATCGACTCCAATGAAATCGACATTCAGTTTTTAGGCTTTGGGCAGAATATTTATGAGGGCGGTAAACCGCAGTTTTACTTTGCAGTAAAAATCAACAATATGGATACTGCCACATACTACCAAAAAAGAGAAGAATTTTTCGAAAGCGAAAAGAAAAAACCTGATAGTGAAAAGAAGTTAGATGTTGACCGCAGTATGTATGCTGTAGATTACGACTCTTTTGCCTTTAAGGAAAACCAAGATTACATAACCTTTAATTCCCATGATATTAAAAACAGAAAACAGCATATAAAGGCAGGCTATGAAATGTCTTATCTGTGCAATCTTTGGCATTATCAAAAATCAAACCTTAAATTTCACGAAACTAAAACAGACCCAAATTGATCGGGTCTGTTTTATTATTTTATATCTGTTTGACAACATATATTTATATATGGTATAATTACCTGTAATAAATTTTCTGTTTAGGAAGCGAAAAAATGGACAAGAAAAAATCTAAAATCGTTTTTATAATAGCTCTTTCGGTGATGCTTGCGGCAATTATTGCGCTTTCTGTTTATCTTTTACCACATCTTTTAATTCCACCGAAAAAGCCTGTTGTCGAAGCTCCTTCCTCTTCCGATGCCACCTCAAGCGAGGTCGTTTTACCCGACAACCCGAAAAACTTTACAAAGCTTCAAAAGCAAAACCCCGATATTCACGCTTGGATTTCAATTCCGGGCACAAATATTGATTATCCTATTCTTCAAAGCGGTGACGATACTCCCGAAGATTTTTATTTAAATCACGGCACAAACAAAAAGTATCTTTATGCGGGAAGTATTTATACACAGCGCCGCAACTCCACCGATTTTTCAGACCCTAACACCGTTATTTACGGTCACAATATGAAAAACGGCTCAATGTTCGGTACCCTTAAAAAATACCGCGATGTTAATTACTTTAATAAAAATTCGGTAATCTACATTTACACCCCCGGACATATTTTAACCTACACCATTTACGCGGCTTACCGATATGATAACCGCCATCTTCTGTATTCCTTTGATTTTAACGACCCTGAAGTCTTTAACGACTATCTGCAGATGACTCTAAACCCTAAAACACTGATTAAAAACATACGAAAAGGTATAGAGCTTTCGTCTGTAGACCGCATCATAACCTTAAGCACCTGTATGACGAGTGACGATTACAGATATCTAGTTCAAGGAGTTTTGATAAATGACCAACCAACCAAATGATAATGGGGCTCAGAGCGAGTTGTCGTCTGAGCAGAATGTAGCCCCTAAAGCCAAAAAAATGAAAAAGAGCAAAAAAGTTTTGCTTATCATTTTTATTGTTTTTCTATCTCTCATAGTTGTAGGCTGCTCATCGGTGGCAATTCTTTGGTTTTCGGGAAGGGGAAGTCTTTTAACCGACAAAGACGATGTTGAAATAATAAAGCCCCAAGAAAATGTTGAAGCCGAAATTTACGACGATAACACCGTTTTTTACAAAGATTCGGTTTACAGCTTTAACGAAAATATAACGACAATACTTTGTATGGGTATTGACGAAGAAAACACCTCTGTTATCGGCCATTCAGGTCAGTCCGATGCGATTTTCCTCTTGGCGATTGATACCGAAACCGGCAAAAGCACCGTTATCGGAATTCCCCGTGACTCTATGGTGGATGTAGATATGTACTCAAGCAGCGGTTCTTTTATAGGCGTTGAAAAAACACAGGTTTGCCTTGCCTTTGCATACGGAGACGGGAAGGACGGCAGCTGCAAAAATGTTGCGCGTTCAGTTTCGCGTCTGCTTTGCGGAATGCCTATAAATTCATATTTTGCGATGGATTTCAGCGCTGTCGAAACCTTGCACCGCGCAGTTGGTCTTATAAAGGTACGAATGAACGAAGATTTGGCTCTTCCCGACAATAAAAACGGTGTGTTAAACTATTATAAAAAGGGTGACATTGTAAGTCTTTATCCAAATCAAGCCCTTTCTTATCTTTATACGAGAAACCAAACAACCACCAATGCCGCATATCTTAGAATGGAGCGTCAGTTAGAATATTTAAAGAAGTATTCTGCTGCAGCAATAAACAAAACAAAGTCTGATATTACCTTCCCCGTAAAGCTTTACAACAAGGTTTTATCCAACTCTATAACCGATATAAACGCGGCAAAGGTGACCTATCTTACAAGCGCCGTTGTCGGTAGCCGACAGAATGTTTCTCTGGAATTTAAACAGCTTCGCGGCGAATATAAAAAGGGTAATGACGGCTTTGCCGAGCTTTATATTGACGAAACAGAGGTTTTCGAACTCGTTTTATCAATTTTTTATGAAAAAATTAAATAATTTTTCTTTACAAACACAAAATTTCGTGGTATAATCCATATACGATATTATAAAATTATATTGGAGGTACTATCTATGAAGAAGTTAGTCTCGTTATTTTTAGCTTTAGTTTTAATTTTCGCTCTCTCAATTACTTCTATGGCTTTGGTTAGCCCCGGCGGTACTGTTTATCGTGAAATCTATATAAACAGAACACATACCGGTGAAAACTCTAACCCCGCTGAGCGCGTAGTTGTAGCTGATGGCGAAGATCTCGTACTTGCTCCCGGACAGAACAAGGATAAAACTTTCAACGGTTGGAATTTCTACACAGAAGATATGAAGCCCGCAGTTGAAGGCAAGGATTACGAAATCGTAAAGGTTACCCTTCCTAACGGCGACGAGGCTGTTAAGGGCAAGGAATATACTGTTAAAGTCGGTAAAATTGTTGCTAAAAACGGCGCTTATCTCACAGTTGTAGTTAAGCCCCTCGTTGATAAGCTTTTTGTTTCTGAAAACTTCAAGGGCGTAAAGATTGAGTTCAACATTTCTGATTCCGAAACTCTTTCTCCTGCTACAGGCGAAGAGCTTTCCTATAGTGTAATCGCTGTTCTCTCTCTTGTAATCCTCGCTGCAGGCGCAGTTGCAGTTTCTACAAAGAAAACCGCGGTTGAGAAATAATTAAGATTTTAAACTTCAGGCAGTCTCAAACGAGACTGCCTTTTCTTTTTGTCCTTTTAGATTTTACACCGCTCTTTTAAAATGGGGCGTTTTTTGTCTTTCTTGGTAATTTTGTGGCAAATGTCACAAAATATCGAAAAAATTTTTTATATACAATATGTTGTGTTTACTATTGACACGAATAACAAAATATGATATAGTGTGTTTACATCACCTTTGGAGGCTGTCGAATGAAATTAGCAGGTCTTAGTAAACTTACTTTGTTGGATTTTCCCGAAATTGTTGCCTGTATTGTTTTTACGGCAGGTTGTAATTTTAGATGTCCTTTTTGTCATAACGCATCGCTTGTAACGGGCGATTTAAGCTGTTCTATTGACGAAAATGAGGTTTTGGATTTTCTAAAGCGCAGACAGGGAATCCTTGAGGGCGTAGTTGTCACGGGAGGAGAACCGCTGCTACAAAGCGACATTGAGTCCTTTTTAGAAAAGATAAAAAATCTCGGCTACAAGGTAAAATTAGACACTAACGGAACAAACCCGTCTTTGCTGAAAAGATTGGTATCCCTAGGTCTTGTCGACTATGTTGCTATGGACATTAAAAATTCACCCGACGGGTACTCTTTGGCTATCGGTATTGAAAATTTTGATATCTCTAAGGTTGAAGAGACTAAAAACTTTTTACTTAGCGGTGTTGTACCTTACGAATTCAGAACAACGCTTGTTAAGGGAATTCACACGAAAGACTCACTAAAGGATTTAGCCCGTTTCATTTCGGGCGCAAAAAATTATTATTTACAGCAATTTAAGGATTCGGGCGATTTAATTTCTCCTGACGGGCTTTCTGCTTTTTCAGAGGAAGAGATGAAAGAGTTCTTAGAGGAAGTCTCCCCCTTCGTTAAATCTGTAATTCTAAGAGGAATATGAAAGAGAGGTTTAAAAAATGTATCAAATCATCAAACGCGACGGCAAAATCGTTGAATTTGACATCAGCAAAATTGCAAGTGCTATGAAAAAGGCCTTTGAGGCTACCAACACAGAGTACACCGATAATATTATCGACTTTTTAGCCCTTAAGGTTACCGCAGACTTTTTACCCAAGATTAAAGACGGCTATGTTGCTGTTGAGGATGTACAGGATAGCGTTGAATCTGTATTGATTCAGGGCGGTTATGATGCAGTTGCAAAGTCATACATTCTTTACAGAAAGCACCGCGAAAAGCTTCGTAATCTCAAAACCACATATTTGGATTACAAAGAGACAGTTAATAACTATGTAAATGTTTTAGACTGGCGTGTTAAGGAAAACTCCACCGTTACTTATTCTGTAGGCGGACTTATCCTTTCAAACTCAGGCGCTATTACAGCAAACTACTGGTTATCCGAAATTTATGACCCTGAAATCAGTGACGCTCACAGAAATTGTGACATTCACATTCACGACCTTTCCATGCTTACCGGCTACTGCGCAGGTTGGAGCTTAAAGCAACTTATTAAAGAGGGTCTTGGCGGCGTTCCCGGAAAGATTACTTCTTCTCCCGCCAGCCACTTATCAACACTCTGTAACCAAATGGTTAACTTCCTTGGAATTATGCAGAACGAGTGGGCAGGCGCTCAGGCTTTCTCCTCTTTTGATACCTATCTTGCTCCTTTTGTTAAGGTTGATAACCTTTCCTATAAAGAGGTTAAGCAGTGCATTCAGTCCTTCGTTTACGGTGTGAATACTCCTTCCCGTTGGGGTACTCAGGCTCCCTTCTCTAATATTACATTAGACTGGACCGTTCCTGCAGACCTTGCAAATCTTCCCGCTATCGTAGGCGGCAAGGATATGGACTTTACTTATGGCGACTGTGTTGAAGAAATGCGTCTTATCAACAAAGCTTTCATCGAAATTATGATTGAGGGCGACGCTAACGGCAGAGGATTCCAGTATCCGATTCCGACCTATTCTATCACAAGCAACTTTGATTGGTCTGAAACCGAAAACAACAAGCTTCTTTTCGAAATGACCTCTAAATACGGTACTCCCTACTTCTCCAACTATATTAATAGTGATATGGAGCCGAGCGATGTTAGAAGTATGTGCTGCAGACTTCGTCTCGACTTAAGAGAACTCCGCAAGAAATCAGGCGGCTTCTTCGGAAGCGGTGAAAGCACAGGTTCTGTAGGCGTTGTAACCATCAATATGCCAAGAATTGCTTACCTTGCAACAGACATCACAGACTTCTATTCAAGACTTGATAAGATGATGGACATCTCTGCTCGTTCTTTGAAGATTAAGAGAACCGTTATCACAAAGCTCTTAGACGAGGGATTATATCCCTATACAAAGCGTTACCTCGGCACATTCGCAAACCACTTCTCAACCATTGGTCTTGTTGGTATGAACGAAACTTGCCTTAACGCTAAGTGGATCAGAAAAGACTTAACAGAAAAAGAAGCTCAGGAATTCACAAAGAATGTATTAAATCATATGCGCGAGCGTCTTTCTGACTATCAGGAGGAATATGGCGATCTTTACAACCTTGAAGCTACTCCTGCTGAATCTACCTCTTACCGTCTTGCAAAGCATGACGTTGAGCAGTTCCCCGAAATCATTACCGCATCCGAAGCATCCGATGTTCCTTATTACACCAACAGCAGCCACTTGCCCGTTGGTTATACAGACGATATCTTCTCTGCTCTTGATATTCAGGATGAGCTTCAGACTCTTTATACTTCAGGTACTGTTTTCCACGCATTCCTCGGCGAAAAGCTTCCCGATTGGAAGGCTGCTGCAAACCTTGTTCGCAAGATTGCAGAAAACTACAAGCTCCCCTACTACACAATGTCTCCGACATACTCTGTATGTAAGAACCACGGCTATTTATTAGGCGAACAGTTCACCTGTCCCGAGTGCGGTGAGGACACCGAGGTTTACAGCCGTATTACAGGCTATTACCGTCCTGTTCGCAACTGGAACGCAGGTAAAACTCAGGAATACAACGAGCGTAAGGAATACAGAATTGACGAAAAGGTTTTAGATATAAAGGAAAAATGCGGCTGCAAAGCAGAAGAAAAGGCTGAAGAGGCTACATCCGCTACTGCTTTAGCAGACGGCAGCTATCTCTTCGTATCTTCTACCTGCCCCAACTGTAAAATAGCTCATTCTATGCTCGATAAAGCAAGCTACAGCTACACCGAGCTTTTAGCAACAGACAATGTTGAGCTTACAAATGCTCTTGGCATTAAACAGGCTCCTACATTAGTTGTTGTTAAGGACGGTAATGTTCAGAAGTTTGCAGGCGTTGGTGCAATCAAGGCTGTTGTCTAACAGTAGGAGCAATAAAAAATGTATGATATAATCGTTATAGGCGGTGGCCCTGCGGGGCTCACCGCCGCAATATATGCCAGACGCGCAAACAAATCGGTTGTAGTTATCGAAAAGCAGACCTTTGGCGGTCAGATCACTTTTTCCCCAAAGGTTGAAAATATTCCCGGATTTTCGAGCGTTACAGGAAACGAATTTGCTGAAAAGCTAGTTGAACAGGCTATCGAACAGGGTGCAGTTTTCGAGTTCTGCGAAGCCACCGAAATAATCAACGGCGATATTAAAACCGTTGTTACCGATAGCGGAAGCTTTGAGGGAAAATCGGTTATTATCGCAACAGGTGCTAAGCACCGCCGTTTAGGGCTTGATAAAGAAGACGGCTTTGTAGGCGAAGGAATTTCCTTCTGTGCTGTATGCGACGGCGCATTCTTTAAGGACGGCACCGTTGCCGTTATCGGCGGCGGAAATTCCGCTTTACAGGAAGCTTTACAGTTATCCCTACTTGCTAAAAAGGTTTATGTTGTGCAAAATCTAGACTTTTTAACAGGCGAAGCCGCCCTTGCAAAGCAGGTTGAGGCAAAAAGCAATATAGAGGTTATTCTATCCTCTACCGTTAAGGAAATCTTAGGGGATGACACCTTTAAGGGAATTACAATCACCTCAAACGGTAATGATACCGAGCTTTTACTTGACGGAATGTTTGTAGCGATAGGCTTAGTTCCTCAAAACGAGAACTTTGCAAATGTGCTCACTCTTAATAAATTCGGCTATGCAGATTATAATGAGGACTGTGTAACCGAAAACAAAGGAATTTATATTGCGGGCGACTGCCGTAAAAAAGAGATACGACAGGTTACAACCGCCGCTGCTGACGGTGCAGTTGCAGCCCTCGCCGCTTGTAAATATCTTGATACAATTTAAATTCTAAACAACAAAAAAGGAACGAAGATACTAAATTACCTTCGTTCCTTTTTAAATTTTAATTTTTAGAAATACTTGTCTGGGTCAACAACGTATTTGTCTGTAAGGACTTTAACAAAGTCAATAAGAGCCAAAACCCAGCCGAAATAGAAGCAAAAAGAGAATACGATTTTAATAATTCCTTTTTTGGTTTCGCCCATAACAAAGTTATGTATGCCAAGACCGCCAAGGAAGAATGCTAAAAGCGCTATTGTTAATTTATCCTTACCTGCAAGGTCACCGCCTGCTTTTTTAACGGCAACGCCGCAGCTTAAACAAACCTCTGCATTAGGATTTATCGGCTGACCGCAGTTTGCGCAGAAGTTTACACCGTCACCGGTCTTTACTCCGCACTTTAAGCAGATAGCCTGATTATCATTCATTTGTTCGCCACAATTTTTACAAAACATGAAGAATCCTCCCCTTTATTTTATGTTTTAATTATACCAACAGGCAGTTTTTTTGTCAATTCTTTTTCGCCCTAAAACAGCAGTCTTAGCCAATTTATCACAAACCCAACAGCTATTATTATTAATATTGCCAAATCGACTTTTTTGCGTTTGAAAATTTTCCCGTCAAACAAAAAATATGCATATAAAATCGGCATTGACCAAAACATAAAATGGTACCTAAAGGCTGTCACAAAATCAAATCTCAGCGCCGAAAGAAATGCCCTTGTCATGCCACAACCGGGGCAAGAAACACCGAGAAATTTTTTAAATATACATTCAGCGCCTAAAAAGTAAAGCAAAAGCACAATTGCCAAATAACCAACAGTTAAAACAATTTTTTCTTTAAGATTTTTAACTTTTTTCATATAAGTTTGGCTCAATAATCGTACATATAAATTTCTATAATTTCAAAATCGGCATCTCTGAAATCTTCCGCTTCGCCTGCCGTTAACTCCTCAAAGGCTTTTAGCTTTGCTGTCTGTCCGCTTTTTAGCGACTCCACATATACCTCATCCGTGCCGAGTCTAAAACCCTCCTCATTTACAGCCTCTATCGTAATATCAAAATCTTTCGTGCCTTTGGATTTGTTTTTAACCGTTACAGAAAGACTTGAATTTAAAGGGTTTTCTTCCACATAAACAAACTCACCCATCGTTACATCGGCGTGTTTTGCAAGAATTACATCTGTATCATTGCCAAACTCGCTGAAAATTAAAAATCCTATTCCAAATATGTATAAGACGACAAAAATTATAGAAAGCACCACGCTTGTTATAACACCTGCAAGCGCACCCTTGCCTGCCGATTTTGCCTTTCTTGGATTCTTAGAGTCATTAACCAAATATAAAACAAGACCTGCAACAGGCACAAAAAATCCTAAAACCGCAAGCCAGAAAGAAGGTTTATCGTCACTGACTCTTTCTACCTTACAACCGCAGTTAAGACAAACCGCCGCCATTTCGTTAACTTCTTTTCCGCAATTAGAACAATACATAAAAAGACCTCCGTTCTTAAAGATATTACTCTTCGTGTTTATTATACCACCCTAAAAACTCAAACGCAATACAATTATAGGGGACGGTACTGCTCCATCCCCTACGATACAAATTAATTTATATTGATTTGTAGGGTTGATTCACGAATCAACCTCTTTTTTCGGGCGATTCGTGAATCGCCCCTACTCATACATACTGCCATTTTTGATGTCTTTATAAATTTCTATGATTAATAGAACACTAAATATTCGTCATCCATATTTTCAGGGGATACTTCGATATCGGTTATTAAAACGGTACTACCGTCCTTTACGCTCTTTACAAGCATAACATCGTCCTTAAAGTATCTGCCGCCCTCTTTAACAACCTCTGCATTTTCGTCAAAGCTAAACCATTCGCTATACTTCTTAGCAGAGACTAGTCCGTCGCAGTAACGCATTGTGCAGCAGAAGTAAGCCTCTATCATACCTATCTTCAAAACGGGCTGTGTTTCGGTAACGCACTTGTTTGTACCGGCTCCACCATTCTTTCTATGGCAGAAGGAAAGTCCGTTAAACCAAACACGTCTTGCAAGCTTTATGTATTTTTCGTCGCCTGTAACATCAGCCAAAGCTGTTATTAACATAAAGCTATCAACAACTGCGCAAGGCTCGGTCCAGGTATCAGGACGGCCAAACCAATTATAGTTTTCATAGGTAGCGGTTGTTCCAAACTCAAGATACTTCTCAAGCTCGTCCTTTGCCATTTCTAAATATTTTTCCTCTTTTGTTACAAGATACATTCTCATAATGCTTCTTGCCGCCGTGAGAGTTGCGTGGGTCTGAGCGCGAAGCGCTACCTTATCAATACTATAAAATTTGTTGATTAGCTTATCGATTAAAGGTCTAACATTTTCATCGCGAGTTTGCTCGTAATAGGTTGTAAGTCCGTCAAGTCCCACAAAGGCGCAGCCCACATCGGTAGAAACACGCCAACCCGATAAAACAAGTTTGTTATGACCTGCAACGCCACCGTCATCCTCCATATCCCGCTCTAGCGGATAGGTATCAACCGCATCAATTATCGGCATATAAAGGTTATAAACTATTCTCTTTGCATATTCAAATGCCTCTTGGCTCTTGTATAAATTATGATACAAAAGAAGTCCACGAACAAGCCAGGTATGACCTGCAAGCTGCTGCTCGTCTACCTCGCCCTCAATATACTCGTGACCCAAAAAGCCCTGAGAGTTAACATGGTTCTTTAAATCAGCTACAATATTATGTACATATTCGTTTTCTTCATCGCTTATCGAATTAAGAGAAGTGATAGCTAAAAGTGCGCGACCTTCCCAATCGCCCGGCCACTCATAATCCTTAGGCTGCCATACCTTTTCACTGGAATATTCAGGCTCACTTAAGCGCTTAAAGCTTTTTTTGATATGTTGTTCGATTGTCATTATATTTCTCCTCATTTAAGCTTTTTTGGGCTTTGCCCTGCTTCAAAAATTATAGCACAATATCACCACTACTTCAAGGAACAAACCAACCAAAAATCGCCGTCAAAAATTTAAAGTTGTCACAAAAGAACATATTTTGCATAACATAACTAAGGGTGATAATATGAGAAAATGTTCAGCTTGTGAAAACGCAATAGCTTATATAAAAGGTTCAAAAGACGCCCCCTGTTTATCGGGCGAGGTAAGATTTTCCCAAAGAAAAAACTTTGTACTTATAGTTGCAAGCGTCAAAAATCTACCAAAAACCGAAAGCGGCTTTTTCGGGTTTCACATACACGAAGGAAGTTCTTGTAGCGGCACAGACTTTGAAGCCACAAAGGGTCACTATAACCCCGAAAACACTACCCACCCAAATCCCGCCGGTGATATGCCGCCGCTTTTATATGTAAGGGGCGGCGCATATCTTGCCTTTACAACCGACCGCTTCACCGTTAACGACATACTCGGACGAACGGTTGTTATCCACTCAGGACCCGACGATTTCACAACCCAACCCGCAGGAAATGCCGGTAGAAAAATCGGTTGTGGGGAGATTGTTTATAAAAGGTATTTGTGATAAAATCACAATGCCGTTTAGCGCCGTCTTTATAAAATTCGTGGCGAAGCCACACCATACTTATTATCTCTTTCTTCTTACTTATTACTTCCCAAAAATCCCGTAAGAAATCTTGGTTAAGGTAAGAGTGAAGAGGTAAGAAGTAATAAGTAAAAATCCCGCCCACTTACGTGAACGGGATTTTTGGTGGAGACAACTGGATTTGAACCGGTGACCCCTTGCATGTCAAGCAAGTACTCTAACCAACTGAGCTATGCCTCCGCTTATTAGATTGCCCAACCTATTACTTTAAGTTGGGCAATCTCTTTTTTTAATTTTCCTTAGATTTTAGGAAGACTTGCAGCCGCTACCGACTGACCAACTCTTCTTGAATTTTCGTCAGGAATGTGAAGCTTTACAGTCTTTGCAAATTCGGGGAATTCCTCGTTTAATACCTTTTGTGCATTTTCGAGCAATATAGTGCCGCCCTCTCCTGAGGTAACTCTACCCATAATAAGAACGTGCTTGATATCATAAAACTCTGAATAGAAAGCAATTGCATATCCGAAGTATACGCCGATGGTCTCATAAATTGCCTTTGCTCTCTCGTCACCCTGTTCCATAAGGCCCTGAACAACCTTAAGCTTTTCAGCGGGAGAAAGATTTTCGTCAAGCTCAATTCCTGCAAAGGGGGCAAGCTTAATTACGCCATCCTGTGAGAAGTATTTAACTCCGCAACCGTAATCGCCTGACCATTCGTCAACCATAGCATCCTTACAAGCGTCAACCGGAACAAATGCAAGCTCGTTAAGCCAACCTGTAATATTGCCCTCAGTATCAACATAGCCGCCTGCCTCAGAGGTACCCATAGCGATACCCAAAACACCGTCATCATTTAGGTTCATAGCACCTGCAAGGGCAGTAACATCACCGTCGTTTGCAACTTCAATCGGGATATTCTCACCGATTTCGCGTGCTACATCAAGGTACATATTCTTAACCTTTTTATCGAAATCCTCTTCACTTACCTTAAGGAAGAGAGATGCTACCATTATTCTGTTATCAACATAAACGCCAGCACTCGAAACGCCGATTGCGTCTACTCTCGGCATATGAGAAGCCGCAGTTTTCATAGCGTTTAAAATGCCCTCGTAGTGATAATCAGGGTCGGGATTTGTTTTGGGGAACCAAACAACCTCTTCGGAATATACGCTCTCTCCGTTTACAACAGCGCTTACCTTTCTATCACTGCCGCCCGCATCAAAACCGATACGGCAGCCGTCAAGATGGCGGCCTATTGCTGCTGCGGAAGACTTATCCTCGGGAGCGTCCTCTAAAGAGCATACGAAAACCTCAAATTCGTTTTCATAAACTCTTTCCATAAACTCAACATCGAAACCACGAAGTCCGCCTTTTGTATAAGCCTCTTTAATTTTATTACCGATTACTTCGCTTCCTGCGATATAAATCTGATAACCGCCCGATACCCATAAAAGAGCCTTGGTCATTCTCTCGATAAAGTTGAAATTCTCTTCATCGTGACCTGTATTATCCTTGAAAACTCGGGTTTTATATGTAGTTGTATAGCCCTTGTTTCTCTTTATTGCGATAATGATATCCTGACCGTCTTCCCTTGTTGCCTCACGCATCTCACGGCAAACGAGGGAGAGCGGCATAAACTGTTTATCTAATTTTGCTTCAATTTTAGGCATCATATTTGGTTTCTCCTTTTATAATAGTTTTCTGAACCTTAAAGTTATTATCACAAATAACAATATCTGCATCCTTGCCGACATCAAGCGAACCCTTTTTATCAGCAACACCGATAACCTCGGCAGGATTAAGGGAGGCACAGTTTACACACTCATAAAGCGGTATATTAGAATTTTTATAAACATTCCATACACCGTCATTAAGATGTAAAACGCTGCCTGCTACAGTTCCGTCTTCAAGACGGCAAACGATATCGTTATATATAATTTTTGTACCGCCCAAGGTATATTCACCAAAGGGAAGCCCCCCCGCCGGCAGACAGTCGGTAATAAAGACAAGCTTTCTACCCTTTAATTTCCACAGCATATCATAGAAAACGGGTAATACGTGGAAGGTGTCAACTATAAGCTCGCAGCTAACCTCAGTATTAAGTGCCGCTGTTACAACGCCGGGTGCTCTGTGAGCCAGCGGTGTCATAGCATTAAAGAGGTGTGTTACGTGGCGAACGCCGTTTTCGGTGGACTTCACTGCGGTATCATAATCGGCAGAGGTATGTCCCATAGAAATAACAACATCGGTGTCTCTGGTGATTTTTCTGATTTCACCAAAGTCCTCTGTATCCTCTTCGGGAGCTAGCGAAATTATTTTTATAATATCTGCGTATTCTTTTACAAACTCTGCATCGGGCTTTAAAATATATTCGGGGTTTTGAGCTCCCTTTTTAGACTCGCTTATAAAGGGACCTTCTGCGTGACAGCCTAAAATCTGACTGCCGTCCCAATTTTCGCTCTCATCTTTCAGGTTTCTTAAAACCTCTAAAGCTTTTTTGATGACCTTCATATCAACCGTCATAGTTGTAGGAAGATATCCTGTAACGCCGTTTGCAAGAAGCGCCTTTGAGATGGTGCGGATACTTTCTTCTTCGCCGTCGCAAACGTCACAGCCTAGATATCCGTGAATATGTAAATCTATAAATCCGGGACAGATATATCCGCCTTTAGCGTCGATAATTTCAGCATTTTCAGGTAGATTGTCCTTAGAAACAATACCCTCTATCAAATCGGAATAGAGCAGTGCTTTATCCTCGACAATCCTATCCTTCAAAACAATTTTACCGTTAATAATTGCCTTCATAAACATACCTCTTTTTGAAATATATTATTGATAAAATTATATCACACACCTTTTATCTTTTCAAGCCTATTATATGGCAATTTGTTGTCTTTTATATAAAAAAACAACGAAGGCAATCGCTTTTGATTTGCCTTCGTTTAGGTAAGTTTATAGTTTTTTATCATCGGTTGCAGGATTATTAATAAGCTCCCCGTCCTCGCTAAAGCGTGAGCCGTGGCAAGGGCAATCCCAAGAGTGTTCCGCTCTGTTATATTTTAAAGCGCATCCCATATGCGGACACCTCGGTTTTGTAGGAGTTATAAGCCCTATCACCGATTCTGCCGCGTTTTCAAAAAGCTTTGGGTGAAGTATGCTTCGGCTTAGCGAAAAGACCTCGGCATAATCCGTCTCTTTCCCCTTAAAAATATCGGTTAAAAGACTTGCCGCTACCATCGATGAGGTCATACCCCATTTATTAAATCCCGTTGCAACATAGAGGTTTTGAGTAGACGCCGAATACTGCCCGATATATGGTATGTCGTCAAGTGTCATACAGTCCTGAGTTGCCCAACGGTTAATTATTCGACTATCCTTGTAATGCTCTGCCGCAAAGCTTTCTAGTTCCGCCCATCCGCCGCCCGATTTGCCCGTTCTGTGAGAGCCGCCGCCCAAAAGCAAAACGCCGTTATAACTTCTAAAGGACATTCCCTTTATATCCTCATCAACATACATTCCGTCAACTTCAGTCGCATTTTCGAGCGCTAAAACATACGAGCGGTGCTGATGAAGCTTTAAAAAATATGCTCCGTGCTTGTTTATAATGGGAAAATGGGTGGCAACAACCGCCCTTTTAAAGCTTATTGTACCAAAGCTTGTAACTGCGGTGTTATCCCCCATTTCCAGCACCTTTGTGTTTTCAAAAACGGGAAGTCCCTTCGCTATTTCAAAAAGGAATTTTAAGGGGTTAAACTCTGCCTGACCCTCAATTCCTACAGCATCAGCCGCAAAGGGAAGCGAGGTTTTCGAGGTTAGAATAACAGGACAGCCAAGGCTTTTAAGCGCCGCCGCCTCATCTTCTATTTTTTGTTTGTTTTTGCGAGAATAAACATACGAGGTCTGCTCCTCAAAATCACACGGAATATCGCTACACAATTTTCTATATTTTTCAAGGGCGTCCCTTTGTGCCTCTAAATACATTTTAGCCGTAATATGCCCATATCTTTTAATCATTTTATTAAAAATCAGCCCGTGTTGAACTGTGATTTTAGCGGTCGTATTCTCGGTTATTCCGCCGCAAATCTTATCGGCTTCAAGTAAAATACACTCTATCCCCGCTTTAGTCAGCATATAAGCGGTGAGAACACCCGCAATACCGCCGCCTATAATCAGTACATCGGTTTTAGCGTCCCCTTTTAAAGCTTTAAAATTATTTCTCTTTGCCGTATCTGTCCAAATTGAGTTTGTTTTGGGCATTTTCTAAACCTCATTTATGGTATTTTTGCAGTTGCTCACTATTCCTATTTTTCCCGTTTTTTCCGAAAAATGCAAAAACCGTCCAACAGGACGGTTTTTTAATTTGTTTTAATTTTTGTTACGGCAAAATGTTACCTGCCGCTTTATATATTTCATACCATTCTTCACGGGTAATGGTTATGTCGGTAGCCTTAATACATTCAGCAAGACGAGTAAGATTTGTAGTGCCTGTTACCGCCTGCATATTTGCAGGGTGACGCAAAATCCAAGCAATTGCAATAGTAGTTTTGGAAGCGGCGTATTTTTCTGCAAGTCTTTCCAAAACAAGATTTAATTCAGGGAACTTTTCGTTATCAACAAAGCAGCCTTCGAAAAATCCATACTGCATAGGAGACCAGCTTTGAATAGTTATATCATTAAGGCGGCAATAATCGAGGACGCCGCCATCCCTGTTAACCGCAGAATCGTT
Organism: Oscillospiraceae bacterium; assembly: GCA_029227055.1. GTDB lineage: Bacteria > Bacillota > Clostridia > Oscillospirales > Acutalibacteraceae > UBA737. The sequence goes on along the minus strand of JAQXZE010000020.1, from coordinate 15,149 downwards.
ATACATATTAACATTTATGCCCGACTGTATCATCGGGGCATGCATAATGCTAAACTGAAGCTGATTTGCGCAAATCGGCATATCAAGATATTTTTGAAGAAGCGCCATCTGATAGGGATTTTGGTTTGAAACTCCGAAATGCCTTACCTTACCCGACGCCTTTAATTCATCAAATGCACGTGCAACCTCTTCGGGCTCCATAAGCGTATCAGGTCTGTGCAGTAGCAAAACATCAATATAATCGGTGCCTAGCCTTTTTAAGCTCCCGTTCACAGATTCAACAATATGCTCATAGGAAAAATCAAACATTTTGCCCGACACTATTCCGCATTTTGTCTGTATTATAAAATCCTCGCGGCGCCTTTTGGCAAGCGCCTTTGAAAAGACAATTTCACTGTTGCCTCTGCCGTAAATATCGGCGTGGTCAAAAAAGTTTGCGCCGTTTTCTAAAGCGGTATCAACAAAAGCGTCTACTTCGTGTTCACTCATATTTGATATTCGCATACAGCCTACAGCTATAGACGGAACCTTTATTCCGCTTTTACCAAAATCTATCTTTTTCATAAAGCCACCTCTTTTTAAAGATTATAGCATATCTTTTTTCTCATTACAATCTTCAAAGCTAAAACTTCACGCCCATAAAAGTTTTTACTTTTATGGGCGTGAGGAAATTTATTAGTCAGGTTTCTTTTCGAGCTTTAAGGGATAATCGCCAAGCTTATTAACCTTGTAGCCGTTAGCCTTGTACTCTTCGTAATCGAAGGCTTCAAGCTCGTCGATTGCAAGCTTATGGAACTCATAGAAATTCTTCCACCACTCATATCCTGAGCCGAGTTCTGCATTAAGATAAGCGTCTGCAATATCGCAGCCCATAGAGGGCGCAACATAAAAAGCTCCCATCGCAAGAACATTTACGCCGTTGCCTGTAATTGCACGAAGCGCTGCGGGAACACTCTCAACAACGCCTGCGTGTACATGGGGACATTTACTTGCCGCGATATGAATACCCATACCTGTACCGCAGAAAAGCAATGCTCTCTCAAACTCGCCCTCGCTAATCATTGAGCCGACACGAAGACCTACTCTGTGGAACATTAAATCGGTGTCATTAGGGTCTGAATCTGCCTTAACGCCCATATCGGTTATCTTCCAGCCTTTTTCTTTAAGGTGGGCAACAACAGCCTCTTTAAGAGGATAGCCTGCAAAGTCTGCTCCTACTACTAAATATTTGTCCTTAACTGTTTTCATAAATAAAACCTCCGTTAAAGTTTTTTAATTTATACGGGAGCACCCATTGTGCTCTTGTGAACTGTTTTACACTCACGAACAGCGTTGTCATCAAGCTCTGCAGCGGCGGTTTTAATCACCTCTGCTACCCTTTCGGCGCAGAGCTTTACACCTTTATCAGACAGGTGAATTGTGTCCTCGCAGATATTGTTTTCGATATCCTCTGCAACGAGCGAATAAAGGTCATTTATTATTATACCACGCTCTTTGAATTTTTCTACTATATGATTATTATATTCCTCAATAACCTCGTTTTTGTTATGAGGATTTGAGGGCTTTACGGGTGTTGAGGTTGCGAAAATAACCTTTTCATAGCGAGAAAGTAAAATATCGGCTATGCGAAGCATATTTTCGGTATACTCTGAAAGAGATGTGAAATGCTCGCCGTCGTCCATAATATCGCAGATATCCCAAAGTCCGCAATTAAAATGGACTATACGGCTGCCCTGCATATCACCCGCCCAATCGAAAAGTCCGCGAAGTGTATATTTTGCAAAACGGCAGTTATCGTCAGGCTGAAAGACCTCATATTTATCACCCAAAAGCTCGGGGACTACATTTCCGTAGCCAATCTGCCTTATAGAATCACCAAGTAAAGTTACTTTTATCATTTCTTTCTCCTTAATAGCTTAATTAGACCTTATTGAATCGATAGGTCTCTTCTTTGCGGCGTTGTATACGGGTAAAAATGTTGCCAAAACCGCCGTTGTTACCGCAACCAATACAAGTAAAATGAAGGACGGTACACCGAACACTAAGAGCTCTGCACCCACATTTTGCGCCAAGGCTTCATTTATAATGTTACAACCGATAATACTAGCTATGCTCGAAATAATTATACAAACAATAACAATAACCGCAGATTCCGAGAAGAACATTTTAAATACATCTGTACCCTTAGCGCCAACCGCACGAAGTATGCCGATTTCCTTTTTCTTTTGGGTTATTGAAACTGAAATAAAGTTTGAGAGCAATAATGCGGCAAAGATGGCAAGCGCTATGCCTACGCCTAAGAAAATCTTAGACATTTCCTGAATACTGTAGTCCACCTCTGCAAGATTTTCGATAAAGGCACCCGATAATGCTATACGGCAGTCTTTATTATCAAAACCGGCATCGGTATAAATGTCACCGTAAACTTCTGTCTGCTCTTTTGAATGGTCATAGGGTAAGAATATATCGCTATAGAAAGCCTCGAAGTTACGAACAAACTTGGTATCCGCCTCTTCGCTGAACAAAAGACCGCCTTTATGTGTGTTCCAAAGCTTTTCAGCATAATCGTCGGCAATGTATACGGTTTTTTCACCGGCCGCCATCGGTCCGCCTGTCCAGAAGCCTACAATCCGCATATTCATTACATCTGAAAGCTCGTCGTAGGTTTTGTCGTCAAAGAGGGCTGTTTTCAAATTAAGCTCAATGCCGTCTTCTTTGAGGGCTGCCAAAATTGTTTGTATGTTTTCTTTGAGTTCTTTCTCGGTAAAGGCGGTAAATCCGCTTACATTACCGTAATTCCAGCTACCGCCCGACTTTTGCTCACGGCAAAGGTTTGATATTTTTACATATTTTTGATGCTTTTTGCTGTCCTTTTCGAAGATTTGCTTTGCTGTGTAAATTCTCTCAACAGATTCATAAAACAAATCCTCGTGAATAACAACCTCGCCTTCTTCAAGGGTCTTTATTTCGTCACTTAGTTCATAAAACTCTACGCCCTCTGCTTTTTCGGATACCCCCCTATAGTAGCTGTTTGCATATTCGGGAAGCTTTGACATACCGTAAAAGTCAACCACCGAAACGAGCGCTCTATAATCGTGGGCTTGCTGATGGTTTTCGGCTCGCTCAGCGGCTATAGTTTTAACGGCGTTTTCTGTAGAAAAGGCAACAAAATGAAGTCCGTCTTCAAGGGTGGTTTCAAAAGAGTTTACTAGCTGCTCGAGCTCTGTTTTATCAGCCTCACTCTTTAAAATGTTGTATTTTTCGTCTATTTCTCCGCTATCGAAAATGCCTGTAATGGTATAAAGTCTGCCTAAGATATGTATTGTTTTTCCAATAACATCTTCGGGCTTTGAGAAATTTATTATTCTTCTGTTTTCGTCATAGGTTTTGCAGTTGAAAAGCACATCTGCAGTATAAGAAGATATGCAAACCTCGTTATCGTTTTCGGGGTAATCACCCTTTATTGTTCTGCAAATCACATTATCCTTCGGCACGAAGGCTACAAAATCAATTCTGTTCATCCAAAAGGCGTGCTGGCTGTTGTAAACCACAAAGGTACTATCGGTCTCAACACCGCCAAAAGCTTTTCTGCCGTAGGTATCCTTTAGTTTTTCCAGCTCTTCGGGTGTAAAGTCGGTCTTATAAACCTCTTTATAGGATAAATACGGCTTTTCGTTCTGATAGCTTTGTATATCAACCTCATATTCTTTTTTAACGCGTATTACCGACTGATTGGAATTCGCCATAGACTTTTTAAATATTGCGCCACTGTTATAAAGCGACATTGTAGATAAAAGTCCGAAAATAACAAATGAAGCTATGCACAAAAGAGAGGTGAAAAACAAACGGATGGGTTTGCTCTTTAGCCCCGAAAGACCGATTTTTATAGCGTGCTTAAGGGGTAGTCTTGAGGATATAAAACGGCAGTCTTCAGGCTTATACGCCTTACTCGGCTTCGCCGTTGTTTCTTTAAACACTTCCCTCTCGCCGTTTTCGTTAATTCTGTTTGCCGCTTTAAAACCGCTTACCTCTTTTTTGCCTGAGGTTATTATTACATCGTCCTCAGCTCTGCTTAAAAACGCCTTTATTTCTTCAAGGTCAGCTTTGTCAAGCTCGGCGCCGCCTCTTACACGAAGAATATTTTCCATCGCGTCTATATTTTTAGTAACGGGCTTTTGCTTTTCGGAATTTTTAGAAACATCCGAAATAACACGACCGTCCTTAAGCTCAATTATACGGTCGCCGTATTGCTCAGCAAAATCTCTGTCGTGAGAGACAACAATAACAAGTCTATCCTTAGAAAGACTTTTAAGTGTATCGAAAACCTGTTTTCCCGTAACCGAGTCAAGCGCACCCGACGGCTCATCAGCCATAATAATTTTGGGGTCTTTAATAAGGGCTCTCGCAATAGCAATTCTCTGCTTTTGACCTCCCGATAAAGTGTTCGGCTTTCGGTTTTGTATGCCCTTTAAATCTACATCGGCAAGGATTTTTTCGATTGCCGCTTTATCCTTGGGTTTATTCTGAAGCTCTAAGGCTAAGGCGATATTATCCTCAACCGAAAATTCATTAAGAATGTTATACTCCTGAAAAACGAAGCCTACAAAGGTGTTGCGGTAGCTGTCAAAATCACTTTGGGTAAAATCCTTACTGCTTCTACCCTTTACGATTATTTCGCCCTCTGTTGGCGCATCGAGTCCGCCGCAAATATTAAGCAAGGTGGACTTTCCGCTTCCCGACTTACCTAACAAAAACACCATTCCTGTTTCTTCAAAGAAAAGGGAAACATCATCGAGCGCTTTTACCTCTGCACCGCTCTTTGGACGGTAAATTTTAGTAAGATTTCTGACTTCAAACATAAAAAGTTTTGCTTCTCCAATCCAACAAAATGACATAAAATATTTTCTTAATTATACCACCCGATATACCATATAGCAATATTTTTTTTGTTTAGCAAAATAGCCATAAATTAAGTTCGTTTTTAATCATAGCTACCGGCCGAGCCTATAGGCTCATCGAAAGAATCTGCCAACCGCAACACTCACACCGGCTTCCCCCTAAAGGTGTGTTTTATTTGCCTTCTTTTACCTGCTTACCCGTAAACAGGTCTACATATTCTACTATCGACATTTGATCATATGCCACATCTTCCTGTAGCTGATTGCGGATATACTCCGCAATCGCTTTTCGTTACACAACAAAGAGGTCGAAAGAAATCAATCTCTCTACCTCTTATTCTTTTACCGCAAAGACCTTGTGTTGTATAAAAGTCACTTTATTCTAGGAGAAATCGTGTTAAATCCTAAGTGTGTCAAACGTCTTTGCGGCTATTAAAATATGTTATTTTATCCTTAATATAATCGCTTCGCAAGCTTACAATAAGAATACTATCTCTAAATATTTGAATATACGCTTATTGCCTTTTTAACATCCTCAAACATTGCTTTTTCGGCATCAAGAAGGACATCGTGGAACTGTGTATACGTTTTATTGGACACAGCTTCTCCGCCCGCCTTAGACATATATGTATAGTAGTTAATTTTTCTTACTCCTCTGCGGATTACCTCACGAAAATCTTCTTCACTTACACCGCTACCGCCATGCATCACTATAGGTAAACAATTCATTGCCTCTCTAAGTGCTGAAATTCTTTCAAAATCAAGTTTGGGTGCATCAGCATAAAAACCATGTGCTGTGCCGAACGCACAAGCCAAAGCATCAACGCCCGTAGTTTGCACGAATTCTGATGCGGTATCGGGGTCGGTATAAATAGAAACTCTCGTATCGTTTTCACTGGCTTCAGTAGCGCCGCCGAATCCCCCTCTGCGAGCACCCATAGAACCAAGCTCGGCTTCAACAGATGCACCCTGGGCGTGAGCCATCTCCACAACCAGTTTAGTATTTTTAATATTTTCCTCAAGCGGAAGCTCCGAACCGTCATACATAACCGATGTATATCCAAGTTCAAGTCCGTGACGTATATATTCTATATCGGTACCATGGTCAAGGTGTACACATACAGGAACTGTTGCTTTTTTAGCATACAAAAGCATTGCCGGAGTGATTTCATCCATTGAAACCAATCCCTTGTCCTCGTGGAGTTGCGCATGAGTAAGTACTACCGGCCGTCCAAGTTCTTCAGCCGCTTTTACAACTGCACGAAGGCATGTCAAATTTGGCGCATTAAAACAGCCGATTGCAATCTTTTTTTCTTCTGCAATCTTAAGGATTTCTTTCAAATTAACAAGCACCTAAATCTCCCCTTCAAAATCTTTTTCATCTGATACAAACGTAAATCTAACAGTAGTTATGCCGCTCTCATCAGGCTGTAAAAATTTGAGAGTGCCTTTTTTACGCAGTACATCTCTGCCGTCCGGAGTGCAATTTCCCGGCTCTAAGCCTAAAACATAGTCGGTCTTTCCCATCATTTTCCATTCAGTAAAACAAGGCAAACTCGCCTTATCGTAGCTTAAAACAACACCTTTATTAATATCCGCATTGTATATACCCACTTTTGCGATATTATTCTTCTCTTTTACATCATAGTAATAGCAGCGCTCCTGATAATTAGCCTTCGGTTTTTCCATATCCAAAGCAGTATCCAAAAACTTTTCTGCATGCTCATCTCTGGCAGAAATATTATTATTGGGTATTTTAACTATACTGTTTTGGCTAAGCAAAGGATATCCCATATTGCAATGATAAAGTATCATATAGGGTGTTTCGGCGTCAGCAAGGTTTGTAACCTTATCAGAGACTTCAAAACTATTATCCACATAGGAAAAACGGTAAATTCTATCCATTACCAGCTTTCTGCCGAAAATTCGTGCATCTGTAATTCGCAATTTGATTACAAGTTCTTTCTCGTTCTCTTCCTTACACATAAGCTCGGCAGGTATGTGCGAAATAGTTCCATGTAACGGTAACTCCTCGCCCTCGTCAGTACAAGGAGAGCCTACTGCAGTAAGACCACAGGTAGTAAAAAATCCGGCGGTAAATGATTTGAGAAAACCCGCACCCACGCCGTCATAATACTCCGGCGCCACATATCCGCAAGGTGCAAAATAACCCATGTTGTCCCCTTTAAAACTAACACGCGAAACATCTCCTGCACGGTCAAGCGAAATCCATACCTCTAAGCCCAATCCGTTGCGGATATAAAGGAAATGCATTCCGTCGCCCTTACCATTTTGCAGTATATATTGCTCTGCGCCTCTTATCTGCAAAGAATTTCCTACATAGTCTTTCATCATTACAACCCCTTTACCGCGCCATATAAATTAGCATATTTTTTATAGAGTTCATTGTAGATCGAAACGTTTTCGGCAGTAGATTTAAACACCTTGCGAACAGGAGCCATTTTTTCTACCGCTTTGTTAAGCTCCGTAAACACTCCTACAGCAAGGCCTGCAAGCGCTGCAGTTCCTGCTGCTCCTACCTCTTTACAAGAAAGAGCTGTTATTTCAGTATCAAGAATATCTGCCTTTATTTGAAGCCAAACATCCGAAGTGGCTCCCCCACCCGTTGCTCTAATTTCCTCAATTTCACCCGTCATGGCCTTCATTGTATTGAAATTGAGCAGCATTTCGTATGAGGTGCCTTCCATTAAGGCTTTATATAGATCATACTTTGTAGTTTCAAGGGTAACTCCTATAAAAGCTGCCTTTGAATCGTTGTCCATATAAGGTGTTGCAGCACCTGCAAAGTGGGGTAGAACAAGTATTCCCGTAGGCTTATCAGAAACCTTGCTATCAAGCTCGGCATAAACGTTTTTGCCCTCATTTTCAGCGGCCTTCCATTCAAGCTCGGCAAAATTGTCACGGAACCATTTAAGTGTTGCACCACCCGTAAAGGAAAGAGCGTAGCAAGCATACTGCCCACCAAGATAAGGCACAACAGAGTATCCACCCTCATAGAAATTTATATCGGTCGGCTTTTGATTCAAGATAACAGGTATACATTCAACCGTACCTGTACCGTCCATAGCTTGATAGGTCTCAAATATACCCGAGCCAATCATACCCGCCACCTGATCGTGACAACCGTTTACTATGGTTATATCGTAATCTATGCCAAGTATATTCTTTATTTCGGCGGTTGTAACTCCCGCCTCTGTGCCTGCAGGCACAGGTTCAGACATAAGCGAAGCATCTACCCCGGCCTCATTAAAAATCTCCTCTATCCAGCACTTTTTCTCAATATCAAAAGCTGCCGTACGGGCGGCAAGAGAATAATCTATCTGCGCCTTGCCAGTAATACTGTAAACAATAAAATCCTCACCGAGAAGTATCCTTTTGCACTTGGAAAAGGCTTCGGGATTGTTATTTTTGTGCCACATTATCTTCGAGATGCTGTACATAGGATGAGGCTTTACGCCTGTGAGCAAGGTAAGTCTTTCCTCACCGAGCACATCGCAAAGTTCTTTGCACTCTGCCTCTCCTCTAGGGTCGGTATAAAGCATTGACGGTGCTAAAATGTTATCGTTCTCATCAAGCATAGCAAAGGTCTCACCAAAGCTCGTGATACCTAATGCTTCGACCTTATAGTCCTTTACTGCCATTTTCAGAAGTTCTAGAACCCCTCCTCTGACATCGGCAAAATTAATTTCGTGTTGACCGTTGTTGCGAATAACATCATATTCCTTATAATAGGTGCGAAGCAGCTGCGACTCATCGCTATAGAGGGCTATCTTACAGCCAGTCGTTCCTACATCAAGTCCACCAAATACCATAATTATCCCTCTATGTTTACGACATCATAGCCGAGATAATATTTAAACGCTTCCTCTAAAATCTCTTTAACGTGTCCGTTTGCTACTGTAGTATGATGCTTAAATCCACCACGTGCTAAGCGTATGAGCTTATCTTGTAAATTGTCAATTTTAGCGACACCGCCGCAACCGAAGAATTCTTTTTCAATATTGTCGTCGGTAAACTCACCTTCACTAAAGTAAATCGTAATCTTACCATCTTCGGTCTTACAGTTGGAGAAGGTCATCGGGAATGCGGCAATTCTTCCCTCGTTGGTGCCCCATCCGCTGCCCGGATCGCCCTTATCAAACATCTTATGAGAGGTTACAGTTCCCTTTCCTGCCATAAGTTTCTGTGCTGTAGAACCGCAATGGAAAAGTATGACCTTATCAGGATCTTCTCCGTAGTTGTTGTTCCAATCAAGACAGGCTGCAGGGCCTTCGGTTGCAAGAGAAAGCGCACGCATAGTAATAGCTGAACACATATCAATTTCGCAAGAAGCAGTAATGCCACGGTCATTAAGCTCGGAAATCAGTACGCAAGGACAAACTCTAAGATATGTCTCCATCTCATTCCAGCAGCGAAGTGCTATTGCATCAAGATGATACTCTTCTATGTATTCATCAATAACAACGCTGATTTTTGCGAGCATATTCTTCTTATCCTCAGGCACGTTTGAGAAATCGGTATAGTTTTCAAGAACCTTCTTCTTTGCGATAACCTTTTCATCGTTATCATCCTTAGCACGGACAAACTCGAAAAGCTCTGAGAGGTCAAATGATTCAACATTAATACCATGTCTCTGCATTGTAAGCTCATCAAAACGTACTGTCTTGAATGCCGTAGTGCGAGCACCGATGCAACCAATTGTAAAACGCTTCATTCCATTCACTACACGACATACTGCCGCAAAATCATGAAGATTTTTTGTAAACTCAGGTGTCAGCGGATCTACAACATGCGGCTTCATAACAGTATAAGGAACCTTGTACTGCTCAAAAACATCGGTTACAGAGAATTTTCCGCAATATGCATCTCTACGATGCTGAAAATCCATCTTTCCTATTTCGTCGGGATATGCCTGCATAAGAATAGGAACGCCAGCATCCTGAAGGGCTGCGATGGCACCGTTCTCATCAATAAATATAGGCATGCAGAGAATAACACCGTCATATTCGCCCTCATGAGACTTAAGCCAGGCAGCATATGCCCTACCCTCATCTCTGGTTTCTACCGCCCCGTAGCGAGTAGCGTCTTTATCCATAATAAGGTAATTATAGCCTGCCTCAGTCACGGCCTTTACCATGTCTTCACGAGCACCTTCGATAAGCTCGGCCGGCATAAAACCACGGTTGCCAAAAAATAATGCAAATGTTTGTTTTTTCATAGGATTACCTCCTTAAATTTGTACTTTAATTTTATCTTGATATTTGATATAATTATAGTCAACATCATACAAAAAATTGTAAATTTGTACGGAGGAACGGATTTTATGTCAATTTCGTTAGATAAATCTCAGTTAGAATCGTTAATGAAATCTTTCCATATCCTTTCAGGTATTAGATTCGTTTTATTTGATACTGATTTCAAAGAAATTATGGCATACCCTGAGGATAACTGTACTTTTTGCAAAACAATGAAAAGTTATCCGAAAACTAGAAGAAAATGTAACTATGCCGACCGTCGTTCTTTTTTGGAATGCGAAAAGCAAAACTCTCTTATTGTTTACAAATGCCATGCCGGCTTGGTTGAAGCTGTAATGCCTTTGCATGAAAACGAAAAAACAATCGGTTATTTAATGTTTGGTCAAATAACCGACTGCCCCAATAAAGAACATCTTTACAAATATGCGGAAAAACTAAACGAAAAATACAATCTTGATATACAGAATCTAAATAGCGGAATAAATGAAATTCCGTATAAAGAAGAACAGCGAATCCTCGCAGCTGCTAAAATAATGGAAGCTTGTACATCGTATATAATTTACAAAGAACTGATAAAGCCTGAACATAATAAAATAATTGAGTCTTCTAAATTGTATATTGAAGAGCATTTAAACGAGGAGATTAATATTGAATTATTGTGTTGTGAGCTAAATGTAGGCAGAACAAAGCTATATGAAATATTCAGAAAAAATTTAAATATGGGAATCTCAAAATACATTTTGTACAGAAGGATGCATAAAGCAAAGCGTTTGCTTAAAACCACCGAGCTTCCTATAACGGAAATTGCTTCACTTGTCGGTTTTTCCGATTATAACTATTTCAGTAGAGTTTACAAAAAATTCTACGGCAAATCGCCGCGACACTATAGGAAATCATAACTACCGGCCGTGCCGGTAGTTTTCGTTACATAAACCAACAAAAAAGAGAGTTCAATGCGAACTCTTTTTTTAAAAACTTTAAAATATGTAGTCAAAGCCCAACAAAATATATAGCGGACCAAATCAGTAAACCATAAACATTTCGGTGTGTCGAACCTTGGTCTGAAAGCAGTCGGTAACGGCAAGACACTCAAAAATATATGCCGCCGCACCCGCGAAATATCCGACCACCTTTAAAACATTGTGCGGTCCGTTTTGTATAAAGAGTGCCGCTACAAAAAACAGCACAGAAGCACCTACAAATATATTTCTTAAAACCAAAAGCAAAAAATCTAGTCTTGGGTGAACCGCCTTGGCCAAGTCTTCTCTGTCAGGTATAATTGCAAAGGCTGTTTGCTTTAAATTTTCAAGTAGTTTTGGCATATATTTTCCCCTTTTTATTTTAAACCTTTAAACTTTTATATTCAGTACATAATCCAAAGGAAAATGTAAGCGGGAATTATCGCCGCTAATGTAAAGGGTATTCCTATTTTAAAGAAATCGGAATTTTTAACGGTGTATCCCTCTTTGCGCAAAATACCGATACCCGCAATATTTGCAGAAGCGCCGATAGGAGTACAGTTACCGCCTAAAGTAGCGCCCGAAAGCAGACCAAAATAAAGTACTGTAGGGTCAATATTAAGCGCAGAAGCCAAACCTGCAATAACAGGTATCATAGTTGCAACATAAGGAATATTATCAATAAATGCAGAAATTAATACAGAAGCCCATACAATAACGGTATAAAGCAAGAAAATGTTTCCGCCGCCTGCCTTTGCAAGTAGCTTTGCAGCCGCCGCGATTACACCCTGTTCGGCAATTCCGCCTATCATCAAGAAAAGGCCAAGTAAAAGACCGATTGTTTCAAAATCAATTTCTTTTAAGGGTGCTGTTATCGCCGCAAGGGTTCTCTTTTTGGCAAAATTATAAATTATACCTGTTAAAAGAAGTCCGCAGCAGATAAGTCCGTTTGTGACATCGGGCTTGTTAGGTATAAAGGATGCCAAAATAAGCAGTAAAATCGTACCTGACAAAAGATAGGTCGGCACATAGTCTGTAACCTTTGTACGCTCAGCTCCCCTTGGAATAGCGCCTTTTTCTTTGCGGAAAACAAACGCTACTATTAATGCTGAAAGAATAGCGCCCAGCTCTACAATAAAGAACATACCGGGTCTACCCTTATACCAGAAGAAGTCCATAAAGCTCATATCAAGGGCAGAGCCTAGCATGATGGCGGTTGTGTCTCCAACCAAGGTTGCCGCACCCTGTAAATTTGAAGAAACCGCAATTGCTATGATGAAGGGCACAGGATTTGTTTTAAGCTTTTTGCAGATTTCAAGGGCTACAGGCGCTACCATTAAAACGGTAGCCACATTATCAACAAACGCCGAAATGATTCCCGAAAACAGAGCCATTGCAACTGCCGCCCACTTAATATTCGGAACCTTTTCCATTATTAAATCGGCAAGCAGCTCAGGCATATGACTTTCGATAAACAGAGCCACAATTCCCATTGTACCCGCAATCATTAAAAGCACATTAAAATCTATGTTCTCAATAATGTTGCCTACCGACAGCATCCCCGAAACAATAAAAACGAAGGCAGATGCGAGCGCGATATACGGTCTGTACTTGCCAAAGGCGAGCATTAAAATATAGGTTACCGCAAATAGCGCAATTGCTGCATAGATCATCTTTTTTCCTCACATTCTGTAATAGTTTTGTAAATATAGTGAACCGTTCTCCGTGTTTTTTAACAACACTTTATTGTTTTAAATATATCATTTTTTAAAAGATTTTTCAAGCTATATATAAACTGCGTTTCTGCTTTTATTTTGTCCCTATTATGCCACAAGCATCCATATAGACCTCTTTAAACAAGAGGTCGTATGTTTATGATATAAAAAACAACCCCACCTGTTTAGATGGAGGTTATTTGCTATCTATATAAACCGCTTGGCTTCCAAGCTCTAAAAATCTTTTTTCGGCAATCGCTTTTTCGTATCCAACGGTACTGCCCGACTGTGAATCCTTGAAAAAATAATATTCATCATCGTATCCTACAAGCACCAATGTATGCTCTCCTGAAATCCAAGTGAAGCTTTCTCCGCTTGGCAAAACCCACTCCTTTCCGTTTTTTGACGGCTTCATACTCATTGTTGCCCAAATTAGTAAAGGCTTATCTTTATCAATATATTCTTTGCAAAGCTCGGCTAAAGTTTTATGGGTTATTTTTACCGCCCTTAGCCCGAAATCGCTTTTATTTACCGCTTTAACTATCGGTTCTGCAAAACAACCGTATGCATTTTCTGAAAAGGGGTCACCTGCAAACACTTCGTTTGGATTTGGCCCGTGTAATACTCCCTCTATGCTATAAAAATCTCTGCTACTCTCAAGCAGATTTCTTGCAAATTCCGCCGCCGTTATGTCGGCACCGTAATATCTCATCACCGTAACGGCTGCCGCCGACTCGCATCCTGTCGGTAATTCGGGATACTGACATACCCCCTCTACCTCTATCATTTTCTCTTTCTCTTGCGGAAGAAACTGCTTTTCATTTTTCGGCTCTTGTCTTTTTATAAAAAGCGAAGTTGCAAAAATCGCTACTACCACAATTACCACTATAACTGCGAATTTCTTCATTTCGTTCTCCTGATTATACCAAATTGGGATATTTATATTATACCAATGTGGGATAATAGTGTCAAGAGGTGATTTTTTTGAGATTAAAGGAAATCAGAAAATCAAGGGGCATTTCTCAACTCAAAATGGCTTTTGACTTAAACACAAACCAAAATACCATCAGCCGTTATGAAACGGGCGAGCGTGAGCCAGGTATAACCGAACTCATAAAAATTGCGGACTATTTTAACATTTCGATTGATTATCTTTTAGAAAGAACAGACAATCCAAAGCTACAAAAATAAAAGCCGTGAAAATCACGGCTTTTTTATTATTCAATAGAAAGAAAAGCATCCATTTAAACTATGATAGTTTAGATTTAAGGGGCTTTTCAGTCTCGTGTTTCAATGATTTTTTTGTAAACACGCTCACAATTGTTTTTATCCCTGAAAGCAAAGAACCCGTCAACTCGCTCACGGTATTTATCCTTTAGCTTGCATCCGTTTTCCATATACTCAATAATGGTATTAACGGTATTATCAAGGTCGTAGCAAACCTCGCCAAAGCCGTCACGCTCATAGCTGAAATAACCCGCTGTGCCTACATGCGAGCCGTCAAAGAAGTCCTCAAAATCGAACTGCGAATAGATTATTGGCTTGCCAAGATACACAAAATCAAACACCGCAGAGGAATAGTCGGTAATCAAAAGGTCACTTTGAGCATAAACATCTCTATACGCTGTAGAAGAGTCCATAAACTCAACCGATTTTGCCTTGTCAAACAGGTTTATATGCGGCTGAAGTGTCGGATGAGGGAAAAAGCCTAGAGTATAACCGTACTTTTCGGCGGCTGCAAGTAGCCTTTCGTCGTTTATAAGTGAATTATAAAATTTATAATACTCGCTTTGTTTAAAACCGTCAGCAAGGGTCCAAACATCTGTATCAGGGTCCCATTTGCCTGCTAAACGCTTTCTCCATGTTGGCATAATGGTGATTTTTCTTTGTGATTCGTCATAAAGGCGGTCAAATCTCGGCAGACCCGTAAGCCAAATTTCTTTTTCGTTATAGCGATAATCATACTCGAAAAAGGCTTTATACTCAGGATTTGCAGTACATACAAGACCGTGAAAGCGCTTTTTATTCTTATTTAGCCATCCCGAAAGGTCACTTTGTGCTATACCGTGCTGTAAAAACACAAATTTAACAGCAGTCCACATATCACGGAAAGCGTGATTGCTGCGTCGCAAAGGATTGTAGGTTTCAAGCTCTGCTTGACTGGAAATAATATATTCACACAAAAGCGAAAGAATTTTATGCTTTCTTGAATCTTTTTTTACTACAGGTCCGATTTTCTGCATACGGGCAAAATCCTTAGAGTGCGGCAAAATTACAAACCTTGCGTCAATTTCAGGATGA
>JAQXZE010000019.1 GCA_029227055.1 Oscillospiraceae bacterium | reverse complement strand
AGACGAAGAAATATATATAGATATCTCAGGCGAATAAAACTGTAGTAAATAAAAAACATTTATATAAATTAAAAGAGGTTTTAGGAGGACAAAAAACTTTTATGCAATTAAAAGTAGGAGATATTGTTGAGGGAAAAATTACAGGAATTACAAATTTCGGCGTTTTTGTTGATTTAGGCGAAGGCAAATCGGGTATGGTACATATTTCTGAAGTAGCGCGTACTTATGTTAACGATATCCGCGAGCATGTAAAAGAAAACGACACGGTAAAGGTTAAGGTGCTCACTGTTTTGGAGGACGGAAAGATAAGCCTTAGCATAAAGAAGGCTCTTGAGGCTGAGCGCAGCTCTGAGAACCGTGGTGTTCGCAGAGAAAGAAAGCCATATCAACCGCCAAAGCCTGACGGCTCTTATACCTGGACTCCTAAAAAAGTTGAGGCTACATCTTTTGAAGAGATGATGAATCATTTTAAGCAGACAAGTGACGAAAAATTTTCTGACTTAAAGCGCAAAAATCCCGAATCGCGCCGTACAAAGCGCGCAAACGGCGGCGCTCATAATTATTAAAATTCATTGGGCAGATTCTTTTGTTGCGTAGAGCGCAGTAAACGGACTGCCCTCATTTTTTGAAAGCGGGGTGTACACATTGCGAGAAATTTCGGCTCTAAGAATTACCGAAACGGTTGAAGAACTTTGCATAAAGGCAAACAAGATTTTGCCAAAGGATATCGAAAATTCAATACATAAAGCTAAAGAAGAGGAAACAAATAAGCTTGCAATCAGTGTGCTTTCCGATTTAGAAAGAAACTTAGAGGTTGCAGGGAAGTACTCACTGCCTATTTGTCAGGATACGGGAATGGCAGTAGTGTTTATAGATATAGGTCAGGATGTGCATATCGTAGGCGGCTCGCTAAGGGACGCTGTAAATGAGGGTGTGCGTCGCGGCTACGAAAAGGGGCTTCTCAGAAAATCTGTTGTAGCAGACCCCTTAAGACGAGTAAACACAAAAGATAATACCCCTGCCGTTATACATATAAATATAGTTGACGGCGACGAAGTTACAATAACGGTAGCGCCAAAAGGCTTTGGAAGCGAGAATATGAGCGGAATAAAAATGCTTACTCCTTTCGACTCTCGTGACGGCGTTGTGTCGGCGGTGCTCGAAATAGTAAAGGCGGCATCAAATAACCCTTGTCCGCCAATGGTGGTAGGGGTAGGTATAGGCGGTGACTTTGAACAGTCGGCTTACCTTTCAAAGCTTGCCCTTTGCAGAGATACATCTGTTAGGAATAGTGACCCTTATTATGCAGAGCTTGAAGCCGAACTTTTAGAGCTTATAAATGCTCTTAATATAGGTCCTCAGGGCTTTGGAGGAAAAACGACCGCGCTAGCCGTCAATATAGAAACGGCACCCACCCATATAGCAGGGCTTCCTGTTGCGGTTAATATAGGCTGTCATGTTACGAGACACGCCACAGCAAAGGTGAAATAAATGGAAAATATAAAATTAGTTGCCCCCTGTCTTTTCGGCACTGAGAGTATCGCTGCCGACGAATTTCGCAGAATGGGCTTTAGCGATGTTGTAGCAGAAAACGGAAGAGTTTTATTGTCGGGCGATTTTAATATGCTTGCAAGAGCCAATATTAACTCCCGATTTGCAGAGCGTATACTTATAAATGTAGGTGAGTTTACGGCCCTTTCTTTTACGGATTTGTTCGATGGTGTAAAGGCTCTTCCTTGGGAAAATTATATCGGCGCAAAGGACGCCTTCCCCGTAAACGGATGGAGCATTAACTCTGAGCTTCATAGTATTCCTGACTGTCAGTCAATTATAAAGAAGGCGATAGTTGAACGCCTTAAACAAAAATATAATATTTCTTGGTTTGAAGAAACGGGGCCTGAATATAAAATTCGTTTTTCTATTCATAAGAATGTAGTTACAATGATGATTGATACTTCGGGTGAGGGACTTCATAAAAGAGGTTATCGCAGAAATTCGAATTCTGCACCAATAAAAGAAACCTTAGCGGCATCAATGTGCGATTTAGCTCGTATTTTCCCCGATACAAAACTTTATGACCCATTTTGCGGCAGCGGTACAATTTTAATTGAGGCAGCTCAAATGGCTATGAAGATGGCACCGGGTCTTCGCAGATATTTTGCGGCAGAGCGCTTTTCCTTTATACCTCAGGAAGCGTGGCGACAGGAGAGAATGAGGGCTCAAGATTTAATTCTTCATAATATTGATTTTGAAGGCTTTGGTTTTGATATTGATGACGCGGCACTTGATCTTACAAAAGAAAACGCAGCAAAGGCGGGCGTATCTAAATATATAAAGGTAGCAAAAGCCGACATAAAGGATTTTAAAATGCCTGACGAGAGATGCCTTGTTATAACAAACCCACCTTATGGAGAGCGTCTTTTGGATGTTCGCGAGGCAGAACAGATTTATCGTGTAATGGGTGAGAAATTCCATATCGGTGCAGGCAGAAAAGCTTTTGTTATAAGTCCTCACGATGAGTTTGAAAAGCATTTCGGAAAGACTGCTGATAAACGCCGCAAGCTTTATAACGGTATGATAAAATGCCAGTTGTTTATGTATTTTAAAAATAACTAAATATAAAGGCTGTTTAAATGAAATATCTGTTTTTCGTTAATCCTGCCGCAGGCAAAGGCAAAGCTCAAAAAAAGATAATAATGGATATAGAGGAATATTTTAACAAAAACGGCAAAGACTATGATATTATAATCACCGAATATCCTGATCACGCAGAAAAGGTTGCCAGAGAGATGGCAGAGACGGGCGAAGAGCTTTCAATGTTCGCTTGCGGAGGCGAGGGTACGGGCTATGAAGTCATAAACGGAATTGTTGGTTTTGATAATGTTTCATACGGAATTATTCCTTGCGGCTCTGCAAATGATTTTGTAAGAGGCTTTAAAAATCCAAAGTGTTTTGCCGATATAAAAGCACAGGTTGAAGGTGAGGCTTATCCTATCGACCTTATAAGAGCTAATGACAGGTACTGCATTAACAGTTGTTCTGTAGGTATGGACGCTGTAGTTGCAAGGGATATGAGAAGCTTTAAAAAGCTTCCGTTTGTATCGGGTTCTTTGGCTTATAATCTTGCTATTGTAAAGACCTTTCTTAAAAAGCTCGGTGTAAGACTAAAACTTAAAGTTGACGATACAGAATTCGGTCAGCTAGACTGTCTCTTTGCAGTAATTGCAAACGGTCCATTTTACGGCGGCGGTTATATGGCAGCCCCAAAAGCTGTTCCGTTTGATAGAAGGTTAGACTTTATTAAGGTTGATGTAATTTCAAAGCTTAGGATTTTAGGTCTGCTTTCAAAATATAAAAGCGGTACCCACGAAGGTCTTGATTGCTGTACTATAAGAAGCTGTAATGAAATGTATTTTGAGGCAGATAAACCATTGCCCGTTAATCTTGACGGCGAAACAATCGAAACCGACTGTATGAAATTTTCACTTCTTAAAAGTGGACTTAAATTTATAATTCCTAAAGGTGAGCTTGCTGAAAATGAGACTTTAGCAACCCTTTTACAGAATGAAAAAATTAAAACAGTTCAGTAATTTTAAATTTCATTATATAATTTGTTAAAAAATTTTGAACTACCTTGACTTCTATTTCTTTTTGGATATAATTAGTAATTGTAAGATTATTTTGGTAATATTATTTATTACTAGTTGGAGGTTTTTATATGACTATCAAACCATTAGCCGACAATGTTGTTATAAAGGCTACAGAAGCTGAAGAAACAACCAAAAGCGGTATTGTTTTAACATCTGCAGGCAAAGAAAAGCCGCAGATTGCAGAAGTTGTGGCAGTAGGCCCCGGCGGTCTTGTAGACGGTAAAGAGGTTGTTATGACCATAAAGCCCGGTGACCGTGTTGTTGCTGCTAAGTATTCAGGTACAGAAATAAAGATTGACGGTGAGGAATACACCGTACTTCGCTTGGCTGATGTTTTAGCCATCGTTGAGTAATTTTAATTAATCGGAGGAAATTGTTTTATGGCAAAGAAAATTATTTTCGGCGAAGAAGCCCGTAAGGCGTTACAGGGCGGTGTTGATAAGCTCGCTAATGCTGTTAAGGTTACTTTAGGACCTAAGGGCAGAAATGTTGTTCTTGATAAGAAGTTCGGCTCACCCCTTATTACTAATGATGGTGTTACAATCGCAAAAGAAATCGAACTTGAGGACGCTTTTGAGAATATGGGCGCACAGCTCGTAAAGGAAGTATCTGTTAAAACTAATGACGCTGCAGGTGATGGTACCACTACTGCTACCGTTTTGGCTCAGGCTTTAATTGCAGAGGGTATGAAGAATGTTGCCGCAGGCGCAAACCCGATGGTTGTTAAAAAAGGAATTAAGGTTGCAGTTGATACCGCTATTTCCGCTATAGTTGCAAATTCAAAGAAGGTAAGCGGCAGTGAGGATATCGCCCGTGTTGCTACTGTGTCTTCTGGTGACGAAGTTATCGGTAAGCTTATAGCTGAAGCTATGGATAAGGTAAGCGCTGACGGTGTTATCACTGTTGAAGAATCCAAAACCGCAGAAACCTATTCTGAGGTTGTTGAGGGTATGCAGTTTGACCGCGGATATATCACTCCTTATATGGTTACAGATTCCGATAAGATGGAAGCCGTTATTGATGACGCTTTGATTTTAATTACCGATAAGAAGATTACTAATATTCAGGAAATTCTGCCTCTCCTTGAGCAGATTGTTCAGTCGGGCGGCAAACTCGTAATTATTGCCGAGGATATTGAGGGTGAAGCACTTTCTACCTTAATCGTTAATAAGCTTCGCGGTACATTTACCTGCGTTGCTGTTAAGGCTCCAGGCTTTGGCGACAGAAGAAAAGAAATGCTTCGTGATATTGCTATCCTTACAGGCGGCGAAGTGATTTCAAGCGAACTAGGTCTTGAGCTTAAGGATACTACCATTGACCAACTCGGTAGAGCCCGTCAGGTTAAGGTTGGCAAAGAAAATACAATTATTGTTGATGGCGCAGGTGATTCCGAAGAGATTAAGAACCGCGTAGCACAGATTAGAAATCAGGTTGCAACTACTACTTCTGAATTTGATAGAGAAAAGCTTCAGGAGCGTCTCGCTAAACTTGCAGGCGGTGTTGCAGTTATCAAGGTAGGCGCTGCTACCGAACTCGACATGAAGGATAAGAAGCTTCGCATTGAAGATGCTCTTTCTGCTACTAAGGCAGCAGTTGAAGAAGGTATAGTTGCGGGTGGAGGTGTAGCGCTCATTAATGCAATGCCCGAAGTTGTAAAACTTTTAGATAAAACAAACGGCGACGAAAAGACAGGTGTTTCTATCGTTCTTAAAGCACTCGAAGCTCCAATTCGTCAGATTTCTTATAATGCAGGTATCGAAGGTTCTGTAATCGTTGATAAGATTGTTTCAAGCGGTAAAGTAAACTACGGTTACGATGCGTACAAGGAAACCTATGCCGATATGATAGAGGCAGGCATCGTTGATCCTACTAAGGTTACCCGTTCTGCTCTTGAGAATGCTGCTTCTGTTGCAGCTATGGTATTAACTACCGAGAGCTTGGTTGCAGATATTAAAGAAGATAATAACGCTGCTGCCGCTGCAGCTGCTGCGGCACAGGCAGGCGGAATGTATTAATCCGTAATTTATCAAAAAAGTTATATCCCCGATTTTTTAGTTGGGGATATATTTTTATGTAATAATATAATGTATATATACATATAATAATAGGCTCGCACAAAGTAAATTAAAAATGAGTGGCTTTTTTGCCTTAAAAGCCTCAACATTCAGGTGGATAATTTGTTGAAAATAATCGAAATAAAAAATAAAAATAATTTTTTAAAATTTTTTGAAAAAAAGTGTTGACAAAGGGAAATGCTTGTGGTATTATAATCAGGCGCCCTGTAAAAGAGCGCCAAAAACGGACCTTGAAAATTAAACAACGACGATAATAAGGACCCGACAATTCTTGAGAGAAATCGAGAGAAGAAGTCAAGTACTTTAAAAGTATGACGGA
>JAQXZE010000018.1 GCA_029227055.1 Oscillospiraceae bacterium | reverse complement strand
GGTACTACCTGTGCAGGTTTAACTCATAGAGAAGCCTCTGTTCTTCTTGCCTGTGATATCCCCGAGAAAATACAAAAAATATATCAGATAGCAGAGGAGATAAAGCTTGCCTTTTACGGCAACCGCATCGTGATTTTCGCACCTTTATCTCTTTCTAACTACTGCGTAAACGGCTGTGTTTACTGCCCTTACCACGCAAAGAATAAAACTATCCCGAGAAAGAAGTTAACTCAGGAGGAGGTAAAGGCTGAGGTTATAGCACTTCAGGATATGGGACACAAGCGTTTGGCTATTGAGTCAGGCGAGGACCCGATTAACAATCCTATTGAGTATATCCTTGAGTGTATTAAAACTATTTACAGCGTACACCATAAAAACGGTGATATACGCCGAGTTAATGTAAATATTGCGGCTACCACAGTAGAAAATTACAGAAAGCTAAAGGAAGCGGGTATTGGTACATATATTCTCTTCCAAGAGACATATCATAAGGAAAGCTATTTAAAGCTTCATCCTACAGGTCCTAAGCACGATTATGACTATCATACAGAGGCTATGGACAGAGCAATGCAGGGCGGTATTGATGATGTAGGCTTAGGCGTGCTTTTCGGTTTAGAGCTTTATAAGTATGAGTTTGCAGGTCTTATTATGCACGCAGAGCATTTAGAGGCGGTGCACGGAGTAGGACCGCACACTATAAGCGTTCCGAGAATAAAGAGGGCAGCCGACATTGACCCCACCGTATTTGATAACGGTATTGACGACGAAACCTTTGCTAAAATTACTGCTTGTATCCGTCTTGCTGTTCCATATACAGGTATTATAATCTCTACAAGAGAAACCGAAGAGGTGCGTTCAAAATTACTTCGTCTCGGCGTATCACAGGTTAGCGGCGGTTCTCGTACATCGGTAGGCGGATATACTACCGAGGAGCGTCCCCATGATACAGAGCAGTTCGATGTATCCGACCAGAGAACCTTAGACGATGTTGTTGCTTGGCTTATGGATAACGGACACATACCCTCTTTCTGCACCGCTTGCTACAGAGAGGGCAGAACGGGTGACCGCTTTATGAGTCTTTGCAAAAACGGACAGATTTTAAACTGCTGCCACCCGAATGCACTTATGACACTTTCTGAATATATAGAGGACTATGCTTCAGACAGAACAAAGAAGCTAGGCTACGAGGTTATCGAGCGAGAGCTTGAGAGAATACCGAAAGAAAAGGTAAAGGCAATCGCAAAGGCAAATATTGAGGATATTAAAAATTCAAACCGCCGCGATTTCCGTTTTTAAGGAGTGATTTTTTTGGGACTTAATTCTACCCCCTCAGCAGACAGAGTTCATATAGCCTTTTTCGGCAGAAGAAATGTAGGAAAATCGAGCCTTGTAAATGCAGTAACATCTCAAAATATTGCTATTGTGTCGGATGTTTTGGGAACTACTACAGACCCTGTTTACAAGGCTATGGAATTATTGCCTATCGGCCCCGTTATGATAATTGACACCCCCGGTCTTGACGATGAGGGTGAGCTTGGCGCTTTGCGAATTTCTAAAACCCGTCAGGTTTTAAATAAAACCGATATTGCCGTTTTGGTATTAACGGCGGGTGAAATGGAAAGCAAATTCGATAAGGATATCGAAGAGCTTATAAAGAAAAAGGAAATACCCTTTATAAAGGTTTATAATAAGTGTGATTTAACAGACGAAAAACCTGTCGGCGATGCTCTTTTTGTTTCGGCAGAAAAGAAGATAGGTATACAAAAGCTGCTCGAAAAGATTGTTTTGTTAGCACCTAAGGGTAATGAAAAGCGTATAGTTGGTGATTTAATAGAGGAAAACGATTTTGTCCTTTTGATAACACCCATTGATGCCTCTGCGCCAAAGGGCAGAATAATACTGCCCCAACAACAAACTATCAGAGATATTCTTGATAGCAACGCGGTGGCTTTAGTGGCTAAAGAAACCGAATGTGAAGCACTTTTAAAATCGGTAGGCAAAAAACCGAGACTAGTTATTACCGATAGTCAGGTCTTTAAAGCGGCGGCAGAGTGCGTGCCCGAAGATATACCGCTTACATCTTTTTCGATACTTATGGCTCGCAGAAAGGGTCTTTTAAAAACTGCCGTAAAGGGCGTTAGTGCTATAAACAATCTAAAGGACGG
Source organism: Oscillospiraceae bacterium (assembly GCA_029227055.1). Taxonomy (GTDB): domain Bacteria; phylum Bacillota; class Clostridia; order Oscillospirales; family Acutalibacteraceae; genus UBA737. Next base: position 15,296 of record JAQXZE010000018.1, on the reverse strand, counting down.
CGACACCGTGCTTATAGCAGAGGGCTGCACACACCATAAGCAGTGCGAGGATATCGGTAGCGTAAAAATTCCTCGGTGGATTAGGGAATACACAGGCAAAAACATAAATTTTGAGACAGTAAGCGGCACAGAATTTCCTGAAGATTTAACGAAATACAGTATGGTTATTCATTGTGGCGGATGTATGCTGACAGAGCGCGAAGTGAAGTACCGAATGAAGTGTGCTGAGGATTTAAATATTCCGATAACAAACTACGGTACGGTTATCGCCTTTGTTACGGGAATACTAAAGCGAAGTCTTGAAATTTTCCCCGATTTATCGGCGCTTTTAGATTAAATCAGAAGATTTACGGAAAATTGACTTTATAGACTGTTATAGTGTATAATATATGTAAAAAAACATATAAAAAGGTGGAAAAAAGGGTATTGTTTGAGCAGATAATAGATATTGAAAGAATAGAGCATCTTGTAAACCTCTTTGGCAATTTCGATGAAAACGTCAAGAGGATTGAGAGTGAATATGAAGTTCAGATTATTTCTCACGGCAATCAACTAAAAATCAGGGGCGAGGCTTTGGCTGTCTCAAAGGCGGCAAGAACGGTTAACTGTCTGCTTTTGATGTTAAATCGCGGAGAGAGCCTTTCTCCTCAAAATATTGACTATGTTATAAGTATGGTGGAGGACGGCGAGGAAAATAAGGTCACCCACATAACCGATGCGGGCTGTATTTGTATCACCTCAAAGGGAAGACCTGTAAGACCTAAAACCTTAGGTCAGAAGCGGTATGTAGATGCCATAAGGAATAACACAATTACAATCGGTGTCGGCCCTGCGGGTACGGGTAAGACCTATCTTGCGGTAGCTCAGGCTGTAAGTGCTTTTCGTTCAAAACAGGTAAACCGAATTATCTTGACCCGCCCCGCAGTTGAGGCAGGGGAGAAATTAGGCTTTTTACCGGGTGATTTGCAACAAAAGGTAGACCCGTATCTTAGGCCCCTTTATGACGCCCTTTTTGATATGATGGGTGCAGAAAACTTCCAAAGAGCTCAGGAGCGCGGAGATATAGAGGTGGCGCCTTTAGCCTATATGCGAGGCAGAACACTTGACGATAGCTTTATAATTCTCGATGAAGCTCAGAATACCACAAGCGAACAAATGAAAATGTTTTTAACAAGACTAGGTTTTAATTCTAAAGTTGTTGTAACGGGTGATGTTACGCAAATAGATCTGCCCGACGGTAAAACATCAGGACTAAAGCAAGCGGTTAAAATTTTAAAAGGAATAAAGGATATTTCTATTGTTGCCCTTACAGGCAAGGATGTTGTAAGGCATAGATTAGTACAGGAAATAATAAAGGCATACGAAAAGGGGGAAGCAGAAAAATGAGTGTAAAGGTATATATATCCGATAAACAAAAAAAGGCAAAACTTCCAACGGGAACGAGGCTTCTCATAAGAAAGGCATGTACAGCAACCCTTGTTGAAGAGGATTTTTTAGAGCCTGCAGAAATCAATGTAACTATAGTAGACGATGCCGAAATCAAGAAAATCAACAAGGAATTTCGTGATATTGACGCTTCTACCGATGTTTTATCCTTTCCGCTAGGCGAAAACGGGGAGTATGATATTAACCCCGAAAACAATGCGTATATGCTCGGTGATGTTGTGATATCCATTGAGCACGCACAGGCTCAAGCGGACCTTTACGGTCACGGATTTGAGCGCGAAATCGCATTTTTAACGATACATTCGGTGCTTCACCTTTTAGGCTACGACCATGTAAACGGTGGTATTGAAAAAACAATTATGAGGGAAAAAGAAGAAAATATTTTAGATAATTTGGGTCTTTCTCTCAATAAAATTTAAAAATGGAGAACATTATGCAAAAATCGGCTTTTATAACTCTGCTTGGCAGACCAAATGTGGGAAAGTCTTCCCTTATGAATAAAACTCTCGGTCAAAAGGTGGCTATCGTATCGGATAAGCCTCAGACCACCCGTACTCGTATTATGGGTGTGCTAACCGATGGGGACACTCAGCTTGTATTTATTGATACACCTGGATTTCATAGGCCTCATAATCTGTTGGGTCAAAATATGATTAAGGCTGTAAACAGCGGTATGAGTGATGTTGACGGTGCGGTATTTGTTGTAGATGCAGCACCCGACTTCAAGTTTAATTCAGATGAGCTCCCCCCCGCGGAGCTTGAGCTTATAAAGAGTATCAAGGCAAAGAAGCTTAAATGCATATTAGTTTTAAATAAAATTGATTTACTTGAAAATAAAGAAGCACTTCTTTCTATGATAACTGCCTATGCCTCTCTTTATGATTTTGAGGCGGTAATTCCTCTTTCGGCTAAAACGGGGGATGGTGTAGACATATTGAAAACAGAGCTTTTAAAGCTCGCAAAACCCGCGCCCCATTATTTTGGAGACGACGAAATAACCGACCAACCCGAAAAGGTAATGGTTGCCGAAATGATTAGAGAAAAGTTGCTCCGCACACTTGATAAAGAGGTGCCGCACGGAATAGCGGTTGACCTTGAACGCTTTGTTGAGCGTGATACTAAAGAGGGCGAGCCGATAATCGAGGTTGAGGCGGTTATCTACTGCGAAAAGGATTCCCATAAAGGAATAGTAATCGGAAAAGGCGGTAATATGCTCAAAAAAATAGGAACTTTAGCTCGCCGCGATATAGAGGAATTTTTCGGTATCAGAGCCTCGGTAAAATTATGGGTTAAGGTAAAAGAGGATTGGCGAAACCGTCAAGGGCTTATACATAGCTTTGGCCTTGATTTTAACGATAAATAATAATTCTTCTCATTTCTAAACCTTAAATTTCCTATCATAAAATCCACCTTTTAACAAAAATTAATTGTGAAGGGTGGAGTAGTTATGCAACCTCAAAAGGATTGGCTTAAATTTGTTATTACCGGCAGGGTAGACGATTATTTGCGTTTTGTAGATTCCTGTCGAAGAAATGATATTAGTGAGGGTAATTCTTATGCGTTTTACAACCGATGCCCTGGTAATAAGAGAGAAGAGGATAGGCGAGAGTGACAAGTTAGTTACCTTGCTTACCCGTGAATACGGTGTGATTTCCGCGTTTGCCCCGGGAGCTAAAAGCATTAAGAGTAAAAAAGCGGCTGCAACGGGGCTGCTTTCTTATTCTAACTTTGCAATAACAAAGAAAAACGATACATACAGAATAAACGAAACTTCAATAATTCGCATTTTTTTCGGGGCGGGAAGTGATGTCTTAAAGCTTTCCTTAGCCCAATATTTTTGCGAGCTAGCCCTCGTATTAGAGCCCGATAGTGAGAGCTCTGAAGAATTTTTGCGCATTATTTTAAATTCACTTCATTTTTTAGTAGAGGATGTTAAAAATATCGAGCTTATAAAGGCAATTACCGAGCTTCGTATAGCCGCCGTTTCGGGATATATGCCCGACCTTGTAGCCTGTGCCGATTGCGGTGCCTTTGAAAGCGATATTATGAATTTTAAAATAGGTGACGGCAGTATTTTATGCGATAAATGCTATAGCGAAGTCGGGGCTTTTAGAATTGATAAAACGATACTTTCTGCCATGCGGCATATAGTATATTCAAAATTTTCTTCTATTTATAATTTTGAAATCCCCGAAAATCACGCTAAAATTCTGTCCGATTTAACGGGGAGATATATAAAGGTGCAAACCGACCATAATTTTAAGACATTAGATTTTTACAATAGTATAAAATAAATTAAAGGAGGGGAAAAGAAGATGGCATATAAGTTTGATAAAAATATCAGGGTATTAGAGCTATGTAGCGTGCTTGATACCCTTTCAAAGCTTTGCAGTATTGAGGATGCCGCAAATATTGCTTTATCCCTAAAGCCCTCAACCGATTTTGATACAGTATCAAAAAATCTTAAAAATACAGAGGATGCTTATCTTTTAACTGCCAAATATTCAGCCCCCTCTTTCGGCAGAGTGGTAAATGTAACCTCGTCTGTATCGAGGGCAGATGTTGGAGCGTCCCTTTCTATAAAGGAGCTTTTAGAGGTAGCTGAGGTTTTAAGGGTTAGTCGCAGTATAAAGGATTGGGGAGAAAACTCGGCTCTAGGACATGATAACTCTCTTTACGGACTTTTCGAGCTGCTAACTCCCAATAAATTTTTAGAAAATAAAATAACCTTTGCTATAAAAAACGAAGAGGAGCTTCACGATTCAGCGTCGCCTCTGCTTTCTGATATAAGACGGAAAATCACCGCAAAATCTGCAGGTATCAGGGATAATCTTGACAGAATTGTAAGAGGCCCTATGGCTAAATATCTGCAGGAAGCGATTATCACCCAAAGAGACGGCAGATTTGTAGTCCCCGTAAAAGCAGAGTGCAAGGGTGAAATAAAGGGTCTCGTTCACGATACCTCGGCTACAGGCTCAACGTTATTTATAGAGCCGATGTCGGTAGTTGAGGCAAATAACGAAATCAGGGTGCTAAGACTTCGCGAACAGGACGAAATTGCAAGAATTTTAGCCGAGCTGTCGGGCGATGTTGCAGCCTTTGCAGAGAGCATTAAACTCTCTTTCGATGCTCTTGCTCAGCTTAATTTCATTTTTGCAAAGGCATCTCTTGCCTATAAAATGAAGGCGATTGTGCCAAAACTAAATAGTAAGGGCTATATTTATCTAAAAAACGCCCGTCATCCCCTTATAAATATGCGCTCAGTGGTTCCCATAACCGTAACCTTAGGCGGTGAATATAACACCCTTATTATTACGGGTCCCAATACAGGCGGTAAAACAGTAACCCTTAAAACTGTAGGGCTCTTAACCCTTATGGCTATGTGCGGCCTTATGATTCCTGCCGATGATTCGAGCGAGATTGCGGTTTTCGATAAGGTTTTTGCCGATATTGGAGACGAGCAGAGCATTGAGCAGTCACTCTCAACATTTTCTTCCCATATGGTTAATATAATTTCGATTTTAAATGAGTGTGACGATAATTCTTTAGTGCTTTTTGATGAGCTTTGCGCAGGTACAGACCCCATTGAAGGCGCTGCTTTAGCAAAGTCAATACTTATGAATTTGCACTCGCTCGGTGCTAAAACGGTAGCTACAACCCACTATGCCGAGCTTAAAAGCTATGCAGTAGACGAAAAGGGTGTTGAAAACGCAAGCTGCGAGTTTGATGTTTCAACCCTAAAGCCTACCTACAGACTTATTATCGGTACACCCGGTCGCTCTAACGCCTTTGCAATTTCCGAGAGGTTAGGTCTTGATAAAGCAGTTATTGAGAGGGCTAAAGAGCAGGTTTCCGAAGAGGATATGCGGTTTGAAAGGGTAGTTGCAAGTCTAGAGGCCGCTAGAAGTGATGCTGAAAATGAGCATAAAAAGGCTATTAAATTCAGAGCAGAGGCAGAGGAAATTCGCCGAAAGCTCAGCTTACAAGAGGAAGAATTCCGCAAAAAGAGGGACAAAATAATCGAGGACAGTCGAGAAAAAGCTAGTCATATCATAGAAAAGGCAAGGCAGGATGCGACGGTTCTCTTAAATGAGCTAGAAGAAACAAAGAAAAACCTTAAAGCCGAAAATGCAGCATCTCTGCTTGATAAGGCAAGAGCAGATTATAAGAAAACCATCAATAAAATGGAAGAGGACGCAAACCCCGTTGTAAAGAATGAGGCAGGCGAAAAGCTCGCCGTAATGCCCAATGTTAATGATAGTGTTGTTATTACAAATTTGGGTCGCGAGGCTACCGTTGTTGCAACAGACGATAGAAATAAAAAGGTACAGGTAGTATCGGGCTCTATGAAGATGTGGGTAAAGCTCGCAGAGCTTTCTGCCTCTAATAAAAAGAAAACACGCGAAATCCCCAAAACCCGTAATGTAACGGGACTAAAATCAAGGGCAGAACGCAGTGTTTCGGGTGAAATTGATATAAGAGGTATGGCGTCTGACGAGGCAATTTTAGAGCTTGACCGATATATTGACAGTGCGGTATTATCAGGTATAGGTACAGTTACCGTTATTCACGGAAAGGGTACAGGCGTACTTAGAAAGGCTGTTCATGATTACCTTAGAGGGCATAGGAATATTAAAACCTTCAGGGCAGGACTTTTCGGCGAGGGTGAAAACGGAGTTACCATAGCCGAGATTAAAGATTAATTTATTGCTTTTAAACAGTAAAAGAGGGAACGAAAATAACCGTTCCCTCTTATTTTTATAGGAAAATTTTAATTATTCAAGTGTAGATAAATATGCGTCTAAAAGTTTTAAGGCAGTTTCTTTTTCTTTGGCGGTACATTTGTTTAAGCGTTCTGCTATATCCTTTTCAGAAATTGCAGGTATTGCTTTTTCGGTTAAAAATTCGTTTGGTGTGATATGAAAACCTTTACATATTTTTAAAATAGTTTCAATTCGCATATTAACATTTCCACGCTCAATATCTGCATAGGTGCGGTCGGAAAGTCCTGCAAGCTCTGCCGCTTCGGCTTGGGTCAATCCCTTAGCCTTTCTAATGGCAAAAATTTTGTTTCCAATTTTATTGAAATCAAGCAATAGCATTATATAACCACCTTTACTTACTTTATATAGGAATTATAGTTCCTATTTATCTTGGCAAAAAGTAACTATAATAGTACGATAATAGGAAGAATAGTTCTTATTATTTGAAAAAGGGGTAATATTATGAAAAAAACTGAAGAATTAAAGGCGTGTATATATGATACTGAAAATGTATATTCAAAACTAAATCAACTATCGGAAAACATACGAAAAACAAGTGTAGTTATAGCGATTATATCTGCTCTTTTGGGTTTAGTTATAGCTATTAGTTTAATTATAGAGACAAAATCTACATTTACCTTTTTAAGTACAATTCTCATTTGCGCTTTGATTATAATTTTTGAAATTTTAAGCCTTAATGCGATTGCACTGATTATTGAAGCCTTGGGTTGTTTAGTATATAATACAAGCTTGCCCGCAATACAAGATTTGCACAAGATAGAGGATGATAAAAGAAAAGACAATTTAAAGAAATAAAAAAGCAATATTGAAAATTCGGATGATAAGTTATGGACTTGTAAAAAGTGCGGTGAAAACAATGAAATAATAAGAATGTACTGTACTTTCTGTGGGGAACATAGGGTGAATACAAAATATTACATATATTATATATAAGAAAAAGGGAACGGAATTGTCCGTTCCCTTAAATTTTTTATTAGTCTATTCCCTTACCGCAGCAGCGCTTATATTTAAGACCGCTACCACAGGGGCAGGGGGCGTTTTTGCTGACTACACCTTTACCTCTGACAGTCAGGGGTTTAGAGTCGCCTGCAGAGGTTTCCTCGGATACTTTTTGGCGTTTAACCTCTTCGTCCTTTTTGACGCGTACCGTCATAACAAGCTTTGCTGTCTGCTCACGGATGTTATCGGTCATAGCCGAGAACATATCGTAGCTTTCGTTTCTGTAGGCTACAACGGGGTCGTGCTGACCGTAGGCTCGAAGTCCGATACCTTGACGAAGCTGGTCCATATTATCGATATGGTCCATCCAATTGGTATCAACTGAGCGCAGCAGCATAACACGCTCTATTTCGCGCATTATATCAGAGCCGAATTCAGCCTCACGCTCCTCATATTTTGCGTGTGCCTTTTCCTTTAAGGCTTCGGCTACATCCTCGCATTCGATATCGCCAAGCTCATTTGTTGTATATCTAAGGTCATCAGCAGAAGCAATCCAACCCATAAAATATTCTCTAAGCGAATTTAGGTCCCAATTATCGTGTATGGGGTCAGAAAGGTAAATCTTGCAGTAGGAATCAATTGTATCGTCAATCATTTTTAGAACGGTGTCCTTGATATCCTCGCCGTCAAGCACCTTGTTACGCTGTGTGTAGATAAGCTCACGCTGTTTGTTCATTACATCGTCATACTGAAGAACGCTCTTACGGGCGGCAAAGTTCATACCCTCTTTGCGCTTTTGAGCATTTTCAATTGTATGGGATAGCATTGAGGTTTCAAGCGGAGTGTCCTCTTCAAGCCTTAAGGTATCCATAAGTGTTGAGATACGCTCGCCGCCAAACAGACGCATAAGGTCATCTTCAAGGGAGATAAAGAACTGAGTATTACCGGGGTCTCCCTGACGGCCTGCACGGCCTCGAAGCTGATTGTCAATTCGTCTTGAATCGTGGCGCTCGGTACCTATAATGCAAAGACCGCCCGCCTCTCTTACCTTTTCGGCTTCGGGAGCAATTTCGGCTTTAAAGTTTTGATAATATTCCTGATACTTTATTCTTGCGTTGTTTATATCTGCATCATCAGTTTCGGCAAAACCGGTAGCCTCTGCAATAATTGTTTCACTAATGCCATCATGACGAAGGGCCGCTTTTGCAAGATATTCGGCATTACCGCCGAGCATAATATCGGTACCGCGTCCCGCCATATTGGTAGCGATAGTAACGGCGCCGAACTTACCTGCCTGAGCTATAATTTCAGCCTCTTTTTCGTGGTGCTTTGCGTTTAATACATTGTGCTTTATGCCTCTGCGCTTAAGCATTGAGGATAAAAGCTCGGATTTTTCGATAGTAACAGTACCTACAAGAACAGGCTGACCCTTTTGCTGACAAGCCACAATCTTTTCGATAACGGCATTGTATTTTGCCTTTTCGGTTTTGTAAACAACATCGTTTTCGTCAACACGGGCAACAGGCTTGTTTGTAGGAATTTCGATAACATCAAGCTTGTAAATCTCTTGGAACTCGGCTTCCTCGGTCATAGCAGTACCTGTCATACCCGAAAGCTTTGAATAAAGACGGAAGAAGTTCTGGAATGTGATGGTAGCGAGTGTCTTAGATTCTCTTGCTACCTTTACACCCTCTTTGGCTTCAATTGCCTGATGCAGACCCTCATTATAGCGCCTTCCGAACATAAGACGGCCTGTAAATTCGTCAACGATAATAACCTCGCCGTCTTTTACAACATAGTCAACGTCGCGCTTCATAATACCATGAGCACGGATAGCCTGATTTACATGGTGGGCTATGGTTATATTCTCGGCATCATTAAGGTTTTCAATGCCGAAATATTCTTCTGCACGCTTAACACCGTTAGGGGTTAATGTTGCGGTTCTTGCCTTTTCGTCTACAACATAGTCTCCGTCGTAGTTTGTTACATCGTCGCTTGCCTTATCGTCCATTTCCTTGATAACAAAGGCTTTAAGAGACTTTGCAAGGGAGTTTGCTTTTGTATAAAGGTCGGTAGATTTATCGCCCTGACCCGAAATTATAAGGGGAGTACGCGCTTCGTCAACTAAGATAGAGTCAACCTCGTCAACAATAGCGAAATTATGACCGCGCTGTACCTTTTGCTCTTTATAAAGCACCATATTATCACGAAGATAGTCAAAGCCTAGCTCGTTGTTTGTGCAGTAGGTAATGTCTGCATTATAGGCTTCGGTTTTCTCGTCGTTATTCATTCCGTGAATAATAAGACCAACATTAAGACCAAGAAACGGTAGATTTTACCCATCCACTCAGAGTCACGCTTTGCAAGATAATCGTTTACCGTTACAATATGAACACCTTTACCCGATAGCGCATTGAGGTAAGCGGGCAGGGTTGCAACGAGGGTTTTACCTTCACCTGTACGCATCTCGGCAATTCTGCCCTGATGAAGCACAATGCCGCCCAAAATCTGAACGGGGAAGTGTCGCATGCCCAGTACACGGTCACTAGCCTCTCTACAGGTAGCAAAAGCCTCGGGTAAGATATCGTCGAGGGTCTCGCCATTTGAGAGACGCTCTTTAAATTCGGCAGTTTTTGCCTTTAATTCATCGTCAGAAAGGCTTTTATACTCTTCCTCAAGAGCCAAAACCTTTTCTCCTATGGGTTTTATTCGTTTTAGTTCCTTTTCGCTATAGTTACCGAAAAGCACTTTAAATAAATTCATTATATAATCCCACCAAAAAATGTTATATTAAAATAATTATACTATGTTTTTAATTTTTTGTAAAGGTATCAAGACTTTATTTATGTAAATTTTTTATGTACTAAGTATATCTTTTGCGAGAAATTAAAAATTAGTGTAAAAAATTTCAAAAAAGTAGAGACAAAAAGACTTTTTTAGTGTATAATATAATTTAATGTAAAAAATCGATATTAATTCGAGGAGTTTTAATGCTATGTGCGGATTTGTAGGTTTTACAAACAGAATAAATGATAACGGTGAAGTTTTAGAGTCTATGATGAATAGAATTATTCATCGCGGACCCGACTCTGCCGGTAAATTTGTAAACGAGGATGTAGCTTTAGGCTTTCGCAGACTAAGTATTATAGACCTTGCCGAAGGCGACCAACCGATGTTTAACGAGGATAATTCTCTCGTTTTAACCTTTAACGGAGAAATCTATAACTTTAAGGATTTGCGAGCAGAGCTTATAGATGCAGGTCATACCTTTAAAAATAATTCAGACAGTGAGGTTTTACTTCACGGCTATGAGCAGTGGGGTACCGATTTGGTAGCTAAGCTTCGCGGTATGTTCGCCTTTGTTATCTTTAACCGCAAGGATAAGAGCATCTTTGGTGCTCGCGATATGTTCGGAATAAAGCCGTTTTATTATACCGAAATGAAGTCAAGCTTTATATTCGGAAGTGAAATAAAGGCGTTTTTAGACCATCCTGATTTTGAAAAAGAATTAAATGAGGACGCTCTCGGCCATTATCTTTCATTCCAATATTCACCCACAGAAGAAACCTTCTTTAAAAATGTTTATAAGCTTCCACCCGCACATTATTTTACCTACAAGGACGGTAAAATGGAAAAGGTGCGCTACTTCAGACCCGATTTTAACGCTAAAAAGGGCGTTTTAGAGTATTATGCAGACCTTACCGATGCCGCAGTAAGAGAATCGGTAGCGGCCCATAAAATTGCCGATGTTGAGGTGGGTTCTTTCCTTTCAAGCGGTATCGATTCAAGCTATATCGCAGAGGCTGCCAATGTAGATAAAACCTTTACGGTAGGCTTTGAGAGTCCTGACGGGGACAGATATAACGAAATTTCCTTTGCAAAGGATTTTGCAGATACCATTAAGGTAGAAAACATTTCTAAGGTTATAACCCCCGAAGAGTATTGGTCTACCTTCCCGAAAATTCAGTATCATATGGACGAGCCTCTTGCAGACCCTGCCGCAATAGCCCTTTATTTTGTAAGCCGTCTTGCAAGTGAGCATGTTAAGGTTGTAATGTCGGGCGAGGGGGCAGACGAGCTTTTCGGCGGCTACCGTATTTATCAGGAGCCGATAACCCTAACCGCTTATGACAGTATTCCTTTCCCAATACGCCGAATAATCAGCAAAATCTGTGAGCATTTACCTCAAAAGCATGGTATTAATTATCTTGTCAGACGCGGTAAAACAATCGAGGAGCGCTTTATCGGTAATGCTAACATATTCAGCGTTAAAGAGAGAAACAGCATTTTAAAGAGTGAAACTGCTAAAAAGGCGGTAGCGCCTAAGGTTTTGTGTGACCGTTTTTACAGCGAGGTGGCTGATAAGGACGACATAACAAAAATGCAGTATCTCGATATTAATATGTGGCTTATGGGAGATATACTTTTAAAGGCAGATAAAACGAGTATGGCAAACTCATTAGAGCTTAGAGTTCCTTTCCTTGATAAAAAGGTAATGGAGCTTGCCGAAACTATTCCGCTATCCTCTAGAGTAAGCACCAAAACTACAAAGCTAGCTCTCAGAAAAGCTGCAGAAAAGACACTTCCTCGCAGAACTGCTACAAAGGATAAATTAGGCTTCCCCGTACCGATAAGAGTATGGCTTACCGAGGACGAGTATTATAACACAGTAAAAGAAGCCTTTACTTCCCCCTCTGCAGAGAAGTATTTTGATACCGAAAAGCTGTTAAAATTACTCTCTGACCATAAGGCAGGTAAGGCGGATTTGAGCCGCAAGATTTGGACAGTTTACACCTTCCTTGTTTGGTATAAACAATTCTTTGAATAAAAATAAAACCCTACTCAAAATAAGTTGAGTAGGGTTTTGTCTATTCATCAAGGGATATTAAATCGTCAAGCGTTTCGCGTTTTACGGCGATATAATCCTTTGTTTTATTTACCATAACCACGCAGGGTCGCTCAATGCGGTTGTAGTTAGACGCCATAGAATAGTTGTAAGCGCCTGTTGTAAGTACCGCAAGGATATCGTTTCTCGATGGCTTATAGAGGGAAAGTTTTTCGCCTATAAGGTCGCCCGATTCGCAGCATCTGCCTGCAACCGAGGCTACAAGGTTAGGCTTTTTATCGGCGTGTGTGGCATTTATAACGGTATGTTCAGCTTCGTATAGAGCAAAGCGAGGGTTATCAGCCATGCCGCCGTCTATCGATACATAAGTTTTATAGCCTGTAATTTCTTTAACAGAGCCTACGGTATAAAGGGTTATTCCTGCATCTGCAACAAGGCTTCTTCCCGGTTCCATTAAAATTTTCGGAACGGGTATACCTAGATTTTTGCAGAGGGCATTTACAACATCTGCTACCTCTTTAATTTTAGCTCTGTAATCGGTAACGGGGTCCTTTTCTGTATATCTGACACCAAAGCCACCACCGAGATTTAAAGCCGACGCTAAAAATCCGGTCTCTTCCTTTACCGATTTTATGAAGCTTAGCATAATTTCTGCTGCTGTGCAGAATGGCTCAGATTCAAAAATCTGTGAGCCTACATGGCAGTGAAAACCGCAAAGGGAGAGATTTTTCTGCTCTAAGATAAGGCGGACAGCATCCATTGCCTGACCCGTTTCAATGGCAATACCGAACTTTGACTCAACCGAGCCGGTAGAGATTTTTTTATGGGTATGAGGGTCAATTCCGGGAGATACGCGCAAGAATACCTTTTGAACAACATTCTTTTCGGCGGCGATTTTGTTTATCGCATAAATTTCTTCAATGCAATCAACTACAAAATGGCCAACACCGTTATCAATAGCAAAGGCGATATCACTGTCGGTTTTGTTGTTGCCGTGAAAAAAGCAGTTAGCAAGATTGAAGCCGGCTTTTTTAGCGGTATAAATTTCTCCCTTAGATACGGCGTCAATATTGATGCCTTCCTCTGCCATAATCTCATAAATACGCTTGCAGGAAAAAGCCTTGCTTGCGTATTCAGGGACAGAGCCTTCGGGAAAAAAGTCCTTAAACGCCTGCTTGTAAACTCTAACACGGTTACGGATTTTATCCTCGTCCATAAGATAAAGAGGGGTGCCGTATTTATTTGCAAGTTCAACAGTATCGTAGCCTGCAAAGGTTAAGTGACCGACACTGTTTATAGATAAATTATTATGAATCATATAAACACCAAAATTATAAATTAAACTTTAAGACCCTGACGGCGCATTTCATTAATAAGCACCTCACGGTGAGCGTCCTCCATAACGGTTAAGGGCAGACGCAAATATTCCTCGCAAAAGCCCATAGCTGCCATTGCAGATTTTACGGGAATGGGGTTTACCTCGCTAAATAGTGCGGAGATAAGGGGTAAAAGTTCTAACTGTAAAGCGGCAGCTCCCTTAACATCGCCTGCAAAGAACTTTTTGCAGATATCGCAGGTCTTACGGGGTAGGGGGTTTGAAAGAACAGAAATACAGCCCTTACCGCCAAGTGATAATATAGGCACGATTTGGTCATCATTACCCGAATAAACATCTAAATTATCGCCCACAAGAGAAAGGGTTTCGGCTACTGCCGAAATATCACCGCTAGCTTCCTTTACTGCCGAAATATTAGGATGTTTTGAAAGCTCATAAAGGGTTTTAGGCGCAATATTTACACCCGTTCTTGAGGGTACATTATATAATATGACGGGAGCAGAAGAAACGTCTGCTAGAGTTGAAAACATTTTAATAAGACCGTTCTGAGTTGCTTTATTATAATAGGGGGTAACGAGCAACACGCCGTCAACACCTACATCACAGGCGTATTTTGTAAGCTCAATAGCATAGTCGGTATCATTTGAGCCTGTACCTGCAATTACGGGCACCTTTCCGTTTACTCTTTCAACTGCAAATTTAATAGCCGCTTTATGCTCTTCGTCTGTAAGAGTAGACGCTTCGCCTGTAGTTCCGCAAACTACAAGACCGTCAATACCCTCTGACACCTGCCAATCGAGTAATTTCCCAAAGCGGTCATAATCAATACCGTCGGGAGTAAGGGGGGTTACAAGAGCTGTTGCAATACCTTCAAAAACTGTTTTTTTCATAATTTCTAACCTCACACAATAAAAAATAGCCGATAGAAATCGGCTACCAAAAGAGAAAAATTGCATAAATAAATGCAAATATAGGTTTTCTCAATCGATAGCACTCCGCAAATTTGCGACAGTGAAACGGATGTTATTCCGTTTCCCCAGCATATCCTTTGCCAAGGATAAACTTCGGCGGCTGTACCTTTCACGCTACATATTTTCCTGCCGGACATTAGGTGTAGCGGTACTATTTACAAGACCGCGCCTCTATCAAGTTGTACATATAATAGCATACAAATATTATTTTGTCAATTATATTATTTCAGAAATTTGCCCCCGTACTTTTGCACGGGGGCAAATTCTTATTTATTTGTCTTTTCGATTTCAAGAATACTGTCGTTTAACATTTTAATCTTATCGAGTACCTTTGCAAGACTTTGACGCTGCTGTTCTACAACTGCGGCGGGAGCCTTTGCAACAAAGCCCGGATTATTAAGCTTGCCTTCAAAGAAAGCCTTATCCTTATTAGCGACCTCAAGCTCTTTATTAAGACGAGCAAGCTCCTTCTCAAAATCAACAAGCTCGTTCATCGGCATAAAGATGGTAGCGGCATCGGTAACTATTCTAACAGAGCCTGCCTCTTCAAATGCATCACCCGTTAATACCTCTGATGCATAAGCCAAGCGGCAGATATAAGATGTACCGAGCTTAAAGGTTTCGGCAAAGGGAGAAGCGATGCAAACCTTAGCCTTTTTAGAGGGCGGAACATTCATTTCTGCTCTGCGGTTTCTAACGGCGCGAATTACCGCCATAATCTTCTCAAACTCTGCTTCCCTTGCGGAATAATCAAACTCTGCCTTGTATTTAGGCCACTCGGTTACCATTAATGCCTCGCCGTCTTCGTGGGGCATAGACTGCCAGATTTCCTCTGTGATAAAGGGCATAAAGGGGTGAAGCAGTGCTAGAGTATTTGTGAAAACATAGGTTAAAACACTTCTGGCAGTATTAGCAGCTGCCTCGTCGTCACCATTTAGACGGGATTTACAAATTTCAATATACCAGTCACAGAA
>JAQXZE010000017.1 GCA_029227055.1 Oscillospiraceae bacterium | reverse complement strand
TACTTGCCGCCAGCAATAAGTTTGTTCCGCATTTGGTTCAGACAGTCTACAATTACTCTGCGTTCAATATCATCCAACGCTATGTAATACTTTTTATTTCGCATATTGCTCACTCCTTCAGCAAGTCTCGAAATGGCGTGTCTGTGGCAACGAAGACATCGTATGTAAAATTGGCTCCTAAACGAAACCCCATTATAAAACTATCGAGGTTGGATTCGCCGTTTACTACGCCCCACGCATTTACAAAGTCGAGGAATTTCTTTTTGTTTTGACCGGAGAGTGCTTTGGTCAGGAATTCCTCATTGAGCATCAGTACTTCCATTTGCTTCTGTACGGCTTTGTTCTGCTTGGTACTTCGTGCCTGAGGATCAATGTTTCCGTAATAAAATTCTTCTATGAATTTACCCATTTTGTTACCTCCTTTGAGTTTCTATCGTAATTGTACTCAATGGCAGTAAAAGAGTCGAATGTACCGCAATAAATAGAAAAGGGCAAGAGAAAAGAGAGAAGCGTAAAACTTCTCTCTTTTCTCTTGCCCTTCGCAACGCCCAGCGTTCCTATAAAACATAACTGTCCTTAGGAACCATAAGCATTCGAGTGAGGTTTTTTTATAGTGTAATCTTAGTTTGCTTTAGGTGTGTCAAAATTTATTAATCGTAGTGAATCGCTTAACGCCTCCCAGTATGCTATGCTCTCGGCTGTTGCCTCAGGGTCTTTACGCAAGTCAGCGATATAATCTTCAACTTTTTCATTTGCAGGATATCCATTTTTCTGTGCCAATTTTAGCACTTCGCCTACGCATCTAGTGTTGATAAAACGGATTTCAAACAACGAGGGAATACCTTCATCAATCCTGCTAAATAAAGCAGAATAGGTGGTAATACCAGCCCTTTTTAAGCAATTGTACGCTCTGACGGAAAGATCCATATCGAAGATTTCTGTTTCCAACGACTAACGCCTCCTTTAAAATATTTAAGTTATTATGATATCACATGATATTAATTATTTCAAGAACTTTTTTTCAAAAAACGAGTAAGAATATTAAAAAACACCCACAGTTTTAAAAACTATGGGCATTTTCGTATCTTGTTGTACTGTCCTTAACTGTACACTGAATATGAATTGCTTTTTAATCTTAGGGTAATTGTAGTGATTGCAATTTATAGAAGGCACCTTTTTTAGCCATAAGTTCATCGTATGAACCGATTTCAAGAAGTTCTCCTTTATCTATAACGGCAATTCTGTCAGCGTTCTTAATTGTTGAAAGTCTGTGTGCAACAATGAAGGTTGTTCTATCAGCAGTAAGGTATTCGATTGCTTTTTGAATTTCACGCTCAGAAAGGCTGTCAAGCGCGCTTGTTGCTTCGTCAAATATAATTACTCTCGGATTTCTGATAATAGCGCGTGCGATTGAAATGCGCTGTTTTTGGCCGCCTGATAGCTTGTCTCCGTGTTCGCCAACATTTGTGTCTAAACCATAGGGCAGACGTTCAATAACCGATTCAAGCTGAGATGCCTTAATAACAAAGTTTAAATCTTCCTCAGAAATATCAGGACTTCCGTATGTAATATTTTCTCTTACAGTGCCCGAAAACAAAATTGTTTTTTGCGGTACTACTGATATAAAGTGCCTGTAACTGCGAAGGTCTATTTCATTTATATCTTTACCGTCAACGAACAGTTGACCTTCATTAGCTTTATAAAAGCCTGTAATAAGATTTATTATACTGCTTTTTCCGGCACCAGATTCACCTACGAAGGCAATTGTTTCTCCTTTTTTTACTTTAAGTGAGAAATTGCTTAATGCAGGGGAGTTTTCGTCGTATTTGAAGGAAACATTTTTAAATTCGTATTCACCTTCAAGCTGTTTTACCTTTGGCTTTTCATCGGTTGCTTCAAGGTCGTCAGAATTAAGGATTTCAGATATTGAATTTAAGGCCTCAGTGCCATTGGTAATTATCGGCATAAGAGAAATAACATTGTTTACATAAATTAAAAGTGTGCCAAAATAACTTTGATATAGAGCTATGTCACCTATATTTTTAATTGAGCCGATATATGCAAGGTAAGCTGTGAAAATCAAGCATATCAACTGAAAAACTGTGAGCACAACATAGTTTACGCTGCCAAAAAAGTGGATAATCTTATCGAGTACATATCCTTTGTGAGCTGCATCAACAACAGAGTTGGTGAGCTTTTTAATTTCCTTTTTCTCAAGACCGTGTGCCCTTGTCACAGGAATGAGCTCTATCATATTAATAACATCGGCAGAGGTGTTTTCCATTGAGTGACGAAATTCAGAAGTGCCTTTGCGGATTTTTTTGAGGAAGAATTGGCTTACAAAAACAGCGGCGGGCGCACAAATTAAAAACATAAGAAACACATAAATGTTTTTAACAAAAACGACCGCAAGGGTTACCACCATAGAGGTTGCAACATTTAAAACAGTTGTGAAAATCTGAAAGGAAAATGATTCAAAATTTTCAACATCACGCATAATTTTTGATTGAAGCTTACCTGAGGGTGTTTCTTTATGAAAAGAAATTGATAGCTGCTGCAGGCGCTTTATCATAGCGCCTCTGAGGGTAGCTGAAACCTTTCTGTTGGATTTCAGTAAAAGCATTGCATGCCAATAGTGAGTAGGAACATTTTGGGTAATTAAAACAACCGCAACAATAGCGTTTATAATAATCAGTTTTATGGCGTTGTCAGGACGCTGTTCAACAATGGTAATAATATTTGCCGTTAGTATCGGAACAATCCATACAGGCAAGTTTTTTACAACAAAGAAAAAGGAGGATAACAAAAGTTTTAAATAACTTCCCTTATATAAACCGAAAAATATTTTTAGATTATTTCCTTTGTTTTTTCTAAAGCACTCAATGAATTTTTCTTCATTATTAATAATATCTCTAGTGCTAAAAATTCTTTGTTTTTGATTTTCTTTTTTTGAAGTCAATGTATAAATCACTCCAATTACTAGAATTTTCTTGCATTATAACAAATGAGTTTTTTATTGTCAATCATATTTTAAATTTTCTTTGAATATTATATAGTAAAAATTGTACGGAGCGTGGAGATATATGGAAAAGAAAAAGTTAATGGCTAACATTTGCACAAATGAAATTGTATTTAATGAGTCGGCGGAAATACCTATTGATATTGAATTTACATTACCCGATTATTTGCCCGATATAAACCGCATATTAAAATGTAAGGCGGTATCAAGAGTTTCTTCTAAAGGTCTAAATGGCTCACAAGCCTTTGTAGACGGAGCAGTTACTGTAACTGTGATTTTTACAGATGAAAGTAATAAAATATTTTGTTATGAGTATCAATATCCCTTTAACAAGACTTTTGATATCGGTGCAGATACTGAAAATATTATTGTAAAATGTAATTCAAAGTGCGAATACATAAATTGTCGAGCTGTATCAGGTAGAAAAATAGATATACACGGGGCTACTCTTGTTATAATGAAGGTTGTAAAAAAGAAGGTATCTGATATACTTACCGATTTTGATGACTGCGATATTGAAATTAACCGAATATCTGTACCCTCGACAACTCCTATGGAATATTCCGAAAAATATCTGATATTAGAGGAAGAAATCGAGATAGGCAGCGGTATGCCACCAATTTGTAATCTGATGCGTTATGACGCAACGGCAATTACAAAGGAATGTAAAATGCTCGATAAAAAAATGGTTATAAAAGGAGAGCTTTGTGTATCTGCCTTTTACACATCAAATGACAGTAATTTTCAAAAGCACAAAACCTCTGTGCCTTTTAGTCAGATTTTAGATATGCCTAATCTGAATAGTGAGTGCGAATGTGATACAAGTATTGAGGTTGCGTATTTGGAGATTAAACCTAAAGCTTCAGGTAGCGGCGAAATCAAATGTTTAATCTTAAATGCAAAACTGCTTATCAGATGCGAAGCTCATTGTAATAATGATGTAGAAATTGCGATAGATGCTTTCTCTAAGCAGCATGAAGCAAAAATATCAAAAAACAATATTAAAATCAACAAGCTTTGCAAAAATATAAGAGAGAATTTTACCTGTAAGAAAAATCTTGAATTTACAGGAAATACATTTTCTGTTATCACTGACCTATGGACTGATATACAAAACGTTAACTATAAATTTGAAAATGAAAATCTTTGCATTTTTGGTATTGTAACGGTTGGTGTACTTGGTTGCGACGAGAATTCAATCCCAATTTTTTCTGAAAAGAATATTGATTTTGAATATAAATATCCATTTTCTGAAAGTGCAATTAAAGATGTTTATTGTGAACCTAATGCTGAAATCGTCTCTTGTAATTACACCTTAACGGGAAACTCTACTATTGAAGTCAGAATTGAACTTGCAATAAATACGGCGGTATATTGCGGTATTAATGTAACTGCCATAACGGATATTGACATTGATACTTCGGCTATTTTAAGCAGAGATAAATTCGGCGCACTTACAGTTTATTTCGCAAATAGCGGAGAGAGTGTATGGGATATTGCAATGAGATATTATGCATCAGTAAATGAAATTAAACAAATAAATAATCTTACAGATGATACTTTAAAGAGCGACAAAATGCTCGTAATACCTGTTTCCTAGAAAAAATGCACGGTTTTCCGTGCATTTTTATTTTTTTAATTATGGAAAATATTGTAGAATTATGTTATAATCGTTTTTGTAAATAATAATGTAACCTTTAAGGAAAATAATAATCTTTGAGATTGCATTATAAAATCTGTTTGTAAATGAAGGTATAAAAGCTGTGCAGCAATTTATAATTGAGGACTATAAAAGGATTTCTGAATTTTTAAATAACGATAACGAGAATTCCTGTGAGGATACGTTCATTAACCTGTTAGTATGGCAGAAGCCGTATGAAACCTACTATGAGATTTATGAGGACTGTCTTATTATTCGTTCCTTTGAAGGTGGAGATAAAACATTTCGTCTTCCCTTTGGTAGAGATTTTGAGAAAGGGTTTTCACATATAGTAGAGCAGAGTGGCGGAAAAATGCCGAAAATATGGTCTCCTGACGGCGCAAATTTCAAAAAATTCAAAGAGCTGTATGCTGATAAATATGAGTTTATTGAAGACCGTGATGGCTTTGATTATTTGTATTTAAGAGATGATTTAGTTAATCTTTCGGGTAAAAAATACCATTCAAAGCGCAATCATATTGCAGCTTTCAGCAAGGCTTATGATTGGCGGTATGAAAGTATAAGCAATGATAATAAGGCAAAAATTATTGAATGTTTAGAGGAATGGTATCAAAAAAACAGCGAAAAAATCAATATATATACAGATGCCGAGAAAACGGGTATTTTTACAGTGCTTGATAATCTTGAAAGATTAAATGTTAAGGGCGGAGCGATTTTTGTAGGGGAGAAGGCGGTTGCTTTTTCGTTGGGCTCACCCATAAACTCAAAAACCTTTAATGTTTATTTTGAAAAGGCGTTACCTGAATATTCAGGTGCTTATTCAGTTATAAACAGAGAATTTGCAAAATATGAAGCCGAAGGATATACCTATATTAACCGAGAGGACGATATGGGTATTGAGGGGCTTAGACGCGCCAAATTATCATACAAGCCGTATGAGCTTATCAAAAAGTATCTCTGTATACCCAAAACGGATAAGAATATTAAATCTCAATGCTACGATATTTACAAATACACATTCGAAGAAGATGACTTTTCAAAAGAACTATTTGATACATGCTTTGAGTACTGTAAATATCTAATAAAAGACGGTACTGTGGTTTCAATCCTATTTTTGCTACCTTGCGAAATATCTGTTTACGATAAACTTTATTTCGCTAAGTATGTTTTTGCAGTTGCAACACACCCTGACTATAGGGGTAAAGGCTATATGAACGAGCTCATAAACAGTATTAAATCTGAGTTGCCAAACGATGTTTTATTTTTAAAACCGGTCAATGAAAGTCTTACGGCTTTTTATAATAAGCTCGGGTTTGACAGCACCCTCGCAATAAAAAGCAGAGCAGGGGATAAAAGGGTCATTTTAAATGATGAATTTTATAACCTTTCAAAAGATGTTTCCGAAGTAACAAATGAAAAATACAATATTATGTACTATTATAAAGAAAAAATTGATTTGGAAGAAATCGCTTTTGCAGATACGATGGAATAAGCCCTTTTTATAAGGGTTTATTTTTTTATGCAATATATAGAGTGGTTTACATAATAAAAATATCATATATATTGAGGTTTACATAATAAGTTTACATAATAATTCAAAATAATATTTTTTGGTTGACATAATAACAAAAATGGTGTATAAATAATAATACACCGCAATTTTTGATTTTAATTGGATATTTATGCTAATATTATTATTAAAATTACGGTTTACATAATAATTATATTTCTTTAATAAATTTCTTTTATTCATATCTTGTCCTTTTGGCACATATTATTATATTGCAAAAGGAGAAGATGTTTATGAGAAAAGGTACAGTTTTAAATTTAAATAAGCTCACATTTTTAAATTCAGCAAGAAAAAATAAGACACTGATTTTTTTATCCGCTGTATTTCTACTTGGAATCACATTAGGGATAATTTTTCTATCTAAAAGCGATACAACTCTGATGTTTTCAAAGTTTACATTTGAGAATTTTTTATCTGTGCGCCTTGATAAACCTTTTTGGCAAATATTACTCAAATCGCTTTTTTATTCTCTTGTTTATGTTTTTTTGATGTTTGTATGCGGAACATCATTTGTCGGCATAGTCTTAACACCTGTTCTTGCTCTTATTAAAGGATATCTTTACGGCGGGTTTTTAGCTTACATTTATGCTACATATCTTTTAAAAGGGATTGCCTTTAATGCTGTTATTTTTCTTCCGTCTGCACTTATTTTTACAATTGCGTTTTTATTTTGCGCAAAGTTATCACTAAATTTCTCATACGAGCTTTTAGGCCTTACATTTAGAGAAAATTATAATTCGCCAAAAATTTATACGCTGTTTAAAAATTATTGCTCAAAGTATTTGCTGAATTTAATTTTTGTTTTAATTTCTGCGATAGTCGATGCACTGTCTTCTATAGTTTTTTTAAAATTTTTCGATTTTTAGACAGAGGAGGGATATTTATGGAAAAGTATATCTTAGGATTTAAGAACTATCTTGTGAACGATAAACATTCAGCACTCAATACAACCGAGTCTTATATCCGTGATATCAACACTTTCTATTTATATTCCTCTAAAAATTATACTAAAGATTTATTGAAAGTCGATTACGATTATATATACGGATACATAGAATATCTTCGTACAATCGGCAAATCTAATTCCACAATTTCGCATAATATTGCTTCTCTAAGGGCTTTTTATAAATATTTGCTAGGTAACAAGCTCGTCAGCCATAATCCTCTTGACGGTATAAAACCCGTTAAAACAGAACAAAAGGCGATATCTGTACTAGACCAAAGAGAAATTATTTCACTTTTAGCACAACCCTCAGGCAATTCTCTTAAAGAAATAAGGGATAAAGCTATACTTGAAGTGCTTTATGCTACAGGTATTAAAGTATCAGAGCTCATTGCCTTGAAGGTTACCGATATTAATTTACAGGTAGGAATTCTGACTGTATCAGGTACTAAAAATAGTCGCCTTATTCCAATGTATCCTGCTGCGGTTAAAACGCTTACAAACTATATTTTACACGTGCGTCCAATTATAGCCGATGAATTTAGTGTCGATAATTTATTCACTAATATGAACGGACAACCTATTACAAGACAAGGCTTATGGAAGCTTATCAAGCATTATGCAGATTTAGCAAATATTAAAAAGGAGATTACTCCCCATACTTTAAGACATTCTTTTGCAACCCATTTGCTCGAAAACGGTGCAGATTTGAATGATATTAAAGATATGCTAGGTCATTCCGATATATCAACAACTCAGATATATGCAAAGGCGGTAAAATCAAAATACACGCAAAACTATACAAAATTTCATCCACTTGCAAAATAGAAAAAAGACAAGCATAAGATTATCTTGTGCTTGTCTTTTTAAATTTTAGAAGGTTTATTTACCTGTAGTAAGTAGCTTGCTAAGTTCATCCATAAAGGTGTTAATGTCTTTGAATTGTCTATAAACAGAAGCAAAACGTACATAAGCTACTTCATCGATGTTTTTAAGCTTTTCCATAACAAGCTCGCCGATTTTTTCGCTTTTTACTTCGCGGTCTAAAGAGTTTTGAATTATGGATTCGATATCATCGATAATTTTCTCTAAAACATCAATAGAAACGGGGCGCTTTTCACAGGCTCTCATTAAACCGTTCAAAAGCTTTTCTCGGTTAAAGGGCTGTCTTGTTTTATCTTTTTTGATAACAATTATAGGCAGACTCTCTATCATTTCATAGGTGGTAAAACGTTTGCCGCATTTAAGACACTCTCTTCTGCGACGGATTTTTTCACCCTCGTCTGTGGGTCTGGAGTCGATTACCTTACTTTCTTCATAGCTACAAAATGGACATTTCATTGATAATCACCATATCTTTCAAATATAGAAATTATTTAGTGCCGAAAATACGGTCGCCTGCATCTCCAAGACCGGGTAGGATATAGCAGTGGTCATTAAGGCAATCATCAAGACCTGCACAGTAAACCGGTACATCGGGATGTGCTTCAGTAAACGCTTTAATGCCTTCAGGCGCTGCAATAATGCACATAAACTTAATTCTCTTGGGATTAAATTCTTTAATTTTTGCTACAGCATCAATTGCACTTCCACCGGTAGCAAGCATTGGGTCTAATACAAAAACATCTCTTTGGTCAAGGTCTGCGGGTAATTTGCAGTAATAATCAACCGGTTGATGTGTTTCGGGGTCACGGTACATACCGATGTGGCCAACCCTTGCAGCAGGGATTAAATTTAAAACACCGTCTACCATACCAAGACCTGCACGAAGAATCGGAACAAATGCCATCTTTCTGCCGGCTAATACTTTTGTTTTTGCCATCATCATGGGAGTCTTAGTTTCAACTTCAACTAAGGGTAAATCTCTTGTAGATTCATAACACATAAGCATTGCGATTTCGCTTATCAGTTCGCGGAATTGCTTAGAGCCGGTTTTTTCATCTCTTAAAATTGTAAGCTTGTGCTGAATAAGGGGATGGTCCATTACAAAAACATTTTTGTTCATTTTAAAGTTCTCCTTCATTTTCAATTTCAGATATCATATCAACTCTGCGCTGATGGCGGCCGCCCTCAAACTCTGTATCAACAAATAAATCAACAAGTTCGAGTGCTGTACCAATGCCGATGACTCTGCCGCCAAGACAGAGAATATTTGAGTTGTTGTGCAAGCGAGTAAATTTTGCAGAAAAATGCTCACTGCAAGCAGCGGCACGAATACCCTTTACCTTATTTGCCGCAAGAGACATTCCAATACCCGTTCCGCATACTAATATACCGAGTTCACATTCACCTTGAGCAACGCTGTTAGCAACCTTTAAAGCGATTTTGGGGTAATCAACAGATTCTAGCTCGTATATACCAAAATCAAAAACCTCAAAATCTCTGTCTTTAAGGTGGTTTAAGATTGCGTTTTTGTGTTCAAGACCGCCGTGGTCACATCCTAGTGCAATTCTCATCTTAACTCTCCTGACTGTTTTGTTTCTTTTTTAATTCGCATTCCGCCTGCGGTAAACGAAGATATACGGGCAAAAGTGAAGCAGGGGGAACGGTATTATTTTTCTCAATATCAGTTATTGAGGCAAAACCTACGCCAACTGCATTTTGGAATTTTACCGTTTCGTCTGCTTTAACTACATTTGTATATTCTTCGACAAACGGATAAAAAATATCAGCACCGTCACCAACAATAATTATTTTTTCACAAGACAAAAATCTTTCAATTTCACTTTTAAGTTCATCGCAAAGTAAAGCTCTGTCTTCGCAAAGACGGGTTACAGTATTATTTTCAATTTTAAATAAAGCATTATAAACCTGATTGCATCTAGCGTCCATAACCGCACAAACGATGCAGTCAAAGTTTATAAATGGCATTGCCATTGCAAAAAGGGTAGATACAGGGACGCAGGGAGTATCATTTTTTGCGGCAAGACCTTTTATAGCGCTTATTCCTATCCTGACGCCTGTAAACGAGCCCGGACCTACAGAGACTGCATAATAATCGATATCATCAACCGACATTTTTGAAACCTTAAGAGCATCACTAATCATCGGTATCAAAGTTTCAGAGTGGGTCATTTTAATACTAGTAAAAGAGGAATATAAAACCTTTCGGTCATCAATGATTGCAACAGAGGCAGGAGTTGCTGAGCATTCAACAGATAAAATTTTCAAAGCTATCCCTCCAATTAATCATAGATGATAATTTCTCGCTCATCATCAGAAATCTTCTTAATTTCAACAAAAATTGTGTTATCTTCAAGAGCAAGTTCGATGTTTTCGCTCCACTCTATAGCGAGAACACCGCCCATATTTAAATAATCAAAAAATGATATAGAGTATAAGTCTTCCCAACTTTCAATACGGTACATATCAAAGTGGTATAAATTTAGTCTACCGCCTAAATATTCGTTTACAATAGCAAAAGTAGGGGAGTTGACAACACCTTTAAACCCAAGACCTTCAGCCAATCCTCTGACAAAACAGGTCTTTCCCATACCGAGACCGCCTTTAAAGGCGATAACCTCACCGCCAACAAGTGTTGACGCAAAGTTTTTAGCCACAGTTTCGGTACTTTTAGGAGAATTACTGACAAATTTCTGCATAATACACCCTTATTCCAATATTATAACAATTTTATCACAAAAGATATTTATTGTCAACGAAACTGGATAGAAAGTATTTAAAATTTTGCATTATAAAAGGCACCAACAGTCAGTTGGTGCCTAAAATATTTAATAAATCGGGAATTTAGCGCAAAGCCCCTGAACTTCTTTTGAAACGCGTTCTTTATTGCCTTCAAAATCATCAACAATCATACGAAGCCATTTAGCAATTAGCTTCATTTCATTTTCCTTAAAGCCGCGTGTAGTAACAGCAGGTGTGCCGATACGAAGTCCGCTTGTAACAAAGGGACTTTGAGGGTCATTAGGAATAGTATTTTTGTTTGCGGTGATATGAACCTCGTCAAGTCTGTGTTCAAGTTCCTTACCCGTAATATTTTCTTTAACTAGTTTTAAGAGCATAAGGTGGTTATCTGTGCCGCCTGAAACTAGCTCAAAACCGTTTGCAATAAGTTCTTCTGAAAGAACCTTTGCATTAAGAACTATCTGCTTTTGATACTCTTTAAATTCATCGGTTAATGCTTCGCCGAAAGCTACTGCTTTTGCGGCAATAATGTGCATCAAAGGACCGCCCTGAGTTCCTGGGAATACAGCCTTATCTATCTGCTTTGCAAGTTCTTCTTTACAGAGAATTAAGCCACCACGAGGACCTCTCAATGTCTTATGTGTAGTTGTTGTAACGACATCTGCATATGGAACAGGAGAGGGGTGAAGACCTGCAGCTACAAGACCTGCAATGTGGGCTATATCTACCATTAAATATGCCCCAACCTCGTCTGCAATTTCTCTGCAACGAGCAAAATCAATAATTCTCGAATAAGCACTTGCACCTACTACGATTAATTTTGGCTTACATTCGAGGGCAATTCTCAACATATCGTCGTAATCAATGGTCTCGGTAGTGTCATTAACACCATAGGGGACAACATTGAAGTATTTACCCGAAATGTTTACGGGTGAGCCGTGAGAAAGGTGACCGCCCTGCTGTAAATTCATACCCATAACGGTGTCGCCCGGCTGCAATAAAGCAAAAAATACGGCTAAATTAGCATTAGCACCACTATGTGGCTGAACATTAGCATGTTCTGCGCCAAAAAGCTTTTTTGCACGCTCGCGAGCAATATTCTCAACAACGTCAACACACTGACAACCGCCGTAATAACGCTTTGTAGGATAGCCTTCTGCGTATTTGTTAGTAAGAACACTGCCTGCTGCCAATAAAACAGCTTTTGAAACAATGTTTTCTGATGCTATAAGTTCAATGTTGTGTTGTTGTCTTTTTAATTCCAAATCACAAGCCGAAGCAACTTCAGCATCATAATTCATAAGTTCATCAAAAAAATTCATAAAAAACTCCTAGAAAAATTAAAATTAACCGCCTAAATATGCCTTTTTAACCTTATCGCTTGTAGCAAGCTCGGCACCTGTACCTGAAAGCACAATGCTTCCTGTTTCAAGAACATAAGCTCTATCAGATATAGCAAGAGATTTACCTGCGTTCTGCTCAACGAGTAGTATAGTAGTACCGTCCTTGTTGATGTCTTTAATAATCTCAAAAACCTGGTCAACAAGAAGTGGAGAAAGACCCATTGAAGGCTCATCAAGCATCAAAAGCTTGGGGTGGCTCATTAAAGCACGTCCCATAGCAAGCATTTGCTGTTCACCGCCCGAAAGGGTACCTGCAATTTGGTTTCTGCGCTCTGCAAGACGGGGAAAACGCTCATAAATGTTTTCAACATCTTCTTTAAAATTGTTATCATTTTTCTGTGAATAGGCGCCCATCATAAGATTTTCATAAACTGTTAGTTCCTGAAAAATTCTACGACCCTCAGGCACCTGTGACATACCTAAATGAACAATTTTATGGCAAGGCATTTTGGTGATATCAACGCCGTCATATATAACGGTTCCGTGACGGGCAGGGATAAGACCGATAACACTCTGCATAGTTGTAGTTTTACCGGCACCGTTAGCACCTATAAGGGTAACAATTTCACCCTCGTTAACCTCAAAACTAATGCCTTTAAGGGCGTTGATAACGCCGTAATATACTTCTAAATCTTTAACTTCCAATAAAGCCATAGCGTTATCCTCCTATATAAGCTTTAATAACTTCGGGGTCATTAAGTGCAACATCAGGTGTGCCCTGAGCTAAAACAGTACCGAAGTTTAATACTGTAATTTCGTCACAAAGACCTGACACAAATTTCATATCGTGCTCGATAAGTAAAATCGTAACATTAAACTTATCTCTAATAGAACGGATGATATCCATAAGCTCGGCAGTTTCGTGTGGGTTCATACCTGCAGCGGGTTCATCAAGGCAAAGAAGTTTCGGATTGGTTGCAAGAGCTCTTGCAATCTCAAGCTTTCTTTGTTTACCATAAGGAAGATTACAAGAAAGGTTATTTCTTTCCTCTTCAAGACCAACAACTCTTAAAATCTCCTTAGCGCGCTCGCGCATTGCCTTTTCGGTTTTAAAGAAACGGGGAAGACGGAAAATGCTTGTAACTACGCCGCAGTTGAATTCAGGCTGATTATGAAGACCGACAAGAACATTTCTGATAACGGTCATATTATTAAAAAGTCTGATATTCTGGAAGGTACGGGCAATACCCTTGTGATTTATGGTTTCCTGAGATTTTCCGGTTAAATTTTCATCATCAAGATAAAACACACCGGTAGTAGGCTTATAAACACCTGTAATCATATTGAAAACTGTAGTTTTACCGGCACCGTTAGGACCAACAAGACCGTATAACTGTTTTTCCTTAATCTCAAGATTTAAGTTTTGCACAGCCTTTAATCCACCAAAGGAGATGCCGAGTTTTTCGGTTTTAAAAACTATTTTCGACATAATTAATCCTCCTTATCGGGCTTATCGGGTGTATAGTGAGAAGTCGGCTGAATATCAACAGACAAAACCTCATCCATATTGATTTTAGTAGGTACGCGGTCCCACTTAGCTTCATCGTCATTCACATGACCGGGTCCGTGCGCCTTCTTGAGCTTTAACTTAGTTAGAACAGTTTTAAAATTGTACTTTTCTCTAAAGCCTTTTAAAGCAGGTGCGTTATTGTAGATAACAAGAATTATCAAAATAAGTGCATAGAACAAATCCTGTAAAACAGCAAGGTCGCCTGTTAGAATTGTTTGAAGCTTTAAATCGAGGAAGGTGATAAGTGTTGCAGAAATTATAGCTCCGTTAATGCTACCCATACCGCCCAAAACAACCATTACAAGTATCTCAATGGAATAATTGTAACTGAATTTTGTACTTTGTACGGTATAGTTTGAAAAGCTATAAAGAACACCTGCGATACCTGCAAAGAAAGAAGATATTGTAAATACAATAAGCTTATATTTTGTAACATTTATACCTGTTGCTTTAGCAGCGATTTCGTTATCACGGATAGCGGTAATAGCTCTTCCGTGTTTAGAGCGAATCATATTTTGTGTTACTGCAAGGCAGATAAGTAAAAGAACAAAAGCAAAGATAAAGAGCACATTTTTGTCATAACGAGGAGTATTAAGACCTAATGAGCCACCAAAAGATTCTCTGCTTGAATTCATAAATACAGAACGAACAATCTCTCCGAAAGCTAAGGTAACAATCGCAAGATAGTCACCGCGAAGACGAAGAGCGGGAAGTCCTATAACAATACCAAAAAGTGCAGCAACAAGACCGCCGACAACTATTGAGATAACAAAGCAAAGTATATCATTGCCAAAAATAGGTTCTAAGAGAACCGAAGCTTTACCTCCAAGATAGGCACCAACGCACATAAAACCTGCGTGACCTAAAGAAAGTTCACCTAAGAAGCCTACAACAATGCTAAGAGAAACAGAAAGTATAATAGCAATAGCAATTTTCTCTAGCATATAAATGCTTGAAGATGAGAGGGAACCTGTAAGTGACATAACTGCAAATACAACAGTCAAAACAGCAATAACTACATAATTTACATAGTGCTTCCATTTGATATTTTTTAAATTTGATGCCATTATACTTTTTCCCTCCTTTTTTTACCTAAAATACCGGACGGACGAACTAACAAAATAACAATTAAAATAAGGAATTCGATTGCATCTGTATAGGGTGCAATTGCCGGAATTGTAAGGGAAATAGCCTCAATAACACCAATGAGAATACCACCCACCATAGCACCGGGAATAGAGCCGATACCGCCGATAACTGCGGCAGTAAAAGCTTTGATACCGGGCATAGCGCCGAGTGTATTTGTAAGGCTTGGGGATTTAAGTAGCATAAAGAAACCTGCAAAGGCTGCAAGCGAAGAGCCTATAGCAAAGGTTAATGTAATAATACCGTTTACATTTATACCCATAAGCTGTGCAGCACCCTTATCCTCGGAAACCGCAATCATAGCTCGTCCAACTTTTGTGTATTTTACAAAGAGGCTGAGAGCTATCATAATAACAACCGAGCAACCTAAGGTTACAAGAGTATATACCGGTATTTTAAGACCGCCGAATTCAAGATTACCGAGGTCTAAAAGAATAAGCATTTTAGGCGCAGAGCCGAATATCATCTGTGCAGTACTCTGTAAAAGATAGCTTACACCGATAGCAGTAATAAGGACTGCAAGTGGAGAAGCTCCGCGTAAGGGCTTATATGCAATTTTTTCAATTGTTATACCGAGTAATAAGCAGAAAATAACCGCCGCCGCAAGACCGATAATAGGGTTTGCAATAGCACTCATTGTAACAAAAATCATATATCCGCCCACCATAATAACATCACCGTGAGCGAAGTTTAGCATCTTAGCAATACCGTATACCATTGTATAGCCTAAAGCTATCATAGCGTAGGTACTACCGATGCTTAGTCCGTTTAATAAAGTTTCAATTAATTTCATAATTTTGTTCCTATTAATTATGACAATTTGCCGGAGCAGAGTTTCTGCGCCGGCAAATTGAATATTTTTTGTTAATAATATGTACTATAATTACTGAGCAGAATTAGCAGTTTTTAAAGTATATTTAACAGCAGACTTCTTAACATAACCGTTATCTTCCCAAGTAATAGCATCGGTACCTGTTACACCGTCGTATGAGAAATCACCTGTGAACTGAGCCTTAAGAATTTCGCAAAGGTCAGAGGGAGAAATTGTAACATCAATCTTTTCGCCAGCGTCGATAGCAGCCTTCATAGCGTTGAAGATTGCATATACGCAGTCATAGGCAGAAGCACCGAACTGATTTAAAGTATCAGCACCGAACTTTTCTGTGTACTTCTTGATGTATTCAGCGGGAGCACCTTCGGTTGCATTAGAGTCAAAGTGAGAAAGCATAGAAACTTCCTGAGGAATGATGGAGAAATCCTCAAACTGACCTGCAAGACCGTCAAATCCGTCGCATCCGTAGTAAACTGCATCAGCAGCAACAGTATCCTTAGCCTGAGTCATAAAGATGGAAGCAGGTGTGTAGTAGATAGGCATAAAGATGAATTTGCAATTTTTAAGGGTTGTAATTTGTGCAGAGAAATCCTTATCGTTTGCATCTGTAAATACAGCCTCAACTGTCTTTATAGAATCATCGAGCTTATCTTTGAACTGCTCATAGATACCATTCGAATAAGCATCGTCAGACTTATAGAAGATACCGATTTCCTTAAGACCTAAGCCATTAACATAGTCAGCAGCAACTGCACCCTGGTTACCGTCAGCAAAGCACATCTGGAAGCCGTTATCATTCTTCGGGATATCGTCGCCAGAAGCAGAGGGAGTAAGGAAGAATACATTATCCTCTACAGAAAGATTTGTGTACTCAAGACCGGGAGCGGTAGTAACAGTACCTAAAGATACCTGCATACCGCCTTCAAGCATGCTTGCATAGTTAGCAGCAACTTTAGTTGCATCGTGCTGGTCGTCAGTAACAACAAGCTTAAATTTAACGCCGTTTAAACCGCCTGCAGCGTTGATTTCATCAACTGCCATCTGTGCGGAATTCTTTACAGCAACGCCGTAAACTGCAGCAGGACCTGTTAAAGGACCTGAAACACCGATAACAAACTCTGTGTTATCAGCAGCGTAGTTTTTAGCACCGCCGCAAGCTGCAAAGGTAAGTACCATTGTAGCTACAAGTGCGAAGGCTAAAGCCTTCTTGAAAATTGACTTCATAAAAAACTCCTCATTTCGTTTTTTTATATAGGTTTATAAAGACCTATGTTGAAGTCTATTTTACCACAACCGATACAATCTGTTAACTGTGAATTTTTACGAAAAAACCAATATCTATTTTGTGAATTTTAATAAAATTAGCAAAAGCGCAATTATGTGTGTGATTTTTATTTTTATATAATGTATTTAAATAATTTAATTACGAAACAAATATTGCATTTAATGGCGATTTGTAGTATCATATATTTTGTTGTTTTGGAATTTTTAGGACAAAATGCATAAAAATGCTGAATTATGCATTTTTATGTAATACAAAAAGACGAAAATGCGGTTTTTATGCATTTACTCTTGCATTTTTATGCAAGAAATAGTATAATTTATTCATAAAACAAAACAAAAAACTTTCTGGAGGTTTTAAATTATGGCAAAAAAAGAGTTTAAAAAGGTAGTTCTTGCATATTCGGGCGGTCTTGATACATCAATTATCATTCCCTGGCTTAAAGAAAACTACAACAATCCTGAAATAATCGCAGTATCTGGTAATGTCGGTCAGGCGAGTGAGCTTGAAGGTCTTGAAGAAAAGGCAATTAAGACCGGTGCTTCTAAAATCTATATTGAGGATTTAACCAAAGAATTCCTTGACGATTATGTATTTCCTTGTGTACAGGCAGGCGCTCTTTATGAGGATTATATGTTAGGTACTGCGTTTGCGCGTCCTCCTATTGCAAAGAGAATTGCAGAAATTGCTATTGCTGAGGGTGCAGATGCCATTTGTCACGGATGCACAGGTAAGGGTAACGACCAAGTTCGTTTTGAATTAGCAATCAAGGCTTTTGCACCTGATATGCCCATTATTGCTCCTTGGCGTGAATGGGATATTAAGTCAAGAGACGAAGAAATCGATTATGCAGAAGCTCATAATGTTCCGCTTAAGATTAGTCGTGAGACAAACTATTCTAAAGATAAGAATATCTGGCATTTATCACACGAAGGTCTTGACCTTGAGGATCCCAAAAATGAACCTCTATATAATAAAGAAGGCTTCTTAGAGATGGGCGTATCTCCCGAGATGGCACCCGATAAGCCTACATATATTACTATTCATTTTGAGCAGGGTATTCCCACTGCAGTTGACGGCAAGGAAATGGACTCTGTTGAGCTTGTAACATTACTTAATAAGCTCGGCGGTGAGAATGGTATCGGACTTCTTGATATAGTTGAAAACAGACTTGTTGGTATGAAGTGCCGTGGTGTATATGAAACTCCCGGAGGTGCCATTCTTTATAAGGCTCATAATGTTCTTGAGTCAATCTGTCTTGATAAAGAAACTGCACATTATAAATCGCTTGTAGCTCAGAAGCTTGCAGAGCTCGTTTACAACGCTCAGTGGTTTACACCTCTTACAGAGGCAATTCTTTCTTTTGTTAAGACAACACAGAAGTATGTAACAGGTGATGTTACCTTAAAGCTTTACAAAGGTAATATGATTAATGCAGGTGTTACTTCTCCGTATTCACTTTACGACCCTGAAATTGCTACATTTGACGAGGATGAAGTTTACGATCAGAAGGATTCTGCAGGATTTATAAATCTCTATGCCTTACCCGTAAAGGTTTATGCTAAAATGAAGGCTAAAAACGGCTTAAAATAAAATTTGGTAGGTTGTAATAATGGATAAAATGTGGGCGGGCAGATTTTCAAAAGCCCTTGATAAAGAAGCTGACGATTTTAATTCCTCAATTCATTTTGATTCAAGGATGTATAAACAGGATATCACAGGCTCAATTGTTCACGCTAAAATGCTTTCCCGTCAGGGAATTATAAGTGGCAGTGAGTCTGAAGAGATAATCGACGGTCTTTCTGCTATATTAGAGGATATTGAAAGCGGAAAGCTCAGATTTGATATGGATGCCGAAGAGATACATATGTTTATTGAATCGGAATTAACTAAGCGGATAGGCGATGCGGGTAAAAAGTTGCATACTGCCCGTAGCCGTAATGACCAAGTAGCTCTTGATATTCGTATGTATTTAAGAGCTGAGTGCGACGAGATTTGCACCCTTTTGTTAAATCTTATCGAGGCAATAAAGGATAAGGCATACGAAAACAAAGATGCTATAATGTCGGGCTATACTCATTTACAGCGCGCACAGCCTATAACCTTTGCTCACCACATATTAACCTACGCTTTTATGCTTTTGCGTGATTTTGGAAGAATTAAGGATGCCGTAGGTAGAATGAATATATCTCCCATCGGCTCCTGTGCGCTGGCAGGTACAACATATAATACCGACCGTTATTTTGAAGCAGAAAATTTAGGATTTGACGGCATAACCTTAAATAGTATCGACGGTGTGTCTGACCGCGATTTCTGTGTTGAATTACTTGCAGACTTTTCTACAATTATGATGCATCTTTCCCGTTTTTCAGAGGAAATAATTCTTTGGTCTAGTTGGGAATTCAAATTCGTCGAGCTTGATGACAGTTATACAACAGGCTCTAGCATTATGCCACAGAAGAAAAATTCTGATATGGCAGAGCTTGTGAGAGGTAAAACAGGTAGGGTATATGGTGACTTATTTGCAATGTTAACAATCCTTAAAGGGTTACCTCTTGCCTATAACAAGGATATGCAGGAAGATAAAGAGGCCATTTTTGATGCGGTTGATACAGTAAAAAAATGTCTTTCAATATTTGCGCCTATGATTTCTACAATGAGGGTTCTGAAAGAAAATATGTACAAGGCTGCAGGGGAAGGCTTTATAAATGCTACCGACCTTGCAGATTATCTCGTTAAAAAAGGAATGCCCTTCAGAACCGCATATAAGCATGTTGGTGAAATTGTTGGTTACTGCATTAAAAACGGATATGTGCTAGACAGCTTACCTATTGAGAAATACAAAGAATTTGATGCGCTGTTTGATAATGATTTATTTAATGAGATATCACTTGAAACCTGTGTGTCAAAGCGTATTTCTGCAGGCGGTACAGGTCCTAGTTCTGTTCAAAAACAGATAGATTATATTACGGAGTTTTTAACTAATGAAAAAGGTATTTATTGACGGTAGTGCAGGTACTACAGGTCTTAGAATATTTGAAAGACTTGAAAACAGAAATGATATTGAAATTATAACCCTTTCTGAAGCTTTAAGAAAAGATGTTGATGCTAGGAAAAAGGCTATAAATTCGTCAGATGTTGTGTTTTTGTGTCTGCCTGACGATGCGGCGAGGGAATCGGTATCATTGCTCGAAAATCCTAATACGGTAATTATTGACGCCTCTACCGCACACCGTACAAATCCCGACTGGGCATATGGTTTTCCGGAATTAAGCAACAGTTTTGAAGAAAAAATCAAAACTTCAAAGAAAATTGCGGTACCGGGATGTCACGCTAGTGGTTTTATCGCGTTAGTTTATCCTCTAATTGAGGCGGGAGTTTTAAGCGATGATGCTTTGCTTTCTTGCTTTTCTATAACTGGATATAGCGGCGGCGGTAAAAAAATGATAGCAGAATACGAAGAAACAGCAGAAGTATTGCTATCAGCACCGCGTCAGTATGCTTTATCACAGTCGCATAAGCATTTACCCGAAATGTCGGTGATTACAGGTCTTAAAAATCTCCCGATTTTTTCACCTATAGTGTCCGATTTTTATAGCGGTATGGAAGTAACTGTGCCGATTTTCGCCTCCGAATTACTAAACGGTGCTTCAATAGATAGCATTAAGGAAATTTACCGAAACAAATATAATGGACCTATCGTTTCCTATATAGAACAAAACGATGAAAACGGATTTTTATCTGCGGCAAAACTATCAAATAAGGATAGTATGCAGATAGAGGTCTTTGGTAATGAGGATAGAATACTTTTAACGGCAAGATATGATAATCTTGGCAAGGGCGCTTCGGGTGCTGCTGTTGAGTGTCTTAATATTGTGTTAGGTGCTAACAAAACTACAGGTTTAACATTGTAATTTAAGGAGTATTTTAATGGAATTTATTTCAGGCGGTGTTTGTGCCGCAAAGGGCATTAAGGCAAACGGAATACATTGCGGAATCAGAAAAAATAAAACAAAGCGTGATTTAGCGCTAATTTACAGCGAAACTCTCGC
Source organism: Oscillospiraceae bacterium (assembly GCA_029227055.1). Lineage (GTDB taxonomy): Bacteria > Bacillota > Clostridia > Oscillospirales > Acutalibacteraceae > UBA737. The sequence continues at coordinate 13,404 of JAQXZE010000017.1, read as the reverse complement.
AAATGCTGCCGCAGTTTATACCACAAATCTTGTAAAAGGTGCGCCGATCTATGTTACAAAGGAACATATAAAAAACGGTAAAGCACAGGCTATTATATGTAACAGCGGTAATGCAAATACCTGCAATGCAAATGGTATTGAGGTTGCTAAAACCACAACCGAGCATTTAGGTAAGGCACTTAATATACCCTCTGAAGATGTTATAGTTGCATCTACAGGTGTTATCGGTCAGCCTCTTAATGTTGAGCCAATTATAAATGGATTGCCTGAACTTGTAAGCGGTATTTGTGATAACGGAAGTACAGCCGCCGCAGAAGCTATTATGACTACCGATACAGTTTTAAAGGAAGTTGCCGTTTCTTTTAATGTTGGCGGCAAGGAATGTAAAATCGGCGGTATTGCCAAGGGTTCAGGTATGATACATCCCAATATGGCAACAATGCTTGTTTTCATTACTACTGACTGTGCAATCAGTGCCGAAATGCTTCAAAAGGCATTATCTACCGATATTAAATCAACTTTTAATATGCTTAGTATTGACGGTGATACATCTACTAACGATACCGTTGCAGTTCTTGCAAACGGTCTTGCAGGAAATAAAGAAATCGTCTGCGAAGGTGAAGATTTTGCAGAGTTTATGAAGGCGCTAAATACTGTAAATGTAAACCTTTGCAGAATGATTGCGGCAGATGGTGAGGGCGCTACAAAGCTTTTAGAATGTGAGGTTTTTGGCGCCGATACTGAAGAAAATGCAAAGCTTGTTTCAAAATCCGTAATTTGCTCTTCGCTTTTAAAGGCTGCAATGTTCGGTGCTGACGCTAACTGGGGACGAGTTCTTTGTGCTATTGGATATAGTGGTGCTAATGTTGATATTGAAAAAATCGATGTTTCTTTTTCATCTGCAAAAGGTGAAATTATTGTTTGTAAAGACGGCTCAGGCGTAGAATTTTCTGAGGAAAAAGCCAAAGAAATTCTTCTTGAAAACGAGATAGAAATTTTGGTTAACCTCAATAGCGGTGAATTTTCGTCAGTTGCTTGGGGTTGCGATTTAACCTATGATTATGTAAAAATAAACGGCGATTACAGAACCTAAAAGGTGAGAGGGGAAAATTATGTCACTTAATCTTACAAACGCGCAGCGTGCCGAAGTGTTAACCCAAGCACTTCCTTATATTCAGAAATATTACGGTAAGATAGTCGTTATCAAATATGGCGGAAATGCTATGATTAACGAAGAATTAAAACAACAGGTTATGGAAGATACCGTTCTTTTGTCTTTAGTTGGCGTAAAGGTTGTTTTAGTTCACGGCGGCGGTCCTGAAATTACAGAAACACTTAAAAAGGTCGGCAAAGAAACTGTTTTTGTTGACGGACTTCGCGTTACCGATAAAGAAACTGCGGAAATCGTGCAGATGGTTTTGGCAGGAAAAATTAATAAAAGTCTTGTTAACCTTTTGGGAACAAAAGGTGGCAGAGCAATGGGTATTTCAGGTATTGATGACCATTTGATTGAGGCTACCGTTAAGGATGACAGATTAGGATTTGTAGGCAAAATTACAAATGTTAATGTAAAGCCTATAATGGATCTTTTAAATAATGGTTATATTCCTGTTGTGTCAACTGTTGGTTGCGATAAAGACGGCAATGTTTATAATATAAATGCTGATACTGCAGCTGCGTATATTGCAGGCGCGCTCTCAGCAGAAAGCTTAATTTCTATGACAGATATAGCCGGTATTCTTATGGACAAAGATGACCCGTCATCACTAATTCCGCACATTGATATCAAGGATGCGGTCAAGCTCTTTGAAACTGGAGTAATTTCGGGCGGTATGATACCTAAGGTTGAATGCTGTATTGATGCAATCCATCGCGGTGTTAAAAAGGTGTTTATTATGGACGGCAGGGTTCCACATTCACTACTAATTGAGACGCTTACCGATGAGGGTGCCGGTACAATGGTTGTTGAGGATAAAAACAATGAATATTAAAGAAATAGACTCTTCTTATATTGCGAATACATATTCTCGTTTTCCACTTGTTTTGACAGACGGTAAAGGTTCTCGAGTAAAGGACGAAAACGGTAAAGAATATATAGATATGTCTACAGGTATTGCGGTTAATGCTTTTGGTTATTCTGATAATGAGTGGATATCTGCGGTAACAGAGCAATTATCGAAAATTCAGCACGCTTCAAATCTGTATTTTACCGAGCCTGCGGCAAGGCTTGCAGAACTGCTAGTTAATAAAACTGGTATGAAAAAGGTTTTCTTTTCAAATTCGGGTGCTGAAGCTAATGAGTGTGCAATAAAGGTTGCAAGAAAATATGCGGCAGAGAAAAAGGGAACAGATTACTATAAAATCATCACCCTAAATAACAGCTTTCACGGAAGAACGATTACAACTCTTGCAGCTACAGGTCAAGAGGTTTTTCATAAGGATTTTTTGCCTTTAACCGACGGATTTATTTATGTAGATGCTAACAATATTGAAGAACTTAAAAAGGCAGTGAGTGACAATAAGATTGCTGCAATTATGTTCGAAATTGTTCAGGGCGAAGGCGGAGTTTTACCTTTAGAAAAAGATTTTATTGACTCTATAAAGGAAATCTGTGCCGAACAAGATATATTAACTATAGTTGACGAAGTTCAGTGCGGTAACGGCAGAAGTGGTAAATTATACGCTTATATGCATTATGGCCTTCAACCTGATATTGTATCCACTGCAAAGGGTTTAGCGGGCGGTTTACCACTTGGTGCTACCTTACTCGGTGATAAAACAGCAGATGTTTTAAAATTCGGTGACCACGGCTCAACCTTTGGCGGAAACCCCGTTTGTTGTGCAGCGGCTCTTAATGTTTTAAACCGAATTGACGATAAACTCTTAGAAGATGTTTCTAAAAAGAGTGAATATATTTTCAGTGAATTGTCGGGTGCTAAGGGTGTAAAAAGTGTTAGCGGTCTTGGCCTTATGATTGGAATTGAGACCGAAAAGGCGGCTGCTGATGTCATTGATGCTTGTATGGAAATGGGAGTTTTGGTGATTAAAGCTAAGTCAAAGGTTAGACTTTTACCCGCTTTAAATATTCCTTTTGAAGATTTAAAGGTAGCAATTGAGGTTATTAAAAAAGCCTGTTTATAAGGAGTTTTATAAATGATTTTAAACGGAAAAGATTTTAAAGGCAGAAGCTTTTTAAAGCTTCTTGATTTTGAAAGTGCAGATATTGAGGCGCTTATTAATTTAGCTGCAGATTTTAAAGCAAAAAAGAAAAACGGTATTCCACATAAACTTTGTGAAGGAAAAAATATTGCTCTTATATTTGAAAAAACAAGTACAAGAACCCGTTGTAGCTTTGAAGTGGCGTCTTATGACCTTGGTATGAATGTAACATATCTTGACCCGTCAGGCTCTCAAATCGGTAAGAAAGAAAGTATTGCTGACACCGCAAGAGTTTTAGGCCGTATGTATGATGCTATCGAGTACAGAGGTTTTGGTCAGGAAATAGTTGAAGCATTATCAGAATTTTCTGGTGTGCCTGTATATAACGGTTTAACCGATGAATTTCACCCAACACAAATTCTTGCCGACTTTTTAACTATTAAAGAGCATTTCGGCAAATTAAAGGGTATTAACTTTGTTTATATGGGTGACGCCCGATTTAATATGGCAAACTCACTTATGGTCGGCTGTGCTAAAATGGGACTAAACTTTACGGCATGTGCGCCTGAAAAGTATTTTCCTAATAAGGAATTAATTGCTGAGTGTCAGAAAATTGCTGCAGAAAGCGGAGCAACATTGAGCTTTGAAACCGACCCGATAAAAGCCACTAAAAACGCTGATGTAGTCTATACAGATGTTTGGGTTTCTATGGGTGAGCCATTAAGCGTTTGGGAAGAGCGTATAAATGAGCTATCACCTTATCAGGTTAATAAAACAATAATGGATAACGCCGGCAAAAATGTAGTATTTATGCATTGTTTACCTGCTTATCACGACCTTAAAACTGTAGTCGGTAGGGAAATGGGTGAGAAGTTCGACAGGGATGCTATGGAGGTTACCGACGAAGTCTTTGAAAGCAAACAGTCCATAGTTTTCGACGAAGCTGAAAACCGTATGCATACCATCAAAGCGGTTGTTGCCGCAACTTTAGGCTAATTTTTATAATAATATAAAAAGAGAAACGGATAATTGTTAAAAAAATAACAATTATCCGTTAGTAAGTTTATCTTAATTTAATTAGAGGCACATCTGATAATCTTAATAAGGCCGCATCAAAGGGAAAAGCTGATACTTTATTTATAATGCTTTTGTGCAGAATTTTTATAATGTATTATATCTAATTAATTGCATATCACTAAAAAATGCTCATCCGATAACTTTTTTGGATTTGATGAAAGCTACATAAAGAAAAAAATTAAAAGGCACTAATTTAAGCTCTTTTATAAAATTTACGCATTTTCTCATGCGATAGCTTTTTTCTTTACATATAAAACTATTAATCAAACAAAAGGAAACGATGAGAGAAAATTTTATAATTTTAAAAATAATTTTATGAAATGTAAAATATAAAATGTTTTAAAATACACATAAAGATATAATTTAATGTGAGATATAATATAAACACCGCAAAATGCTACAAACAACATTAAAAGTGCTTATAACCCCAATTTTTATATCTAATCACTTCCCTTAATTATACAAAACATTCATTTTGTATAATTGGATATAAAATTTTAATTGGGTAAATAAATAGTTTTGTTTAATTCCCTTTTAAAGATTTTATAACAAAAAACAACATAATTATTCAATTGTATCTAAATACTCTTCCCAAGTTATATCAAGATTGTTCTTTTCTTTTTTATCCGCGTATTCCTTATAGATGGTTTTTTCGGTATTTTTATAAAGACTAATAGATTTAAAATGCGCAAACAATATAATCGATAGCATTATCAAAGCGATAATAGCAATTGCGACATTTGGGATTACGTGTCTTGTGAAGAAAATTGTTTTATAACCAAGTGTGTTGGTTGCGTCCTCTAAAAGCGGCGCATAAACAAACATTGTATATATAGATGGAATTGGCAAAATTATAGTACCGACTAATTTTAGTTTTGTAAATACAAAAACGAACCCTATTATGCTTAAAATAGTGAGAAATAGAATGGTATAAAAATTATCTGATACATATTTAAAGCTTTCTGTGCCTATTCTTAAAGACCAGCTTAGAATTGTTAATAAATTCATTATGACACTCCAAGTGAAAAACACAGATAAAAACACTTTTAGTATTAGAAAAATGCGGCTGCTTGAGTTTGTATAATTAATACCTTGTTTTTGTTTGTACTGCTCTACCCTATTAAGTATTGCTGAATGTTTTTTCATAATAATATCACCCCGTATATTTGATATTATACTAATAAAACAATTACTTTACAAGCACTAATTAAACATAATAATAAAAAAATTTTAGGAGAAAATTTATGGCGATAATTAACATAGTTATGGTTGAACCTGAAATCCCGCAAAACACTGGTAATGTTGCAAGAACTTGTGCCGCTACAGGCGCCCGTCTGCACCTTGTAGGTCCTATGGGGTTTAAAATTGACGATAAGAAGCTTAAAAGGGCTGGTCTTGATTATTGGCAATATCTCGATATAACTTACTATGATAGCTTGGAAGATTTCTTTTCTAAAAATAGCGGTGAATTCTTTTACTTTACTACAAAAGCTAGACATACATATTCCGAGGTTCAATATCCCGATAACTGTTATATACTTTTCGGTAAAGAAACTAGAGGTTTACCTGAAGAGCTTCTTCTTAAAAATCCTGAACGATGTGTTAGAATTCCGATGCAGAATGATATAAGAAGCTTAAACCTCTCGAACTCGGTTGCAATCGGGGTTTATGAGATTTTGAGACAGTGGGACTTCCCTTCTCTTGAGAATTTTGGTGAATTGCATAATTATAAATGGGATAACGATTAATATTTTTTTATTTTGGGTAAAAAATATAGTTGAAAAATTACTAAAATGTGGTACAATAAATATTGTAAAAAAATTAACAAACCGAAAGGATGTTACTCATGAACGCACTTAACAAAAAGACAGTTGATGACATTAATGTTAAAGGTCAAAAGGTATTAGTTCGTTGTGATTTTAACGTTCCGCTTAAAAACGGCGTTATTACCGACGAAAACCGCATCAATGCGGCTCTTCCCACTATTAAAAAGCTTATAAATGATGGCGGTAAGGTTATCCTTTGCTCACATCTTGGCAAGCCGAAGGGCGAACCTAAGCCTGAGTTTTCATTAGCACCCGTTGCAAAGAGACTTTCTGAGCTTTTAGGCAAAGAGGTTGTATTTGCAGCTGATGATAATGTTGTTGGCGAAAATGCAAAAGCTGCTGTTGCTGCTATGAACGATGGCGATGTTGTTTTACTTGAAAACACCCGTTATCGCGCTGAAGAAACCAAGAACGGCGAAGCTTTCTCTGCTGAGCTCGGTTCTCTTGCTGATATCTTTGTTAACGATGCATTCGGTACTGCACACAGAGCTCACTGCTCAACAGTTGGCGTAGTTTCCCACGTTAAAGAAGCAGTTGCCGGTTATCTTATCGGTAAAGAGCTTAAATATCTCGGTAATGCAGTTGAAGACCCCGCTCGTCCCTTCGTTTGCATTTTAGGCGGCGCTAAGGTTGATAGCAAGCTTCCTGTTATCGAAAACCTTCTTACTAAGGCTGATACACTCATTATCGGCGGCGGTATGGCTTACACATTCCTTGCTGCTAAGGGATATACAGTTGGTTTATCACTTGTTGATGATACCAAGATTGATTACTGCCGTGATATGATGGCAAAAGCTGAAGAAAAGGGCGTTAAGATTTTACTTCCTATCGACTGCACTACAGTAGCTAACTTCCCTGACCCGATTGATGCACCTGTTGATACTTTAGTTGTTGATGCAGATAAGATTCCTGCTGACAGAGAGGGCGTTGATATCGGACCTAAGACAGCTGAACTTTACGCTAACGAAGTTAAGAGTGCTAAAACAGTTGTTTGGAACGGACCTATGGGCGTATTTGAAAACCCCACTCTTGCAAAGGGTACATTAGCCGTAGCACAGAGCCTTGCTGATACCGACGCAGTAACTGTTATCGGCGGTGGTGACTCTGCAGCAGCTGTTAACACAATGGGATTTGGCGATAAGATGACCCATATCTCTACAGGTGGCGGCGCTTCCCTTGAATTCCTTGAGGGTAAAGAGCTTCCCGGTATTGCAGCACTTAACGATAAATAATCTGAAATTAATCAAGGGCAGTTCTCCCCTTTTGGTGTGAGCTCTGCCCTGAATTTGCGTTTATACATTTAGAATAGGAGAATTACTTATGAACAAACAAAAAAGAAATGCAGTTATCGCTGGTAACTGGAAAATGAACAAAACTCCCGCAGAAACTACTGCTCTTATTAACGAAATGAAGCCATTAGTTGCAGGTGCTGACTGTAAGGTTGTACTTTGTGTACCCTTTATTGATATCCCTGCCGCAGTTGCTGCTGCAGAAGGTTCTAACATTGAGATTGGTGCAGAAAATGTTCACTTCAAAGAGAGCGGCGCATATACAGGCGAAATTTCCGCACAGATGCTTGTTGAATCAGGTGTTAAATATGTTGTAATCGGACATAGCGAAAGAAGACAGTACTTTGGTGAAACAGACCAGACTGTAAACCTTCGCACACTTGCAGCACTTAATGCAGGTCTTACCGCAATCGTATGTGTTGGTGAAACATTAGAGCAGCGTGAACTCGGCTATACCGAAACACTTTTAAAATATCAGACAAAGATGGCTCTTACAAATGTTACAGCTGAGCAGCTTAAGAACGTTATAATCGCTTATGAGCCTGTTTGGGCAATCGGTACAGGCGTTACAGCTACTGCAGAACAGGCAGATGAAGGTAACGGATTTGTTCGTGCAGCTATCGCTGAAGCATACGGTGCTGATGTTGCAGAGACAGTTACAATTCAGTACGGCGGTTCTATGAACGCTAAAAATGCAGATGAATTAGTAGCAAAGGTTAATGTTGACGGCGGTCTTATTGGCGGCGCTTCCCTTAAAGCAGAAGATTTTTCTGTAATTGTAAAGGCTGCAAGCAAGTAATTTATAAAAATTTAACGGGCGCACAGTTAATAGTGCGCCCAAATTTTAAGTACAGGAGAAAATAATGAAAAAACCTATCGTTTTAACCATTATGGACGGTTTCGGTATTAATACCGAAGTTGTAGGCAATGCTATTAAATTTGCTAATACTCCCCGTCTTGATAAAATATTCAGTGAGTGCCCTACTACAGAGATTGGTGCTTCGGGTATGGATGTTGGTCTCCCTGCAGGACAGATGGGCAACAGTGAAGTAGGACATACTAATATTGGTGCTGGCAGAATTGTATATCAGGAGCTCACCCGTATTACAAAATCAATCGTTGACGGAGATTTCTATACAAATGAAGTCTTTCTAAAAGCAGTTGAAAACTGTAAAGCAAATAACAGTTCCATTCATTTAATGGGACTTTTATCTGACGGCGGTGTTCACAGTCATATCGAGCATTTATATGCTCTTGTAAACCTTGCAAAGAAAAACGGTCTTAAAAAAGTATATATTCACGCTTTATTAGATGGCCGCGATGTTCCCCCTGCTAGTGCTGCAGACTTTATTGATACATTAAACGAAAAATTAGCAGAAATAGGCTGCGGAAAGCTTGCCACTGTTATGGGAAGATTCTACGGTATGGACCGTGATAACCGATGGGAGCGCGTTTCTAAGGCTTATGCGGCATTGGTTTACGGCGAGGGCGTTATCACAAACGATGCTGCAAAAACCGTAAGAGAGTCCTATACAATAAAGGATGAAGACGGAAAATTCCTTACAGATGAATTTGTTCTTCCTACAATTGTTGAAGATACCGCAAGAATTAATGACGGTGATAGCTTAATATTCTTTAACTTCCGTCCTGACCGCGCACGCGAAATCACAAGAACGTTTGTTGACGATGATTTTGACGGTTTTGAGCGTATCGGCGGCAGAAAGAATGTTTTCTATGTTTGTATGACACAGTATGACGCTTCTATGCCGAATGTTGAGGTTGCATTTAAACCGCAGTCCCTAATTAACACCTTAGGCGAATTTTTAGCTGCTAATAATTTAAAGCAGTTAAGAATTGCTGAAACTGAAAAATATGCCCATGTAACCTTCTTCTTCAACGGCGGCCGTGAGGTTATGTTTGACGGCGAGGACAGAACACTTATTAATTCACCAAAGGTTGCAACATACGACCTTCAGCCTGAAATGAGCGCATTTGAGGTTTGTGACAAGGTATGCTCTGCTATCGAAAGCGGCGAATACGATGTTATTATTCTGAATTTTGCCAACTGCGATATGGTAGGTCATACGGGCTTTTTTGATGCAGCTGTTAAGGCTGTTGAAGCGGTTGATACCTGTGTTGGTAGAGTTTGTGACAGCACTCTTAAAATGGGCGGTGTAGTATTACTTACTGCTGACCACGGAAACGCAGACAGAATGCTTGATACAGATAACTCCCCCTTTACTGCACACACAACTAACCCTGTTCCCTTCTCTGTTATAGGAAAGGAATGTGAGCTTCGTGAGGGCGGTCGTCTTTGCGATATTTCTCCCACAATTATTAAACTTTTAGGTTTAACTCAGCCTGAAGAAATGACCGGAGAATCACTCATTAAAAATTGAAGCATAAAAAAGCTCTTACAGATTTTGTTCTGTAAGAGCTTTATTTTTTTTACTTTTTAAGATTTACTGCCTTTTTAGCGAGTTCTACAATATTTGCGGCTCTGAGTCCGAATTCGTCAAGTAAGGCATCTGCAGGGCCGGAATGACCGTAGACATCGTTGACACCTAGTCTTAACACAGGCACAGGACAGTTTTCAGCAACAACCTCAGCTACAGCACTGCCAAGTCCACCGATAATATTGTGTTCTTCTGCAGTAACAATAACACCTGTTTCTTTTGCGGCTTTAATTACAGCTTCATTATCTAAAGGTTTAATGGTTGCCATATTAATGATTCTAGCATTAATTCCCTCGTTCTTTAAGATATCATAAGCAATCAATGCTTCATTTACGAGCAATCCCGTAGCAATAACGGTTACATCATTTCCATCTTTTAAGGTTTTTGCTTTTCCGATTTCAAAGGCATAATCATCATCGAAAATTATCGGAACTGCAAGTCTGCCAAAGCGCATATAAACAGGTCCGTCAAGCTCAAATGCAGCCTCTAAAGCTTTAATTGCTTCAACCTCGTCGGCAGGATTAATAATCGTCATACCAGGAATTGTACGCATTAAAGCAATATCTTCACAGCACTGATGAGTAGCACCGTCCTCACCAACAGAAACACCGGCGTGTGTAGCGCCTATAATTACATTAAGATGAGGATAACCGATAGAATTTCTGATTTGCTCGTATGCTCTACCGGCCGCAAACATAGCAAAAGAACTTGCAACTACCTTTTTACCTGTAGCAGCTATACCTGCAGCTATAGAAATCATATTCTGTTCTGCAATACCGCAGTCATAAAATCTATCAGGAAAAGCGGCTTTGAATTTTCCTGTTTGTGTAGCAGCAGCAAGGTCTGCATCAAGAACTATAAAATCGTCGCGTTCTTGACCTAGTTTTATTAAACCTTTACCAAAAGCGGCTCTTGTAGCACTTTTAATTACATCTGACATATTTTTCCTACCCCCTTAATCTAAAGCCTTCAGAGTGGCATTTAACTCTTCAATAGCCTGCGCATACTGTTCATCATTTGGAGCAGAACCATGCCAACTTACATTGTTTTCCATAAAAGAAACACCCTTGCCCTTAACTGTCTTTGCAATAATTGCAACGGGCTTATCAATAGTTTTTGCTTCATTGAAGGCTGCTTCAATTTCATCAAAATTGTGACCATCAATGATAATAGTATGCCAATTAAATGCCTCAAACTTCTTATCAATGGGAGCCGGAGAATTGACTTCTTCAATACTACCGTCAATTTGAAGATTGTTATAGTCAACAATGGCGGTAAGATTAGAAAGACCTTTATTTGCCGCAAACATAGCAGCCTCCCAAACCTGTCCTTCTTCGATTTCACCGTCACCTAAAAGTGTGTAAACATTAAAATCATTTCCAAAATGCTTTGCTGATAAAGCCATACCGACAGCGCAAGAAATGCCTTGACCAAGTGAGCCAGAAGACATATCAACACCGGGTATATGCTTCATATCGGGATGTCCCTGAAGACGAGAATCAATACGGCGAAGTGTATTAAGCTCAGCAACATCGAAATAGCCTCTGTTAGCGAGAACAGAATAAAGCATAGGTGCACAGTGACCTTTTGAAAGAACAAATCTGTCTCTATTCTCTGCCTTGGGATTTTTAGGGTCAATATTCATTTCTTCAAAATAGAGGTATGTACCTATATCTGCCGAAGACAATGAACCGCCCGGGTGACCGGATTTTGCACTGTGAACAGCCTCAATAATGCCGATTCTGACCTTACATGCTTGCTTTTGAAGTTCTTTAATTTTTTTTGCATCCATAAACTTAATATCTACTCCTATTTTTTGATAAATACTCGATAAAATCTGCAACTGCACCGTCTTTTGCAGAACCAGAAAGAAAATCCGCCAAGGATTTTACATCGTCGGGAGATTCCAAAACAGCGGCACCTATGTCTGCAGATTTAATCATAGTAGCATCATTATAATAATCGCCAATAGCGAAAAAATTACCCTCTTTAATTTTAAATTCCTTTAGCAAATAATTTAAACCATCAGCTTTAGTGACGTTTTTTGGGCATTGCTCTATTACTTTATAAAAATTTCCGGAAAAAGTTGCAGATGATATTACAAAATCACAGTCTTTATTTAAAACAGAAAGTTTATTCATAATTTCATCTACTTTGTCCTGTTCGTCTATAAGGTACATTACTTTATTCAGAGGTAATTTAATTGCTTCATCAACCGTGCAATTTATGTGTTTAATAAATTCGTATTCAATATGGTGTTTTAGATTTTCTGTCATAACGGGCACATATATTTTCCCGTTATGATGAGCCTGTATACCAACATTGACGCCAAACTCTAAAATTTCATTTATAGCCTTATTGCAATTATTTGATAAAAAGCATTGATTTAACATCCTGCCTTTAGAATAATCAAAGATTACACTGCCGTTTGTAAAAACAGACGGTCCAATATTTTTAAAATGTTTAAATATACCGTCAACTGCGGCAGGACTTCTTCCTGTAGCAACAGAAAAAATTCCGCCCTGTGAGGTAAAATACTCAATTGCATCTATATTTCTTTTGGGAATTATATCGCCAAGTATAAGTGTACCGTCAAGGTCGCTTGCGAGAAGACAGTTATCAAACAACCCCATTATTTACACCTCTTTAAAAAGTCCACAAAATACTCAGGCAATTCACTTTCAAATTCTAAAAATTCTTTTGTTGTAGGATGAAGAAACCCAAGCTTTTTTGCGTGTAAACACTGTCCGTTCAAAGCGGTAATCACTTTTTTAGGACCGTAAACATCGTCTCCCGCTACAGGATGCCCGATATGCGCCATATGAACACGAATTTGATGTGTTCTTCCCGTTTCAAGACGGAGTCTTAAATGGGTAAATCCGTTGAGCCTGTTTAATACATGGTAATGTGTTACAGCGTTTCGACTGTTTTTATCAGTTACAGTCATTTCCTTGCGCCTTGTCGGATGTCTTCCGATAGGAGCATTAACGATACCTTCGTCTTCTTTAAAATTTCCGTAAACTACAGCCTCATATTCTCTTGTAAAGCTATGTTCTTTAATCTGCTCAGCTAAAAACTGATGAGAATTATCATTTTTAGCAATCATTAAAAGACCACTTGTATTTTTATCAATTCTATGAACTATTCCAGGGCGCAAAACACCGTTAATGCCTGAAAGTGAGTCTCCGCAATGCCAAAGAATAGCGTTAACAAGCGTACCACTGTAATGTCCTGCTGCGGGATGAACAACCATACCCTTAGGCTTGTTTACAACAAGCAAATCGTCGTCTTCATATACGATATCAATAGGAATATTCTCAGGCTCAGCCTTTGGTGCCTCTAAATCAGGTAAAGTGACCGAAATGGTATCTCCAAAATTAAGTTTAGCGTTCTTTGAAGCAGTTTTTCCATTAAGTAGTACATTTCCTGCCTCAATTAACGAAACTGCTCTGGAACGGGAAATTTCGGCAATTTCTGACACATAAACATCAAGACGCCGCGTATCAGTTAAATAAAAAACAGAATCAATTACAGACATGTACAATTCAAAACTAATGAAAAATGAATACTGGAATGTCAGCATCCCAAGCAGTCCAT
>JAQXZE010000016.1 GCA_029227055.1 Oscillospiraceae bacterium | reverse complement strand
GCTCACGTTGACTGCCCCGGACATGCTGACTATGTTAAGAACATGATCACCGGTGCTGCTCAGATGGACGGTGCTATCCTCGTTATCGCTGCTACCGATGGCCCGATGGCTCAGACCAAGGAGCACCTTCTCCTTGCTCGTCAGGTTGGCGTTCCTTACATCGTAGTATTCATGAACAAGACCGACCTCGTTGACGACGAAGAGCTTCTCGAACTCGTTGAGATGGAAATCCGTGAGACTCTTGATAAGTATGAGTTCCCTGGCGACGATACACCTATCGTTAAGGGTTCTGCTTTCAAGGCTCTTGATAGCGCTTCTACCGATCCTGCTGATCCGGTATATGCTCCTATCGCTGAGCTTATGGACGCTGTTGACAGCTACATTCCTACTCCCGACCGTAAGGCTGATTTAGCTTTCTTAATGCCCGTTGAGGACGTTATGACAATTTCCGGTCGTGGTACCGTTGTTACAGGTCGTGTTGAGCGCGGTAAGCTTAATGCTGGTGACGAAGTTGAAATCATCGGTCTTACTGAAGAGCGCAAGAAGACAGTTGTTACTTCTATGGAAATGTTCAGAAAGACTCTTGATTACTGTGAGGCTGGCGATAACGTTGGTGCTCTTCTCCGTGGTGTATCACGTGACGAAGTTGAGCGTGGTCAGGTTCTTTGCAAACCCGGCTCCATCAACCCCCACACTAAGTTCCATGGCCAGGTTTACGTATTAAATAAAGAAGAAGGCGGTCGTCATACTCCTTTCTTCAACAACTATCGTCCTCAGTTCTACTTCAGAACTACAGACGTTACCGGTGTTGTATCTCTTCCTGCAGGCACAGAAATGTGCATGCCTGGTGATAACGTAGAGATGGACGTTGAGCTCATCACTCCTATCGCTATCGAAGAGGGTCTTCGTTTCGCTATCCGTGAGGGTGGTAGAACCGTAGGTTCCGGTGTTGTTACTAAGATTAACGAATAATTTTAAGTAGTTAATATAGGTAAATTTTAATTAAGCCCCACCGTTTGTTCGGTGGGGCTTTTTTCTTTTTTTAAGAGGGAAATTGCAAGTTTTACGCGGCGTTTTGGGAGCTTTTTATGATTTTGATATAAAAGGTTGATAAAAGGAAGTGTAATTTGTCCGCAAAACAAAATTTTTATTGACAATCTATAGGGTTTTGAGGTATAATCTATAGGCAATGTTTATAAGGGGAGATTTGCCACGGCAGGAATTTCTCTTAATAATTCAATTTCGATTATTCGATAAATAAAAACCTAAAAGGAGGGTTTATCAGTGAAAAGAACTTATCAGCCTAAGAAAATTCACCGTAAAAAAGAGCACGGTTTTTTAAAGAGAATGGCTACTGCAAACGGTCGTAAGGTACTTGCTCGCCGTAGAGCAAAGGGAAGAAAGCAGTTAACCTACTAAAAGCCACTGAATGTGGCTTTTCCTTTTAATTGGAAGTATAGTGTTATGAAAAGTTATGCAAAGCTTAAATCCAATGGTAGCTTTAGGCGTTTATACCACCGCGGGAAATCATTTGTTTCGCCCGTAATTGTAACCTATGTCCGAAAGGGCAAGGGGAACGGGGTTTATCTTGGCATTACTGCCACTAAAAAGCTTGGCGGTGCAGTTCAGCGAAACCGCGCAAAAAGGGTTATTACCGCCGCTTTTAGAGAATGTTTGCCGTGCATTCCAAAAGGCAGTGAGTTAGTAATTGTTGCCAGAACCCGTATTCTCGGTGTTAAGAGCACCGAGGTTGCTAAAATTCTAAAAAATCAGCTTGTTTCGGCTGGCTTCTGGTGTGAAAATGAATCTGATTAGTCGTTTTTTGATAGGACTTATAAGGTTTTATAGAAAGAATATTTCGCCGCTCAAACCCTCGTGTTGTAGGTTTAACCCTACCTGTTCGGCCTACGCTATAGAGGCGATTAGTACGCATGGAGCCTTTAAAGGCTCGTTTCTTGCGGTTTGGCGTATTTTGCGTTGCAATCCCTTTTGTAAGGGTGGGTATGACCCCGTACCGCAAAAGCGCACGGATAAATAAAACCTTCAATTACACCTGAATTTTTGAAAGGAAGGGCTTTATTATGCAGTCCCTGTTCAACATTATAAACAAGCCTCTCGGTTGGGTTCTTGAATCCATAGCAGGCTTTGTTGGCGGCAAATTTGCCGCTTCGGTATTTATTTTTACTCTTTTTATAAATCTTTTGTTAATACCGCTTACTATTAAGAGTCAGAAATCTTCCGTACAGCAGTTAAGAATCAAGCCTAAGCTTGATGAACTTAAAAAGCGTTTCGGTGACGATAAGCAAAAATACAACGAAGCAATGCAGCGCCTTTATCAAGAGGAAAAAATCTCGATGTCGGGCGGCTGCCTTCCTATGATTTTGCGTCTTGTACTCATGATGAGTATTTATTATCTCATTATGCAGCCGTTAACCTATCTTATGCACATTCCGTCTGCTACTATAGAAGCAGTTAAGAAAACTTTGGAAATTTCTTCTAAAGCTAGTACATCGGCAGAGCTTGAGATTATTTCTGCTGTTCGTAAAGACCCCTCTATAAGTGCAGAAATTGCCGAAAAGCTCGGCGATTTGGATTTCACTTTCTTTGGAATCAACCTTACCGAAAAGCCGCATTTTTCTTTTGATATCTTCAACGATTTCAAAATTATCTGGCTTATTCCGATTTTAGCATTTGCAGCTCAGATGCTCACAAGCTTCCTCTCTTTAAAGCAGCAGAAGAGGCTTAATCCTGATGCGCCTAGTATGGCGGGTATGATGCTTACAATGCCCTTATTATCCCTTTTCATCGGCTTTACTTTGCCGGGCGGCGTAGGTTTCTATTGGATTTGCTCGTCACTAATCGGCGGATTTATTCAGTATTTTATGCAAGAGTTTTACGGTCCTAATAAGGTTTTAGCAAAAGAACGCGCTAAAGAGCTTAGTATGGTGGCCGACATAGAAATTAAATATAAGAAAAAAGCCGAAACTGATTCGGCAAGTGAGTAAGGAGGAAAATCCTTTTGATTAAAGAAGCAATAGGCTATGGCGATACTATAGAAGAGGCTTTAGAAGATGCCCGTTTACAGCTTGGCGCCAAGCCTGAAGACGATGTAGAATTTGAAGTATTATCAACCCCTAAGAAAAAGGTTTTAGGTATATTTGGCGGCGCTAAGGCAGAGGTTAAGGCTTTTATTGAGCTTCCCGACGCAGCCCCCAAAAAAGCTCCCCGTAAGCGCAATGAAAAGGCTCCTGTAAAACCTGAAAAGAAGGATAAAAAGCCTGCGCAGAAAAAAGCAGTAGAGGCAGAAAAGAAGCCTGCAAAGGCAGAAGCACCTGCTGTGGTTGACGATTTTAGTGATGCGGTTGATGAAGCTGCACTTGCTGCCGATTCTCAGGCTGCAAAGGCAGTTTCATATCTTCGCACAATTTTAGAGCAGTTTGCCTGCAAGGATGTTGCAATCAAGGTGGCAGAGCGTGAGGGCTGCACATATATTATGCTTGACGGCGAAGGCCTTGGCGTGATTATCGGTCACAGAGGCGAGACCTTGGATGCTCTTCAGTATTTAGTAGGCCTGGCTGCAAACGGAGCCGGCGGATACTATAAGGTATCTCTTAATATCGGCGATTACCGTCAGAGAAGAGAGCAGACATTAACTGACCTTGCAAAGCGTGTAAGCGAACAGGTTCTCCGCACAGGAAAGAACCGCACATTAGAGCCGATGAACCCCTATGAGCGCCGTATAATTCATACTGCAGTTCAGAATATTGAGGGTGTTGTTTCTAACTCCTTCGGTGAAGGTTCAGGCAGACGCGTTGTAATCGCTGTTGAGGGCGGAGATATCCGTCCGCAAAGGCGTGACGGCGGCAGAGGCAGAAACTCAGGTCGCGGCAGAAGAAACGACCGCCCAAGCAACAAGGTGGAGGCACCCGTTAGAGAACCTAAAAAGGATATCGAAGCCCCCCTCTACGGAAAAATCAATTAAAATGAAAATGGTAGGATAAATTCCTACCGTTTTTAATTTAGTTTAAAATAATTTTTTTGGGCTTCTATAATTCCTTCGCTTTTAAGCTTACCTATTTCTACAGATAAGCCGCTTCTGTCAACACCTAAAAAGTCGGCAAGCTCTTGACGGTCAAAGGGGATATAAAAGCTTTTCTGTCCCGACCTTTTAGCCATATCTGCAAGATATGCGAGCAACTTTTCTCTTGTTGTCCGCTTTGAAATAATTTCCATTTTCGAGTGAAAAAATATGGCTTTTTCGGCAAGGTCCCTCATAATATTAAAAATAAGCTTTTGATGAAAGCCGCAGACATTTTTACAGGTGTGAAGAATGTGGGTCATATCTATAAGCATAATTTCTGCGGGCTTGTTTGCAATAATCTGCACAGGAATTTGGGCAACATCTGCGGTGGCAAAAGCTTCGCCAAAAAGCTCGGCTTCATACACTTCGGTAATTATGTTTCGGTTTCCAAAATAGTCAATGCTTATAATTTGCACCGAGCCTGAGAGCACAATGCCTAAATATTTTGCCTGACTTCCTTCACGGAAAACGGTGTATTTTTTATCGTAGCTGTCCACTTTAGCGCCAAGGCAGGATAGTAGCCTTAAAAGCTCTTCCTCCTCAATTCCGTAAAAAAGAGGGCATTTTTTTAAAATTTTTAAATATTTTTTCATAAAATCTCCGTTTTGTTGAAAATTCAACATACTTTTTGGATATATTATAATATACTCTTTTTAGAAAATCAAGGAGGTTATTTATGAAAATAGCATTTTTTGATGCAAAATCCTATGACAAATCCTCTTTTGAGGCGTATTCGTCAAAAAGCGGAATTGAATTCAAATATTTTGAAACAAAACTTAATGAGGATACGGCGCGTCTTGCAGGCGGTTTTGACGGCGTGTGCGTTTTCGTAAACGACACAGTAGATGCGGCGGTTATAGATAAACTATACGAGCTTGGGGTAAAGGTGATAGCGCTCAGGTGTGCGGGCTTTAATAATGTTGATGTAAAGTATGCTAAGGGAAAGCTCCATATTGTAAGAGTACCCGCCTATTCGCCCTATGCCGTAGCAGAGCATACAATAGCGCTGCTGCTGACCTCTATCAGAAGAATACACAAGGCGTATATCCGCTCAAGAGATTTTAACTTCAGTCTTTCGGGTATGACGGGCTTTGATTTGCATGGAAAAACGGTCGGCGTTATCGGAACGGGTAAGATAGGCAGAGTTTTTATAGATATATGCAAAGGCTTTGGAATGAAGGTATTAGCCTTTGATAAATTCCCCGCAAAAGAAATTGATAACGGCGATACGGTAAAATATTGCTCTCTCGATGAGCTTTTTGAAAAGAGCGATATAATCTCGCTTCACTGCCCCTTAACCGAAGAAACCCATCATATTATCGACGATAATGCTATAGATAAGTGCAAAAAGGGTGTGGTTATTCTTAACACCTCGAGAGGAGCCCTTGTTGACGCTGAAGCACTGCTTGAGGGAATTAAGTCTAGAAAGGTAGGAGCCGCTTGCCTTGATGTTTACGAGGAGGAGGCTGACCTCTTTTTCGAGGATAACTCGCAGCACATTGTTGAGGATGATATTCTAGCAAGGCTTATCTCGATGCCGAATGTTATAGTTACTTCGCATCAGGCTTTTTTAACCGAGGAAGCGCTCGATAATATCGCAGAAACAACGGTAGAGAACATTAAAATGATTTTAGAAAACGGGCAGTGCCCAAATGAGCTTTGCTATAAGGGAGGCAATACCGAAGACTGCAAAAACGGAAAATGCTTTTAGGAGAAAGAATATGATTAGAAAAATAATTAAGATAGACAGTGAAAAATGTAATGGCTGCGGTGCTTGCGCTGCGGCCTGCCACGAGGGCGCAATAGAAATGGTAAACGGTAAGGCGGTATTAATGCGAGAGGATTACTGTGACGGACTAGGCGATTGCCTCCCCGCTTGCCCTACAAACGCCATAAGCTTTGAAGAAAGAGAAGCCCCCGAATATAATGAGGCGGCGGTGCTTAAAGCAAAAGCACAAAGGATGTCGGCAACACTGCCTTGCGGTTGCCCCGGTACAAATGCTAAGGCAATTAAGCGAGAGCGTAAACAGGTACCCACAACAGCGAGTGTTAAAAGCGAGCTTTCTCAGTGGCCCTGTCAGATAAAGCTAGTGCCGCCAAACGCCCCTTATTTTGACGGCGCAAATCTGCTTATAGCTGCCGACTGTACAGCTTACGCCTACGGCAATTTCCATAACGATTTCATAAGAAATCATATAACCTTAATTGGTTGTCCTAAGCTTGATGAAGGAGATTATTCAGAAAAGCTTACCCGAATAATCTCTGAAAACAATATAAAAAGTGTAAAGGTTGTTCGTATGGAGGTGCCATGCTGTGGCGGTATTGAAAACGCAGTAAAAAAGGCGCTGCAACAAAGCGGAAAGTTTATTCCGTGGCAGGTTGTAACAATATCTACCGACGGAAAAATTATTGATTGAAAATTATAATGTTTAATGATAAAATAATAGGTGAGAATACATAAAGAGGTGTAATTTGGTGATTACAAGGAATATTAAATATATCGGTGTAAATGATCATAAAATTGACCTTTTCGAAGGTCAATATATCGTGCCGAACGGAATGGCATATAATTCTTATGCAATAATCGATGAAAAAATTGCGATAATGGACTCGGTTGATGCCGCTTTCGGCGAGGAATGGTTTTTAAATATAGAAAAAGCTCTTGAGGGAAGAAGTCCTGATTATCTGATTGTTTCTCATATGGAGCCTGACCATTCTGCTAATATATTTAATTTTGCAAACAAATATAAAGGTGCAAAAATAGTGGCGTCACAAAAGGCGTTTACAATGTGTAAAAATTTTTTCGGCACCGATTTTGCCGATAGGCAGATAGCAGTCGGCGAAGGTGACACCTTAAATCTCGGACAACATACCCTTACCTTTATAACTGCACCAATGGTGCATTGGCCTGAGGTCATAATGACCTATGATAGCACTGATAAGGTGCTTTTCTCTGCCGATGCTTTCGGAAAGTTTGGAGCTCTTGATGTTGATGAAGATTGGGTATGTGAGGCGAGACGCTATTATATAGGTATCGTTGGCAAATACGGTGCTCAGGTTCAGGCGGTGCTTAAAAAGGCGGCGAAGCTTGAAATCGAAAAAATCTGCCCGCTTCACGGTCCCGTTTTAAGCGAAAATCTAGGGTTTTATATTGATTTATATAATACTTGGTCGAGCTATCAGCCTGAAGAAGAGGGAATAATGATTGCCTATACCTCGGTTTACGGCAACACCAAAAAAGCGGTAGAGCTTTTAAAGAGTAAGCTTTTAGAAAAGGGTGCCGTAAAGGTCGTTGTAAACGACCTTGCAAGATGCGATATGGCAGAGGCTGTAGAGGACGCTTTCCGTTATTCAAAGCTCGTTCTTGCGACAACAACCTATAATAACGATATCTTCCCGTTTATGAGGGAATTTATAAATCACCTTACCGAGCGTGGCTTTAAAAACCGCAAAATCGGCATTATTGAAAACGGAAGCTGGGTGCCAAATGCCGCTAAGGTGATGAAAGGTATGCTTGAAAAGAGCATAAACCTAACCTTTGCCGAAAATGAGGTTAAAATACTCTCGGCAATGAATGAAGATAATAAAGGTCAAATCTCGGCTTTAGCCGATGAATTAATAAAATAAATTTTACGGAGGAAAAACTTATGAAGAAGTATGTTTGCAATGTATGCGGTTGGGTATACGATGAGGCAGAGGGTTTTGCAGAGCAGGGAATAGCACCCGGTACTAAGTTTGAAGACCTTCCCGATGATTTTCAGTGTGCTCTCTGCGGCGTAGGAAAAGAAGATTTCAGCGAAGAATAATTTAAAAATTTGCAGCAAAATAAAAAGACGGACGGTATTTTACCGTCCGTCTTGCTTTTCGCTTATTACCTTTTTCTGCCAAGAAAACTGCTTGCATTTCGGGCATTTCATATATCTTGTTCTGTTAATATGCATTGCCCATAACACACTGCTGTATTTAGGAATATGTCTATGTGAGCACTTTTGGCACTCATAGTAGCCTGCTTTTTGCTCAATTTTTATTGCGAAAGGAGTTGCGATTAAAAGAGGAATTAAACTTGATAAAACGATTACTGCACTTAACCATTCTTCCAACGGCACAATTTGAACAATTATTATTGAAGCAATAAGTGGTAAAAGACAGCATATAACTATTATAATCTCTGCGTGAAGCAACCTTTTATCGCTTTGCTCTTTTTGTTTTACCATTTCAATAAGCTTGTTTTCCATTTCTTTATTGTAGTTATCCATTGTAATTTTCTCCCCACTTAATAAATCATTTACGGTGATTTTCAAAATTTCACATAAATCGAGCATAATGGAAGAATCGGGCATTGCCTTGCCTGTTTCCCATTTTGATACTGCCCTGTCGGTGATGTTTAGTTTCTCTGCCAACTGCATTTGGGTTAGATTTTCCCGTTTTCTGCACTCGGCAATGAACTTTCCGATTTTTAACTGTTCCATATGTTTTCTCCTTTCACCGTTAGTATACCGCTCGATTTAAAAAAAGTACACATACCGTTAGTTGAGTTGGGGGAAATTATTGTATAATCGACTTTTGGTCTGGTAATATAATTTTATCATATAAAAAAACAAAGAGCAAGGCTTGGCCTTACTCTTTGTCGCTTAAATTTATACGGTTATTATAAAACTAAAGAGGGGGCGGAATAAACTCTGCCTGCAAGCTCTTGATTTAGCATATAAAGGCTTTTGGGGTCAGAACCGAACAATTCCATTTTGGTAATCAAATCGTTAGCGTTGGTTTCTTCCTCGCCCTGCTCCTTTACAAACCAGTCAAGGAACTGCATAGTACGGAAATCCTTAACCTCGTAAGCGGCAGCATAAATATCGTTTATAAGCGAGGTAACATATTCTTCATGCTCAAGACCTGCTTTAAGTACATCCATGTGGCAATTAAGCTCTTTTTGGGGCTTATCAATAGCCTCAAGGGTAACCTTTTGATTTTCGTTTTGAAGATAGGTATAGAAAAGCATTGCGTGGTCTCTTTCCTCTTGAGCCTGAATCATATACCAGTTTGCAAAACCATCAAGACCTGCATCCTCAAAATAGTTAGAAAATTCAAGGTATAAATATGCGGAATAAAATTCCTTGTTGATTTGCTGATTAAGTAATTCATGTACTTTTGTATTCATAATTTTGTCCTCCTATTTTTTCTTTAATTATACCGCAGAGAAATTGAATTTTCAATAAATATTTTGTTAATATCATGGATTGGGAGAATTCTTACATATTTAGTGATATTGCGCCTTAAGGCACAGTGATATTTTTATTTCATAAAAGTGATATTGAAACCTACGGTTTCAGTGATATTATATTCGCCTCTAAAACTGCACGAAGGGCAATATCGCTCGGCTTTAGCCGAATATCACTGCGAAGCAATATAACTCGCCGTAAGGCGAATATAACTGAAAAACCGACTTGTTTCGACAAGTCGGTTTTTCTGGCCTGCCCGAAGGGATTTTGTCTCGGCGCTTCCGCACCTATCGCCTCGCTGACGCTCGTTGCCGCGCCTAAAAAACAGTCCACCGGACTGTTTTTTTACGGCTTGTTCGAATCCCTTCGTTAATAGAAGTAAATCAAAAAGAGAACCATTCCTTACGGAACGATTCTCTTTTTAATTGGCCTGCCCGAAGGGATTCGAACCCCTGTTCTTCAGAATCGGAATCTGCTGCGTTATCCAGCTGCGCCACGGGCAGAAATTTTAAATTTTTGCTCTCGCAGTATTTTACTGCGAGAGCGTTTTGGTTTAATCTTCGTATCCTTTAGGGTTGCCGCTTTGCCAGCGCCATGTGTCCTCACACATTTCGGCAATTCCTAGCTTTGCTTCCCATCCTAAAAGCTCTTTTGCCTTTGATGCATCGGCATATACTTCGTCAGGGTCGCCGGGTCTTCTCGGGTCTATAACATAGGGCACATCTATGCCTGACGCCTTTACAAAGGCATCACGAAGCTCTAAAACACTTGTACCGTTACCTGTTCCAAGGTTTATTGCTTCACAAGCGGTGTTTTTAAGCGCCCAATCGAGAGCCTTTACGTGACCGATGGCTAGGTCTACAACATGGATATAATCTCTAACACCCGTACCGTCAACTGTATTATAGTCATTTCCGAAAACATGAAGCTTTTCGAGCTTTCCTACCGCTACCTGAGATATGTAGGGCATAAGGTTGTTAGGAATTCCTCTTGGGTCCTCACCGATAGTACCGCTTTTGTGGGCGCCGATGGGGTTAAAGTATCGAAGAAGCGCTATGGACCAACTATTGTCCGATACATAAAGGTCGCGCAAAATTTCTTCTATAAAGAGCTTTGTTCTGCCATAAGGGTTGATAGCGCCTGTAGGCATACCCTCACGAAGAGGCATTTCGGTAGCAACGCCGTAAACGGTAGCTGAAGAAGAGAAAACTATCTTTTTAACGCTGAATTCGGTCATAACCTCGATAAGAGCCAATGTGCTTTGAAGGTTATTTGAGTAGTACATAATCGGCTCTCTAACCGATTCGCCTACCGCCTTAAGACCTGCAAAATGTATAACCGCCTCGATTTTATTTTCGCTGAAAATTTTGCGAAGAGCTGTGCGGTCGCGAACATCGTTTTCATAGAATTTTATAGCTTTTCCTGTAATTTTGCTAACTCTATCAAGAGATTTTTTATTACTGTTTGAGAGATTATCAACAACAACAACATCATAGCCTGCATTAATCATTTCAACACAGGTATGGCTTCCGATATAGCCGGCACCGCCGGTAACTAAAATAGACATTAAATCAGCTCCGTTTTTAATATTTCCACTAATAATTATACCAATATGGAGCTTTTTGTCAAGGCAAAGCCCTTAAAAACATTATTTATTCGGTAGCCTTTTTGCGACAAGTTTTACGAATGTTGACAGATATAATAAATAGTGATATTCTAAATGTGGTTACTCCACGAAAAAGGAGATATTTAAAATGGCAAATGATTTCAAAAGCTGTTGCTTTACGGGTTACCGTCCGCAAAAATTCCCATTTGCACTTGAGCGTTCCTCAAAGGACTACATACGCTTTGAAAACAAGCTTGTAGACGCTATTTTCAGTCTGCCAAAGGAAAATTGCTACCGCTTTTATACGGGCGGAGCAATGGGCTTTGATATAATAGCGGCAGAAATAGTGCTAATGCTCCGAGATGCACCGAGAGTGAATACTGCGATAGAGCTTTACTGTGTAGTTCCCTTTATAAAACAGGCAGATAACTTTGATGAGGAATGGCGGCAAAGGTATGAAAATGTTTTAAATAAAGCTGACAAGGTAATACTGATTTCGGACAATTATTATCCCGGTTGTTATCAAAAGCGCAACGAATTTATGGTTGATAACAGCGATTTTGTTGTAACTTGGTATGACGGAGCGGCAGGCGGTACTCGCAATACCTTAAATTATGCTACAAAAAAGCAAAAGCGGATAATTAATCTGAGCGAATACGGTGTGCACGAATACATCTGCGATAACGGTTATGAAGTAATAGATGATGAATATTAAATAAAAAAGGAAGGCTCCTATCTAGAGCCTTCCTTAAATTTTTTCTTTTTAAAGTTGAACGGCAGCTTCAATTATATCAGAAGAAACTATATTATAACCGAATGAAGAGCTTTCGTTTACCCTGAAAAGAGAAACTGCGGTAAGGCGAGCATTTTCACCGTCGTGAGTAGATATCGAAACAGAGGTTGTAACGGTAAAGGTGCCGTCCTCATTAGCGGTGATTACAGGGTTTGAATGTTTATAAACTGTATATCCGCGGGGGATTATATAGATGTAACCCGACTTTTTCGGAAATTCAGGGTTAAGGTTTTCTGCATCCAAAACCTCAATTCCATACATATCGTTAATGTAGGAAAAAACGATTTCTTGCTTTAAAAATTCGGGGTTTTCCTCGTCTGCCGATTTGTAAAGAGCTGCAGTCGAAAGATTTACAATTTCATCTATGTCCCAAAAATCTTCGCCGTAAACAAAGTTATGGTTTAGCATATTCAAAAATCTTACCGCCATAATGTCACGCTTTTGTTCAATAACAGGAACCTTAACGCTAACGGCAGCGGCATTATTAGGATTATATGCAGAAACCACAGGAGTAGCCGGAGTTAAAGCAATACCGGAAATAATGCTTAATACTAATAAAAATACAATCGCAAATGTTTTAATTTTCACGGTATCGCCTCCTTTTTTACTCAATTAGTATATACTTAATTATACACATAATTGAGCAAAAAAGGAGATACAATTCGGTTACAAAAGATGTCAAAAATGTTACAATTAACGCTTCCAGGTTTTAGGAGAGAAAAGTACGAAAAGGGGAAGCAATTCCAGTCTGCCGAGCAGCATATTTGCCGAGAAAACGAGCTTTGAAAAAGCACTGTAGGAGGAGAAATTTCCCGTAGCTCCTACAACACCTAAACCGGGACCTATATTATTAAGGGTTGCAACGACACCTGTAAGATTGCTGACAAAATCATTTTTATCAAAAGAAATTAATAAAAATGAAACAACAAATACCAAAACATACAAAACAAAGAAGGCACAAACATTTCTTACCATACCCTCCGAAGCGGTTTTGCCGTTAAAACGTATGGAACTTACTCGGTTGGGCTTTGCGGCAAGCCTTATTTCACGAAGTCCGCTTTTAGCAAGGATAACAACCCTTGCAACCTTAAGGCCGCCGCCCGTACTGCCTGCACTAGCACCTACACACATTACGATAACCATAATAGCACGGGATAGCTCGGGCCATTTATCAAAATCAACAGTTGTATAACCCGTGGTTGTCATAACGCTTGATACTTGGAAAAAAGCATCCTTAAAGGCTGTAGCAATATTTGTATAAGTATTTAAAATGTTAAAGGTGATAATTCCTGTCGCGCCGAGCATTATAATAAGATATGCTCTGAGTTCTTCATTTTTAAAGAAATCCTTAATTTTGCCTACTAAAAGTAAATAATAGCAGCTGAAATTTATACCGAACAACGCCATAAAGACAGCAATTATAACCTGTGCTGAAATGGGATATCCTGCAATCGAGGTGTTGCTTATCGAGAAACCGCCTGTGCCTGCAGTGCCGAAAGAAAGTGTAACAGCATCAAACAATGGCAGCTTGCAGATAAGAAGGGCAATAATTTCGATAAAGGTCATTACGATATAGATAATATAAAGGATTTTGGCAGTACCCTTTGCTGTGGGCACAAGCTTTGAAACCTCGGGCCCCGGGCTTTCTGAACGCAGCAGATAAATGTTTCCGCCGCCCGATGCCATTTTTACAATAGCCACAACAAATACGAGAACTCCCATACCGCCTATCCAATGAGTAAAGCTTCGCCAAAAAAGAGATGCGTGACTAAGTGCTTCAACATTGGTTAAAATACTAGCACCTGTGGTAGTGAAACCTGAAACAGTTTCAAAAATTGCATCAATAAAATCTGGAATTTCATCGGTAAGATAAAAAGGAACGGCTCCGCCGATACTTAAGACTATCCAACCGAGAGCTACCGTTATAAGACCCTCTTTTGAGAAGATGGCTCTGTCCTTGCATTTAAAGACCGACAGTAAAAGACCTATAATAATTAAGGCAACCGCCGTTATAAGATATGCCGACCACACGCCCTCTTTGTAGATAATATCTACTGTAACGGGGGCAAGCAGCATAAGACCTTCTAAAATAAGAAGAAGTCCAAGCATATAAACTATCATTCGTTTATTCATAATGCTATCCTCTTATGTCATCAAGACTATCAAGACCTGTACGAGTGGTAACGATTATTACGCTATCTCCCGATTCAAAAGTACTCGAACCGCGGGGAGAGATAATTTTGCCGCGGCGGTTAATACTTGCAACGATAATATCATTTGCAAGATTTAAATCCATAAGCGGAACACCGATTAATGATGAATCTTCATTAACAAGGAATTCGAGCGCCTCAACCTTGCCGTCTGCAAGCTTGTAAAGGGTTAAAACATTATCGGCAGCGGCAGAGTTCTGAAGAGCTCTAACATATCTTAAAATGATATTTGCCGCAATTTTTTTAGGGGTTACAATACTTCCTACTTCAAGCGGCTTTGCAAGGAAGGAAAGCTCTGAGCGGTTAACCTTGGTTACGGTTTTAATTGATTTATTAACGGTTTTAGCATAAAGAGAGGTAAGTATGTTTTCTTCGTCTATACCTGTGAGTGCGCAAAGAGCATCTGCGTCGCGAAGACCCTCTTCGGCAAGCAACTGATGGTCTGTACCGTCACCGAGGATTACATTTATATCGGGTATAGCCTCGGAAATTTTAAGGGCAGCTGCCTCGTTTATTTCTATAACCGAAACCGAGATACGCATTTCACTGAGCTTTTCGGCAAGGAAGTAAGCGGTGCTTCCGCCGCCTATCATTATTACATCGCGTATAGAGGTGGTTTTTATGCCTAGGTGTCTGAAAAATGCAGATATGTTCTGAGAGGTGCCGAGAAGAATTACCATATCCCCATCTTCAAAAACAAAGTCACCGTAAGGAATAGAAACTGTGCCGTTTCTTTCAACCGCACAGGCAATAACGGGAGCCTTTAATTTCGAGAAAATTGAAGATACCGAGCGGTTACAAAGAGGACTTCCCTCATTTATAACATATTCAATAAGCTCTATTCTGCCTCTTGCAAAGGGCTCTACCTTTTGGGCGTTAGGGAATTTTAAAATTCTTGCAATCTCAAATGCCGTTTCCTTTTCGGGATTTATGCAAAGGGAGAGGCCTAAGTCGCTTCTTATTAAATTTATGCCCTCCTGATATTCGGGCTTTCTAGCTCGAGCGATAGTGTTTTTAGCACCGAGCTTTTTACACATAAGGCAGGATGTAAGGTTGATTTCGTCGTTGTCGGTGAGAGCGATTGCAAGCTCTGCATTTGCAAGCCCTGCTTCACGCAAAACGAGATGGTCTGTAATACTTCCTACTACACCTGCGATATCATAAAGACCCAAGGCGTATTCTACTCTTTTAGGGTCGCGGTCTATAACTGTTATAGCGTGTCCTTCAGCGGATAACTGTTCGGTAAGCTCAAGACCAACCTTTCCAAGTCCCATAATAACAATATCCATATTAGGCCTCCAATTAAGGTAATACTTAAAACAGATTTTAAATATCTTTATTGTTCTACATTATATCACATTGCACTTATATTTTCCACATTATTTTATTTTTTAAAAAATTAATATAAAAATAAAAAACAAAGAACAGCCGACTAATCGGCTGTTCTTTGTTTTTAAGGGGTTTGAGGAGAGAGTTTCTCGGTTTCGAGAAACTGTACCAAAAGGTTGCGGTTCCCTTTTGGGTACGAATAAATAATAAAATAAAAATGTTTCGGTCGTATGAACGAAGTTTAAACATTTTTAATAGAATATGTAACAAAAAAGTTGACAATAATATTTGTAGGCAAAAAGAAAATCTTCATATAAAGTTATATGGTCAAGTTGTATTCAAATATTATTAAAGGAGAAAAGAAAATGAAATATCGTGAAACATCAAAATTTCCGAGACTTGTAGGTGGGATAGGTTTTTATTCGGTTATTGCGGTTTGCCTTATGGTGCTAGGAGGCGTTACCTGGTTTGCCGTTTCCCGCTATAATACGGTAGAGGAAAAGCCGAATAACTCTTCATATAATTCAGGGATAAATTCCGACATAACACCCTCTGATGACCAAAACGAAGATATTTCGTCGGATGAGAGTATTATAACCGAAAACAGCACAGAAAATGTGCCGTATGAGGAAGAACCCCAAGAAAAAAAAGAGCCTGTAACCTTTGTGGCTCCCGTAAAGGGAAACATTTTAAAAGGCTATAGCGAAAATGAGCTTCAGTATTCTAACACCTACGGCGATATGCGACTTCACACAGGCATAGATATGGAATGTGAAGCAGGCAGTGATGTAAAATCGGCGTCGAGCGGTACCGTAAAAGCGATAGGCGAGGATGTAAATCTCGGTAAATATGTGGAAATCGAGCATAACGACGGCATTGTAATTAAATATTGCGGTTTCGATACCGTATCAATAAGCGAAGGGGAAAAGGTTTCAACGGGGATGGTAATCGGCAAAAGCGGAAATATCCCGTCAGAGTGCGCCGATAAAAGCCATATTCATATTGAGGCTTTAAAAAACGGAAAGAAGTTATCCCCTGTAGAAATCTTTACAAAGAATAATTAGTCCTGCCCTCGAAATTATCGTTTAGGGGCACAAAAAAACTGCTGCAGAAAATCTATCTTCTGCGGCAGTTTTTATTTTTTTAATTACCTATATAAAAATCAGCGGTGTGTTTAGTTTTTATAAAACTTGTGTGTGAACGGTAGCGTTTGTGATGCTTTAAATTTTTGCCTGAAAAATATCTGCGTACAAACAGATAGGTGAATATACCTGCAAATAAAACACAAATGCTACTTGAAAGATTTGATAATTGAGCCTGTGAATTTGAAAGTAATGCTGATAAAATCGAGGGAATTGAAGCTATGGCGCAAAAAAGAGTTGAAAGAAATCCTGTAAGGCAAATTCTTTTATAGCTGTTATCAGCATCAATATTGTTAGAAAGCTTTGCAAATTCAAACATAAATAAAACAATAAATGCCTGAGCGATAAGCAAGAATAAATTAGAAGTAACGAGCGCTATTTTAGAGATTGCGGTAAAGAAGTAAATAAGCTTTGCGCAGAAGTAAAGAACGGGGAAAACCGCAAAAATATGAGGCAATTTGAAGTTTGCAAAGCATTTTACAGCAAGAGCTAAGAAATAAAGCGCAGCGAAAACACCTAAAGCCAAGGTGAGCATAATCTGCCAAGCGGGAACGGTGGCAGAAAGCGTTGAAAGGTCATAAGGAATTGATGCTGCAAGCAAAGCTGCCGCAACACCGATTTTTCTGCTGAGCTTTGGCATCTTAACGGGAGCGCGGCGAACCATAAGAGTAGCCACGGTCATCAAAGCCGCAATTATAAAAATAAGAACGGTTATGACAAGACCTATTTTTGTGTAAGCGGGTTTGAAAAAGCCTGTTGCCGAGTCCACCGCAAAGAAAAGCTGCATACTACGCAGAGCAACGGCAAGGGTAAAAGAAACCCAAAAACTTAAAACTATACTTTTGAAATGCACTTTGAATAACTCCTAACATAAGGGCATATAATATATCGTTAACACTAACATTTTACCATTTTAAAAATTAAAGTCAAGAAAAAATTCTAAAAATTCAAAAATAAAGAGGTATTTATGAAAAAGACAATTTTAATTTCCTTAATCCTTTCAATATTTATGCTAGTCCTTCCCTTATTATCACTAAAAACCGAAGAGGAACCTGAAGTTTTAGTGGATACAAAGGTGGATTATTCTGCAGAAAAAACAGAAGCTCAGACCTTTAAGGTGCTTATAAAAGAAAGCGAAAAAGTAGAGGAGGTATCGGCGGAGGATTACATATTTTCGGTGGTAGCCGCAGAAATCCCCGCAAGCTATGAAAGTGAGGCAATCAAGGCTCAAGCGGTAGCGGCATATTCCTTTGCAGTAAGAAGAAAAGCCTATAACAATTCGCAAAACAAAGAGTATGATATTTCGAGTGACCCTAAAACCGACCAATGCTATATAAATCGTGATGCGGCAAGGGGAAAATGGGGCGATAAGGCGGACGAGTATGAAACCAAAATACGAAATGCAATAAAAGAGGTTTCAGGTATAGCCGCCCTTTATAAAGGCGAGGTAGCCCTAACCCTTTATCACGCTGTTTCAAGCGGAAAGACCGAGGCATCTAGCGAGATTTTCGGTGGAAATGCAGAATATCTTGTCTCAAAGGATAGCGTTTGGGATAAGCTCTCGCCTGACTATTTATCAACAGTTAAAAAGTCAGTGAATGAACTTAAAAATCTTTTTTCGGTAGAAGATTATAACGGAAAGACGGCAAACTTCATAAACTTAACCGAAAAAACCAAAAACGGCACTGTCAAAACGGCAACGGTTGGAGGAAAAGAGTTTAGCGGAGAAAAAATCAGAGAAATTCTTTCTCTTCGGTCGAGAAACTTTAGCGTCAAAGTATCGGGTGACGATATAACCTTTACAGTTTACGGTTACGGTCATGGTGTTGGTATGAGCCAAAACGGAGCCAACTATCTTGCAAAGCAAGGCTATGATTATGAGAAAATTCTAAAGCACTACTATGATGGTATAACATTAAAGAAGATTATTTAAAATAAATAAAAAATTGCCAAATGCAAAAATCTGTTATTCAAAACCGAAAAAATTAAAAAATTTTCAAAAAAATATATACACTGCGCCCATTTTGTGGTAAAATAAATCCGTTAAAGAAAATTTAAGGAAGTGCAGATTTATGGAATTGATTTACAAAGGCAAAACAAAGGATGTTTATTCTCTTGAAAACGGTAATGTTATGCTTAAATTCAAGGATGACTGTACCGGTAAAGACGGCGTTTTTGACCCAGGCGAGAATGCAGTAGGTCTTACTATCGACGGTATCGGTAAGGCAAACCTCGAAACATCTATTCACTATTTCGAGCTTTTAAAGAAAGCAGGTATTAAAACCCATTATGTAAGCGCAGATATCGATAATGCTACTATGGAGGTTTTACCCGCAACCGTATTCGGTCACGGTCTTGAGGTTATTTGCCGTTTAGTTGCAACAGGCAGCTTTATCAGAAGATATGGCGAATATATTGAGGACGGTACAAAATTAGAGGGCGGATATGTTGAGTGCACCTTCAAAAATGACGAAAAGGGCGACCCGCTTGTTACAGGCGAAGGTCTTGCAGCCCTCGGAGTTATGACACCTGATATGTTTGAGAGCATGAAAGAGCAGACCTTAAAAATCACCAAAATCGTAGCTGATGACCTTAAATCTATCGGTCTTGATTTATGGGATATCAAATTTGAGTTCGGTTATAATGACGGCAAGGTTATCCTTATAGACGAAATCGCATCAGGCAATATGCGTGTTTATAAGGGTGATAAGATTGTAGAGCCGGTTGAACTCACAAAGCTTATTTTAAACAGATAATAAATAATATGAATAGAAAACAGGCTACCAAACGGTAGCCTGTTTTTTGTTTTAGTTGTCTTCTTTATATTCTATAATATCCGAAACTGAACAATTAAGAATACGGCAGAAATCATCAATTTTCATTGTGCTAATTCCGTTACCTTTTTTCATTCGGTCAATTGTTGCACTACTGATGTTATATTTGTTTATTAATGTATATGTGGTAATCTTTTTTCTTTTTAGTGTTTCCCAAAAAGGAGAGTAGCTTATCAACAAATTCACCGTCTTTCACGCCAAATTCATATAAATAGCATAAAAGGAAATTTTTATCTTGACAATAGTCATAAATATGACTATAATACAAATATGTTGAAATTTAATTTAGTTAAGATAAAATTCTTTATTTTAGGGTTCCTCTCTCTTGTCATAGGATTATTTATTTACATATTTTTCAGAGAAAATACATATGTTTCAAAATTTGTTTCTTTGTATGTTTCCTTTGAAAGCATAAAGCAATTTTTTACCTGGCTTGACTATTGCTTTTTTAATTGTTATTTTGTAGATTTCTTATGGGCGTTTAGCCTTAATTGTTGGTTATATATAATTTTTCCGTTTGAAAATAAGTTTAAGTTAATTATACCTTTGACTGTATTTGCTTTTGGTGGGGCTTATGAATTTTTGCAATATTTAAACATTATTTCGGGTACAGGCGATTTTGTTGATGTAATTTTTTACCTATTAGCAGGTCTTTCTGTTAATATATTATTTTTAAAAAAGGGGATTAAAAAATGAAAAAATTGTTTAGCTTGGTATTAGCGATAATACTTATCTTCACTTTTGGTGTGTTTGCGCTCGGCAGTGGGGAAAGTGAAACAACCGATCAAGGTAAAGGCAGTGCAGATTCTGTTGCATCAGATTCAAATTTAGGTGAATATACTGTAGAAATTAAAAGCTGTCGTTTGGCTAAAGACTACGAAGGCAAAGCAGTTGTTATTGTAAAGTACGGATTCACAAACAATTCTGATGAAGCTACGGCTTTTTATACAGCATTTGAAGATGAAGTGTATCAAAAAGGCGTAGGATTAAATGGAGCATATGTACTGGCAGATAGTGCAAACTACAATTCTGACAATCAAACTAAAGCGATTAAAAAAGGTGCTTCAATAGATGTAGAGGTTGCATATGAATTAAATGATAATACAACTGATATTGAAGTTGAAGTTAAAGAACTTTTCAGTTTTGACGATAGCGTTGTAACAAAAACATTTTCAATTAAAAAGTAACGAAAAGGCTCAAGGTAAAACCTTGAGCCTTTTCGTTATATCAGGTAAAATATATACATTTTTTGCGGTGTTATTCTGTTTCCTTAAATACAGATGCTGTGCGAGCGGGGATATAGCAGTTAAAGCCAAGTCTTGTATCGGGGCATTTCTCCGATTTATAAACATATTCTCGGTCAAAGCGTTCAAAACCGCCGAAGCGCTTATCGTCACTTGAAAATATGAGCTTATATTTCTTTAAATCCCCTGTAGGAACAAAATAATTGGTAAAGGACTGTGTAGGATTAAAATTGAAAACAAAGAGAAGCTTGCCCTTTTTATAGGCGATAACCTTATCGTTATCCTGAATCAGCATTTCCTTTGTGGGTTTAGAAAGCAGTCGCTCGGTTTTAAAAAGGCTAATCATTTCCTTTTCAAAAAGGTTAAGATATCCGTAACGAAGATTTTCGTCGTCGGCTAAATGCCACTGTCTTCGGCAGTAGTGATAACTCCAACCGTTGCCCTCGCGCGGAAAGTCTATCCATTCAGGGTGACCGAATTCGTTGCCCATAAAGGTAAGGGTGCCCTCGCCCGATAGGGACGCGGTTATAAGGCGTATCATTTTATGAAGAGCAATACCTCTGTCAATTACGGCGCTTTCGGAAAACTTGCTCATAGAGGTGTACATTTCGGCGTCGCAAAGCCTGAACATAATTGTTTTATCGCCTACTAGTGCTTGGTCGTGCGACTCGCAGTAGCCGATATTTTTCTCTTTAGGGCGGCGGGAGGTAAGCTCGTACCAAAGGGTGTACATATTCCAATTTTCGTCGGAAAATTCCTTTATAAGCTTAATCCAAAGGTCAGGCACACCCATTGAAAGCCTGAAATCAAAGCCGATACCGCCGTCGGCTACCTTTATACACATACCAGGCATACCCGACATATCCTCAGCTACCGTTATGGCATTAGGATTTATATTGCGGATAAGGGTGTTCGCAAGCTGAAGATAGCAAACAGCGTCAATATCGGTGTTGGGTGAAAAATACATATTGTAACCCGTAAAGGCAGAGCCTAAAGCGTGGTCGTGATATAGCATAGAGGTAACGCCGTCAAACCTAAATCCGTCAAAATGATAAACATCCATCCAGAATTTAAGGTTAGATAGCAAAAACCGAAGTACCTCGTTCTTTCCGTAATCGAAAAGCTTTGTTCCCCAAGCGGGGTGGTTTCCTCGGTCACCCTTATGGAAATACTGCCCGTCCTCGCCGTCAAATAAATTAAGTCCGTCACCTGTATTTGCTATCGAATGTGAGTGCACAACATCTAAAAGCACCGCAATTCCCATTTTATGCGCGGTGTTTATAAGGCGTTTAAGGTCAGACGGGGTTCCGTATCTTGAAGAGGCGGCAAAGAAGTTTGCTACCTGATAGCCAAAGGATGCATAATACGGATGCTCGGCTATAGCCATTATCTGAAGAGTATTGTAGCCAAGTTTTTTTATTCTCGGAAGCACATTGTCTGTAAATTCGTTATAGCTTCCGATTTTGCCTTCTTCCTGTGCCATACCGATATGACACTCATATATATATGGCGTTTTTTTCGGTTTAAAGCCTTTATCGGTCCAATTAAAATTATCAAAAAGTGTATCGTCTACCTCGGCGCACCAAAGATAAGTTACAGGGTCTTGTACAACGCGGGTGGCAAAGGCAGGAATACGGCGCAAGGTTTCAGCGTTTTTTATAACTATAGCCTGAATTTTTTGTCCCTTTATAAGAGCGTTGTCTCCCTCTAAAAAAATCTCAAAAACGCCGTTTCCGATATTTTTCATCGGGTGGGAATATAAATCCCAACCGTTAAAATCTCCGCAGAAAAACATATTGTCGGCATTCGGCGCCCACTCGCGATAATACCAACCGCCCACTGTCTTTGTTATGCCGAAATATTTGTAAGCATCGGCAAAGCTTTCAAGAGAGGAATTGCTTTCGAGTATTTCGCCGAGCTTTTTATCATACTTATACATACGAAGCTCAATATCACTGCTAAACGGCTCAAGGTAGGGGTCGTACTGTAAAATTTTATAACCCACGAAATTCCTCCTTTAGACTCGTTTTCATTTAATATTATTATACCAAAGGGCGATATAATGCTAAAATTATTTTAATTCAATGAAAGAAAATATTTGCCTATACCCTGTGCAATAGCGTCGGCCTTTTTGTCGTTTACGGCATCGTCAATTATACCTGAAAAGTCGTCTTTGTTACTCATAAATCCGTTTTCGGTAAGTACAACGGGACAGTTTGAGGTACGGGCTAAGAAGAAGTAATGCCAAGCAAATGCACGCTTAGTACTATAAATTTTGGCACTATTTGTTGTATCTAAAATTGCCTTTGATGCGTTATACGAAAATGCGGTGCCGTAAAATACCGAATATCCGTTAGCCTTAGAAGAGGTGCTTGAGTCATGATGAACAGATATACATAAATCGGCATCGGCATTTTTCAGCTTTTCAATCCTTTGCTGATAGGTAATGCTACTTACCTCGCTATCACGGGTCATAATAACGGTAGCGCCTGCAGCCTCTAAACGCTCTTTGATTTTTCTCGCAAGTATAAGATTTCGGTCTGCTTCATAGACATCGGGTTTGAAGCCTAACGCACCCGTATCCTTTCCTACTCCGTTATGACCTGCGTCTACAACGATAGTGACACCCGTAAGGTTTGCGCCGCAAATATTTTCTGCAGCGGTAACTACAGTCGGGTGTAAGAATTTGAATACAAGCTCATTATTTTCATTATAAAAAGCATCCCAACCGTAAAATGCGCCTTTTTTCCTAAGGTGAAGTCTAAGTACATACTGTCCTTTTTCCTTTATAACTTCAGCAGAGGAAAATAAGGGATTTTCGGCAGAAATACTGATTTCTCCCTCAAAAACAGTAGCATAGCAGAAGGTTATATCAACATAGGTTGCGGTAACCGATGAGATAGAATAATCCTGAATAGAGGGCTTTTTGTATTTTTGGGGTAAAAGCTCAAAGGTAAAGGGAGCTTTGAAAAGGCAGGCGAAATTAAAGGTTGTATATTTACCCTCCTCGCTAAAGGATAGAAGCTTTATTTCGTTATGGTCAGGCAAAATGCCCTCATATTCCTTTATAATATTTACCTTTTTCTTGCCAGGATTATCGGTTATAGATGTATAAACCTGTTTTCCGTAGCGTAAAATAGCATATTCTTTCTTTGTACTGCCCGAAGAATAATATGCTCTGCCCTTTACATAATCAACCGTACCCTTTGGCAGATAGTTGTTAAGGGGAGAGGACCAGTCGTTTGTGGAGCCTCCATCAAAGGTTTCTGCCTGAAAATGTACAATCTCTGCAATTACGGGGATTACAGGCTTTTTGCAGATTATATCACCCGACTTAAAGGTTTCGGTAATGCCGTTTTGTGTGGCGGTAAATTTAACCTTGCCGAGATTAAGGTCCTTTTTATTATCCGATGGCAATTTAAAGGAGCCATTATAGGTTTTAAACAGAGAATCCTTTTCGGCAGCTATGGATTTCATTGTAAGATTTATAGTCTCGCCGTTAAAGGTTGCTTTAACACTAGCACCCTCGCGCGCCTTTACAGAAACGCCGAAAACCGAGCCGCTTTCAAAGGTCTGCTTTGATGAGGGTGAATAGGAATTTATTACTACATATCTGTAATTTACAGTGTATGTAACGGTGTCCTCCTTATGAGAGAGGGTAAAGGTGTTTTTTCCTACCTCTAATTTGAATTCAAGCGAGAAAAATCCGTTTTTGTCGGGTTTTACCTTTTCGCCGTTTAAGGTAAGGTCAAAAAGAGGGTCACAAGAGCCCGAAAGGGTAAAGTTCGGGTTTGTGGTAGTAAAGCTTTTTGAGGTTGGATTTGTAACTGCGAGCTTTATTTCGGGCTCAGGCTCGGGTTCAGGTTCGGGCTTGGGAGTGGGTTCCTCTGATGAAGGGGTTTCATCGCTCTCTGTCGGTGCTGACACCATTGACGACGGTGTGCTTTGCGGTTTAGAGGTGTCGTCCTTTTTGTTTGCATAGTTTACTCCGACAATAATACAAACCGCCGCTAAAGCAGCTACAATTACACCTATTACTATATAAAAGAGGCTGCTTTTTAAAAGCGCCCCTAAAGATTTTGAATGTTTGTGCATAAAGGATCCTCCAAATATTTTTTGCTACTTTTAAGTATATCACAATTAAAGCAAATCGACAACTTTTTATTATGTATTTGGATAATTTTTTATAAAACTGATGATTTTCAGATGTGCAAGCCTTAATATGATTGACTTTTTACTAGATTTTGTTTATTATAGTACTTGTAGAAATAGGGTTTTCTTATATATTAGTATAGTAACTCTTTGAGGAGGAAACATAATGGAAAGCACAAAGAAAAGTATGGAAACTATAGTTGCTCTTTCTAAGGGCAGAGGATTTGTATACCCCGGTAGTGAAATCTATGGCGGTCTTGCAAATTCTTGGGATTACGGCCCCTTAGGTGTTGAGCTTAAAAATAATATCAAGCGTGCTTGGTGGAAAAAGTTTGTTCAGGAAAGTCCTTACAATGTAGGTCTTGACAGCGCAATTCTTATGAACCCTGAAACTTGGGTGGCTTCGGGTCACTTGGGCGGATTCTCCGATCCGCTTATGGACTGTAAGCAATGCAAAACCCGTCACAGAGCCGATAAGCTTATAGAAGACTATGTTGCAGAAAACGGTTTATCCGATAACCCTGCCGCTATGAGCGACGAGGAAATGATGCAGTATATCCGCGATAACAAAATCGCTTGTCCCGACTGCGGCTCTCACGATTTTACCGATATCCGCAAATTTAATCTTATGTTTAAGACATTTCAGGGTGTTACAGAGGATAGCTCTTCTACCCTTTATATGCGTCCTGAAACTGCACAGGGTATATTCGTAAACTTTAAAAACATTCAGCGTACCACAAGAAAAAAGGTACCCTTTGGTGTAGGTCAGATTGGTAAATCCTTCCGTAACGAAATTACTCCAGGAAACTTTATTTTCCGTATCCGCGAGTTTGAACAGATGGAATTAGAATTCTTCTGCAAGCCCGGTACCGACCTTGAGTGGTTTGAATATTGGCGTAATTTCTGCCGTCAGTGGCTTTTAGATCTTGGTATTAAAGAAGAAGATTTAAGACTTCGCGACCACGACAAAGACGAACTTTGCTTCTATTCTAAAGCTACTACTGACTTTGAGTTTATGTTCCCATTCGGTTGGGGCGAGCTTTGGGGCGTTGCTGACCGTACCGATTACGACTTAACACAGCATGCAAATCATTCGGGCGAAGCAATGGAATATTTTGACCCTGAGACTAATGAAAAATATATTCCTTATGTAATTGAGCCCTCTTTAGGTGCTGACCGTGTAACCCTCGCATTCCTCTGCAACGCTTATGACGAAGAGGTTGACGAAAAGGGTGACACCCGTGTTGTAATGCACTTCCATCCCGCTTTAGCTCCCTTTAAGGCAGCCATTTTACCGCTTTCTAAAAAGCTTTCAGATAAGGCAGGCGAGATTTACGCCGAGCTTTCTAAGGACTTTATGGTTGATTTCGACGAAGCCGGTTCTATCGGTAAGCGTTATCGCCGTCAGGACGAAATCGGAACACCGATTTGTATCACCTACGACTTCGATTCTGAAACAGACGGCTGTGTAACTGTTCGTGACCGCGATACAATGGAGCAAAAGCGTATTCCGGTAAGCGAGCTTAAGGCATATCTTACAGAAGTTGTTAAATTTTAATAATACGAAGATTAACATACGGAGAAAAAGGAGATAATGTATGGAAATTTTGAACACTATGGTAATACCGCTTATTTTGGGCCTTACCTTCTTTATGTTCGGTATGAATGTAATGTCGGGCGGTCTTGAAACAATGGCAGGCGGCGGTCTTGAACGCACCATGAAAAAGGTTACCTCGAATGACTTTTTCGGATTTTTCTTAGGAGCGGGTATAACTGTTGCTATTCAGTCATCTTCGGCATTTACCGTAATGCTTGTTGGTCTTGTAAACTCGGGACTTCTTAATTTCAATAACACCTTCGGTCTTATAATGGGCTCTAATGTGGGTACTACCCTTACGGCTTGGCTGTTAAGCCTTGCAGGTCTTGAGGGTAAGTGGTACATTGAAATGCTGAACCCCAGCTTCTTTGCTCCGATTCTTGCCTTCATCGGCATTGCGATGCAGATGTTTGCAAAAAGCAGCAAGAAAAAGGATTTAGGTAATATTTTTATAGGCTTTGCAATTCTTATTTTCGGTATGGACCTTATGAGTGATTCTATGGTTTCAGTCCGTACTCTTCCAGGCTTTGATACATTCCTTGCAACCCTTAAAAGTCCGATAGCAGCGCTTCTCATTTCTACTGTTTTTACAGGTGTTATTCAGTCTTCTGCTGCTACAATCGGTATCGTTCAGGCGTTGGCTCTTTCGGGCGGTATCACTTGGGAAATGGCAATACCGTTAGTTCTCGGTGCTAATATCGGTACCTGCGTAACTGCTCTTATCGGCGCACTCGGCACAAACAAAAATGCAAAACGCGTTGTTGTTATGCACTTCTCGGTTAATGTTTTCGGCTCTATCGTTTGTATGATAATAATGTATATACTAAAAGCCGTTGGCGTTTCTATTTTAACTGCCGAAATTGCTATGGTGGGCGTTGCTATTGTTCATACACTATTTAATGCTATCAACACAGTTCTTCTTATTCCTATCAAGAAGCTGCTTATCAAATTCTGCGAATGGGTTGTTCCTGAGGGTCAGGAAAAAACCCATACCGTTTTCTTGGACGAGCGTATCTTTATGAACACTCCTCTTGCAATTGACGAGTGTAGAAAGCTTGCCTGTGAAATGGCAGTACATGCGAAGAATGCTACAAATCTTGCAATCTCGCTTCTTGATAACTATTCTGAAGAGAGCGTAGAAGAGGTTAAAAACCTCGAAACCCTCACAGATAAATATGAGGACAAGCTTAGCACATATTTAGTAAGAATAAGTCATAATAATCTTGATGAATTCCAGTCCCATGCGGTTGCTCGCCTTTTACACAGCATAGGCGACTTTGAGCGTATAGGCGACCACGCACTGAATATCTGCGATGCCGCTGTAGAGATTAAAGAAAAGAATATTTCCTTCTCTACTGCTGCAAAGGCAGAGCTTGTTACAACAACTGCTGCTGTTCAGGATATTTTAGGCAAGGCAATAGATTCGTTTATTAATGACGATGCTGAGCTCGCAGCTCATGTTGAACCGCTCGAGCAGGTTATCGACGACCTTCGTGCAACCCTTAAAGAGCGTCATATTCTCCGTCTGCAAAACGACGAATGTACTATTGAGCTCGGCTTTGTATTTACCGATATACTAACAAACTACGAGCGTATTTCCGACCATTGTTCAAATCTTGCGGTATATACCCTACAGAGAAATTCAGACAAGCTTGACGCTCATAAGTATTTAAGAAAATTCAAATCAGACAAAAATCAAGAATATTTCGAAGAATACAGAAATTACAGCGAAAAATATACAGTTTAAAAAGCAAACTCCCGACACTGCAGTGTCGGGAGTTTTTATATAGCAAAATGAAATAGCTTTTTTGTAGGGTTGATTCACGAATCGACCGCAAATTTTCGGGCAATTCGTGAATTGCCCCTACAATGCGAATATTATTAAAAATACCGCTCGGTAAACGAGCGGTATTTAGTATAGTTGTTATTACTCTTTAGCTTCGGCTATAATCTTTTGAGCAATCTGATTTGGAACATCCTCGTACCTTGCAAATTCGATTGTAAAGGAAGCGGTTCCCTGAGTGATAGAGCGCATAGCGGTTGAGAAATCGTGCATCTCTGAAATCGGAACTTCACCGATAACCTCCTGCATCTTGTTTGCAGCGGGGTTCATACCGATAATTCTGCCGCGACGCTTGTTTATATCACCTATAACATCACCGAGCATTTCGTCGGGAACTAGAACCTTTAATGTGCCGATAGGCTCCATAAGTACGGGATTAGCGTTTGTAACGCCCTCTTTAAATGCGATAGACGCTGCCATCTTGAAGGACATTTCGGAGGAGTCAACAGGGTGGTAAGAGCCGTCAACAAGGGTGGCTTTAATGCCAACCATAGGATAGCCTGCTAAAACACCCTTCTGTGTGCTTTCGCGAAGACCTTTTTCAACTGCAGGGAAGAAGTTCTTAGGTACGGCACCGCCGAATACCTTTTCTTCAAATACGAGCTCGTCGCTATCGCAAGGCTCAAACTCAATCCAAACATCACCGAACTGTCCGTGACCGCCTGATTGCTTTTTATGTCTGCCCTGTGCCTTAACAGATTTTCTGATAGTTTCTCTGTATGCAACCTTGGGCTGTTTTAACTCAACATCAGCACCGAACTTACTCTTTAGACGGGAAATAACAACATCTATATGCTGCTCGCCGAGAGCCGATAATATAAGCTCGTGAGTTTCATTGTCCATAGCAACAGATATAGTAGGGTCTTCTTCGGATAGACGGTTAAGACCTGAAGAAATCTTTTCTTCGTCGCCCTTCTTAACAGGATAAACTGCAACTGATAGGGAAGGTAACGGGAAGATAACTTCATCGGCGCTAACCTCGCCGCTAGCCGATAAGGTATCTCCTGTAAGTACATCGCCGAGCTTTGCAACAGAGCCGATATCACCTGCATTGATGACATCAGCGTCTTCCTGCTTGCCGCCTTTAAGCCACATAACTTTAGATATACGCTCTTCTTCACCCGTGCGGTTGTTCTTAAGTCGTGTATCTGCCTTAACCTGACCCGAGAGCACCTTAAAGTATGAAAGCTTGCCAACAAATGGGTCAGCAATAGTTTTAAATACGAATAATGCAGGTTTGTCGTCATTACTCTTTAAGGATTCCTCTGCAGAGGGCATAAGCTCTGAAATGCTCTTTGCAAATAGCGGTACAGCGTCACCTGTCTGCTGTACACCGCAATATACAGGGCAAATATCGCCCGATTTTACGCCCGCTCTAAGACCTGTTATGATTTCTTCTCTTGTGAATTCTTCGCCGCCGAAGTATTTTTCCATAAGCTCTTCGTCTGTAGAAGCGATAGCCTCAAGCATAATGCTGCGCATCTGCTCGATTTCGGCACTTTGAGGAAGAGCTACTTCGGTAGCCTTAATACCGTCATAAGTATATGCCTTGTTTTCTGTTAAATCAACATAGCACTTAACAACATCATTCTCTACAAAGGGAATTACTACAGGGCATATAACAGAACCGTAATTTGCGGTTAAGATTGATATTACCTGATAGAAATGAGCGTGAGAGGAATCAAGCTTACCTATAAAGAAAGCAACGCTCTTTCCGGCTTCCTTTGCCTTTTCAAAGGCTTGCTTTGCGCCAACGGTTAGACCTGATTTACCCGAAATTGCGATAACTGCACTGTCGGCAGCGGAAAGGGCTTCACAAATACCGCCTGCAAAGTCAAAAAGACCGGGAGCATCTATTAAATTAAGCTTTAAATTATCGGTTTCAAGAGCATATACTGCAGTTGATACCGAGCATTTACGCTTTTTCTCTTCTGCGTCAAAGTCCATAACGGTAGAACCGTCGGCTGATTTGCCTATTCGCTCAATAGCGCCGTAGCTGTAAAGCAGGGCATCAACAAGGGTTGTTTTACCCGAACTGCTATGGCCCAAAAAGGCAATGTTTTTAATCTGGTTTGCTGAATATTGTTTCAATGTTGGACACTCCTTTAATTAGGAAATGGGATATAAATAAGTATAGCACATTGTATTGGGCATTTCAACTAATTTTTTAAAAAAAGTTTAATGGATTTTATGTATTTGTCATAAATATACATATTTTAGAGAAAAATCTGTTTTTTTATCCAAATAAATCGGTTGACAGCAGATAAAAACGGCTATAAAATATAGTAAGATTAATGAAAACGGAGATAGCAATGGCAGAATATAAGATTGTTGCAAGTGACCTTGACGGTACTATGCTTGATAAAAACGCTCAGCTTTCAAAAGAGAATATTGAGGCAATAAAAAAGATTTGTAAAACAGGAGCGCACTTTATACCTGTTACAGGCAGAGCATACTCTGAATTGCCAAATGAGATAAAAGAGATGCCCGGAATCAATTATATAATAAACTCCAACGGTGCATCAATTTATAATACAAAAACCAAAACAGCTCATACAACCTATATAAAAGCCGATGCGATACAAAAAATAATCGAAATTACGGCTAAATATGAGTGTCTTATAGGAGCACACTCGGATAACAG
This sequence comes from Oscillospiraceae bacterium, assembly GCA_029227055.1. Classification (GTDB taxonomy): domain Bacteria; phylum Bacillota; class Clostridia; order Oscillospirales; family Acutalibacteraceae; genus UBA737. The sequence continues at coordinate 1,230 of JAQXZE010000016.1, read as the reverse complement.
ACTTTTAGGCTCTGCAAAAAATGGATGTGAAGATGTGTTCGATTACTATAATATAAACAGGCTTTATAAAGAGGTAATGCTGCCCGTTTTAACTCCCGTTGACGATATAGAGCAAGAGCTTTTAAGCGGAACTCCTGCCGAAATGCTCGCTATTTTCTTTAAATATGGTGAAGAATTAAAGTTGGGTGTAGAAGAATTAAAGCGGATAGAGGGGATTGCCGTTACAAGTTCAGGCGGCGGCAATGTTGAGATAATTGATGCGAGTGTTAATAAAGGCGCAACGCTAAAAAATGTAGCGGCGGTTTTAGGGGTAAAACCCTCAGAAATAATCGCAGCGGGGGACAATCATAACGATATTTCCTTGACCTATACTGCAGGACTATCCCTTGCGGTATCAAACGCTGTTCCCGAGCTTATTAAAGCGTCGGATAAAACAATTTGCTCTAATGAAGAAAATGTGGCTGCATACGTATATAAAAACTTTTTTGAAAAATAATAATTTTTTTGAAATTTACTATTGATTTTATAAAAGTTTTGTGTTAATATATTATGGCGGCTTAAAAGTGCGCTGGTAGCTCAGTTGGATAGAGCGTCTGGCTACGGACCAGAAGGTCATGGGTTCGAATCCTCTTCAGCGCGCCAAAAAATCGACTTGTGAAAACAAGTCGATTTTTTTATCCATTGCGAAGGCAATGGTATATCATCAACGATAGCGTTGCTATCGTTGTATCTCATCAGTCCGTCAGGACTGTATATCATCACGCGTAGCGTGTATCAAAAAACTTTCGCAACGATGATATACAAGACTTCGTCTTGATGATATGCAATTCCTTACGAAATTGATGATATACAACGCTTCGCGTTGTTTTTATATGACAATCCCCTCACCCAAAATCTATTGGGCGAGGGGATTTTTAATTTTTATATTCTTTATAATACTTTTATAGTTTCCATCAAGTAATCTGCAAATTCAGCGCAGGTAGCGCTTTTATCTGTATCGTCAATAACAACCTTTTTCTCGGTTTCGGTACAGATATTAAGAGCGCGGTTAAGCTTGTTTGCATACTCTGTAAAGCCTATATGGCGAAGCAGCATTTCGCAAGCTCTAAATATACTTGTGGGGTTTGCAAACATACCTCTGCCTTCCTCGATTAAACGGGGAGCAGAGCCGTGGATAGCCTCAAACATAGCGTATTCATCACCGATATTAGCGCTTCCTGCGGTGCCTAC
>JAQXZE010000015.1 GCA_029227055.1 Oscillospiraceae bacterium | reverse complement strand
ACAGGCAAGAAGAACAGAGGCTTCTCTATGAGTTAAACCTGCACAGGTAGTACCTGTAGCTGTAATTTTCGGTCTTGCCTTTTCGAGTATCTCGTCGATAAGCTCGACATTTCTCTTATTTGCCTCAGCATAAGCTAAGGTTTCTAAAATTTCGGCATCGTTTATAAATTCTTCTGCCTTTAATGATTTCGGATTATAGTTTGCCATAATAATTTTCCTTTCTAACGTCTCCTCTTTCCATAACAACCTCGTAGCCGATTTGGCTCATTTGACGGCGGAGCTTATTTAGCCCCTCTGCCGCTTCCTCGTCAGTACAGATTTTATTATCGTAAAGAGTGTATTTTTTTCTAACATTTATGGGTGATAAATTCGGCATTACAACATTAGCGCCCGAGAGTATTCCCTCTTGTCTGCCGTTTTTGCCGATTGTACCGAGTGCCGTAGTAGCAGGTAACAGCACCGGTGGATATATATGCCTTACAACGCTTAAAAGATAACAGGTAAACTCGGGTGTTCCCGCGCTCTCATTCCTAAACGGCGTTTCTTTATGCGGAATAAAGGGCCCTATTCCGCACATATCGGGCTTAAAATTTTCTATAAATTTTAAGTCATTTGCGATATCTTGGGTGGTCTGAAAAGGTGAGCCCACCATAAAACCGCAGCCAACCTGAAAACCGATTTTCTTTAAACCATAAAGACAATCTATTCGGTTTTTATAGGACATTTTATCGGGGTGAAGCTTGCTATAATGCTCTTCATTTGCCGTTTCGTGACGAAGCAGATATCTATCCGCCCCCGCATCGAAAAGTGTTTTGTAACTATCAAAGGTTCGCTCGCCGAGGGAAAGAGTAATAGCGCATTCGGGATATTTTGACTTTATTTTAGTTATGATATCGCACAAAACCTCGTCGGTATAAAAGGCGTCCTCCCCACCTTGAAGCACAAAGGTACGAATTCCAAGATTGTACCCCTCGTCTGCCGTTAGCAGAATATCTTCGGGGGTAAGTCTATACCGCTCACAAGCTTTATTGCTTTTTCTTATTCCGCAATAGAGACAGTCATTTTTACAGTAGTTGCTGATTTCTATAAGTCCCCTTATAAAAACCGAATTTGAATAAATCTCTTTCCTTACCGCTACCGCCCTTTCCTTTAAATATAAAAAAGCGTCACTGTCACGGTTATCGATAAGATACTTATATTCCTCTACCGCAAGACTATGCTCTAAAGAGAGTTTATCTATAAGCTCTTTTAGTTTATTATTCATCATCGGTTACACTCGAATATGCCGTTTTTACACTAGCCCCGCTTAGTTTCCCGATTTTTCCCGACAAAGCGGAAATTACATTCTGCGGCGCATCAATCGCAATACATATAATGTTTATATCCCTTTCCTTATAGGGAATTCCCATTCTGCCGATTATATGTTCGCCGTATTCGTGAAGCATAGAATTAAGCGCCTCTACCGACTCGTTATTTTCTAAAATAATACTTATTACTGCTACTCTGTTTTTCATTTTTTCACCTCTAAAAAAATAAGCTGTGTCAAAAAGACACAGCTATTCTAAACTAACTTTAAAAAATTGCCGTATCTTTCATCTCAAAGTAAAATTTTCGATGTCAGAAACCATATATATTATACGGTATAAAAAGGTATTTTGTCAAGTATTTAACAGATTGTAATTTTACCTCTTGAAATCAAAAAACATTTATTGTATCATTGCATTAGTAAATGTGAATGGAGACTTTTTATGAATCTTGCAAACATAAATGAAATAGAAAAACTACTCTCAAAAGAGGGCTTTTCATTTAAAAAGTCTTTAGGTCAAAACTTTCTTATAAACCCTGATGTTTGTCCTGCCATGGCAGAGGCGGTTTGCGATAGCGATACCGGAATTTTAGAAATAGGTCCCGGTATAGGCGTACTCACTGCCGAGACTGCAAAACGGGCAAAGAGAGTTGTTGCGATTGAGCTTGATGAGCGCCTTCGCCCCATACTCAAAAAGACATTAGGGGAATTCAGCAACACCGAGGTTGTTTTCGGGGATGCTATGAAGCTCGATTTAAAAGCTTTAATAAAAGAAAAGTTTTCCGACTGCAAGAGGGTTTGCGTTTGTGCAAATCTTCCCTATTATATAACCTCACCGATTGTTATGATGCTGTTAGAGCGCCGTCTGCCAATAGACGAAATCGCCGTTATGGTACAGCTAGAGGCAGCAGAAAGGCTTTGTGCCGAGGTTGGAAGCCGAGAATCAGGCGCTGTTACGGTAGCGGTAAACTATTATGCCGAAAGCGAAATTCTGTTTTCTGTTGACCGCACAAGCTTTGTACCTGCACCGAATGTAGATTCGGCTGTTATTAAGCTCAAAATCAGAAAAGAGCCGCCTATAAAGGTGGAGGACGAGAAATTCTTCTTTTCTCTTGTAAAAGCCTGCTTTGCTCAGCGCAGAAAAACCCTTGTAAATACCGTTGCAAATACACTAGGTATCAGCAAGGAAACATTGAAAACCGCCCTTGTAAATATCGGCGAGGATATAACCGCCCGAGGCGAAAAGCTTTCAATGGAGGCTCTCGCCGCATTATCTAATGAACTTATAAAATCTAAATAAATTAAAAAGCTGAGCTTAAAACTCAGCTTTTTGTTTTTGGTTTATTTTTTGCACGCTGCCTTAACTTCTTCAAAGCTATCCTGAAGTTCCTTTTCGGGAGCGGCTGTTAAAAGGCTTACCGCGATTATTACGATAAGGCTTAAAACGAATGCAGGGAGAAGCTCATAAATATCAAGCCATGTGCCTGCAAATTGTGTACGAATTACAAACTTCCAGACAAATATCATCACACCGCCTGTAACCATACCTGCGATAGCGCCGTACTTGTTTGTACGCTTCCAGAAGAGCGCGCATAGGATTGCAGGACCGAAAGCGGCACCAAAGCCTGCCCAAGCGAAAGATACGATGCCGAAAACAGAGCTTGAGGGGTCACTCGCGAGGAATATAGCAATTATAGAAATAACAATTACCGAAATTCTCGCAAATAATATTGACTTCTTCTGTGAAAGTTTAACCTTAAAGGTTTCCTGAACAAGATTCTGAGAAATACTTGAAGCAGCAGCTAAAAGCTGTGAATCTGCAGTTGACATAGTAGAAGCAAGAATACCCGCAAGAATAACGCCACCTGTAATAGCCGGAACATAGCCCTTTTTGCTTATAACACTCGCTATATCAACAATGATTGTCTCTGCAGTAGTAGCATCTTTATAAGCGGGTAAAATGCCCTGCTTCATAAGGCTGTAACCGATAACACCGATTAAGATTGCAACACCCATTGAAATTACAACCCAAACAGAAGCAACTCTGCGTGAAGTCTTAAGCTTTTTCTCATCTTCAATAGCCATAAATCTTAAAAGAATATGGGGCATACCGAAGTAGCCAAGTCCCCAAGCAAGTGTAGACACAACAGGAAGTGCACCATAGCTGCCGGTAGTTCCGTTTGCTACAGAGAATCCCTTGAATAAATCAAGATAACCGTCAAGGTTCTTGAGATTATCAAATACCTGCGGGAATCCACCTACAACGCCTTCACTAAAGCCTAAAACAACAAATAAAGCAATAGTCATAACTATGCTCTGTATAAAGTCAGTAGTAGAAGCGGCTAAGAATCCGCCCAAGGTACAGTAAAGAATAATAACAGCTGCACTTATTACCATTGCAAGCATATAATCCATACCGAAAAGACTTGAGAAAAGTTTACCGCAAGCGGCAAAGCCTGATGCAGTGTACGGAATGAAGAATACGATAATCATAATAGCAGCAATGGTAGTTAATATATGATTTTTATCACCAAAGCGCTTAGCAAAAAAGTCAGGAAGAGTGAATGCATCAATTTTGTTACTGTAAACTCTGATTCTTTTTGCAACAAAAAGCCAGTTTAAATATGTACCGATTGCAAGACCGATTGCAGTCCAACTAGCCTCTGCAAGACCTGTCATCATAGCAACTGCAGGAAGACCCATCAAAAGCCAGCCCGACATATCAGATGCCTCAGCACTCATTGCAGTTACGAGCGGACCTAATTTTCTTCCGCCCAAATAAAAGTCACTTGAAGATTTGTTCTTCTCGGATGCCGCAATTCCTACAGATAGCATCATTATCATATATGCAGCTATAGTACCGAGAATAATCCAGTCTGTTATAACCATAACATTACCCCTTTTTAAAATATATAAAAGTATTTTACCACACTTTTCCCCATAACGCAACAACAAATTTTAACGCACTAAAGCGACAAAGACCACCCTGTTTTTAATAGAAATATAAAAAGCACTGCCCGAAAGCAGTGCTTTAAAATTAATCTAAAGGTTTCATCGTGGGGAAGCAGATTACTTCTCTTATGGTATCGGAATTTGTAAGGAGCATTACTGCTCTATCAATACCTATTCCCATACCGCCTGTGGGTGGCATACCGTATTCCATAGCGGTGAGGAAATCCTCGTCAAGCATTTCTGCCTCATCGTTACCTCTATCGCGAAGCTCAAGCTGCTTTTCAAAACGCTGACGCTGAACAATCGGGTCATTAAGCTCAGAATAAGCGTTTGCTAGCTCGCTATGACAAATAAACAATTCAAAACGCTCGGTAAGGCGTGGGTCCTCAGGGGAAGCCTTTGTTAAGGGGGATACCTCAACAGGATACATTGTTATAAATGTAGGCTGTACTAACTTTTCTTCAACCCTTTGGTCAAAGCAAGCGTAGAGCGCATTACCCCAAGTTTTATCAGCGGTATCGCTAAGCTCAACGCCAATTGCCGCCGCTGCTGCTACTGCCTCAGCATCATCGGTAATTGCGCCAAAGTCAATACCTACATATTCCTTAACGGCATCAACCATAGTAAGTCTGCGCCAGCCGGGAGCAAGATTTATCTTCTCGCCCAACCACTCAACCTCATAGGTGCCGTGAATTTCCATAGCGGCGCCCGAAATGATACCCTCTGCGATATCCATCATATCGTGGAAATCGGCATAAGCCTGATAAAGCTCAACGGTTGTAAATTCGGGGTTGTGCTTTGGGTCCATACCCTCGTTTCTGAAAATTCTGCCGATTTCATAAACCCTATTCATACCGCCAACTATTAGACGCTTTAAGGGAAGCTCGGTTGCAATTCTCATATACATAGGAATATTAAGAGTATTATGATGTGTAATAAAGGGACGGGCAGCAGCACCGCCAACTATTGTATTAAGTACGGGAGTTTCAACCTCGATGTAGTTCATATCGTCAAGATACTTGCGCATAAACTTTATAAACTTTGAACGGATTATAAAGTTGCGCTTAACATCAGGATTAACAATCAAATCAACATAACGCTGACGGTATCTCAAATCGTTATCACGAAGACCGTGGAACTTTTCAGGCAAGGGTAGTAAAGACTTTGCTAAAATTTCGATATGCTGAGCGTGAACCGAAATTTCGCCTGTCTGTGTTTTAAACACAAAACCCTTAACACCGATAATATCACCGATATCCCACTTTTTGAATGCGGCGTAAACCTCTTCGCCTACATCGTCTCTACGGACATAAAGCTGAATATCGCCTTCACCGTCGCGAAGACTTACAAAGCTTGCCTTACCCATAATTCTTCTTGTAATTATACGGCCTGCAATGCTTACTGTTTTGCCTTCATATCCTTCAAAGTCTGCCTTTATTCCTGTAGAATATGCATCAACATCATACTTTGTCTTTTCGAAGGGATTATTGCCCGACTCATACATAGCGTTAAGCTTGTCCCTTCTGACCTTAAGTATTTCGTTTAAATCCTGTTGTACATTATTATTCTGTTCTGCCATTATAGCACCCCTTTTAAAAACAGGGGCAGAAAAGCCTGCCCCCAATTAAATGTTTCTGATTTACTTAGAAATTCCGAGTATCTTAAGCTTTATTTCGCCGCCCGGAGCATCTGCTATAACCTCGTCCCCGACCTTTTTGCCGAGAAGTGCTCTACCAACGGGTGATTCGTCGGAGATTTTACCGTTTCTGGGGTCAGCCTCTGTAGAGCCTACTACACGGTATTCACATTCCTCGTCATACTCGACATCAAGAACCTTTACCTTAGCGCCTACAACAACCTTTTTTGCAACGCCCTTAATATCGGTTATAATCTCAACATTTTTAAGCATAGCTTCAATTTCTACAATACGCGCTTCGATTTTTGCCTGCTCGTTTTTTGCCTCATCGTATTCACTGTTTTCAGACAAATCGCCATAGCCTCTTGCAACGCGGATTTTCTCTGCGATGTCTGTACGGCCCTCTGTCTTTAAAAGCTCGAGCTCTTCTTGTAGTTTTTTTAATCCGTCATCGGTAATCTTTATGGTCTTTGCCATATTGAAACCACCTTTTCTCATTTTTTTAGGTAGACTCCTCTACCCTTAAACGCAATCATAAAACATATTATATATTTTATTTGAGCTGGTGTCAAGCAAATATATTTAATTTCCGTTTTTGTCCGCTTAACTATTTATATGCCTAAAATCTAAAAGTATTCTTTAAATTATTTATGATATGTGCCGCCCTCGTTAATTTTAAACGCTCTGTAAATTTGTTCTAAAAGCATAATTCTGAAAAGCTGATGCGGAAAGGTCATACTTGATACCGAAAACCGCTTAAAGCTAAGCCTTTTTACAATTTCGGAAAGTCCGTAAGAGCTTCCTATTATAAAGACAATCGTTTTGCCCTCATTTTGAAAATTCTTTATTTCTTCGGCAAAGCTTTCGCTTGAATTTTGCTTCCCCTCAACGCACATAGTATAAACTGCGGCATCTTTCGGGATTTTCTTAACTATTTGCTCTGCTTCAAAATCGAGAGCCGCCGAAATTTCATTAGCGTTCGGCTTATCAGAAAGCTTTTTAGGAGAAAGCTCTATAATCTCAAGGTCAGCGTATGAAGAAAGTCTTTTTTCGTATTCCTTTGACGCTTCCCTTAAATACCCTTCCTTAAGCTTTCCGAGAGCTATTATTTTTATCTTAATCATATGTAAATTACCTCGTTTTTTGAGGGCTTTGCAACATAAAGCAAATAGTCCTCACCGAAAACCGCACCTTTATCCATAAGCGCCGCCTTTGAAGCCGAGAGCGCTATTGTAGGAAGATTGTTATGCTGACTTAAGTGCCCGAGAATAAATCTCTTTGTACCGCTTTCTAAAAAGCGACCGAGTTCTACCGCACAAGCCGAATTTGAAAGATGCCCTTTATCCGACATAATTCTAAGCTTAAGCTCAGGCGGATAGGGACCTTTTTTTAGCATATCAACATCGTGGTTAGACTCAATAAGTATAGTCTCACAGCCTAGCAGTGCTTCTCTTACAGTATCGGTCATAACACCAAGGTCTGTGCAAACCGCTACGCTGCTGCCATCAGGCAACAAAATCTTATATCCGCTAGAGCCCTCACAGTCGTGGCTTGTAGCAAATCTTACAATTTGGATATCCGAAATTTCGGTATTTTCCTCTATGGGACGCAAAACCGCACCCGACACAAAACAGTCATTTCTTTCCAAAGTCTCAAGAGTTTTCGCCGATGCTATTACGGGGATATTATATTTTTTAAGAAGCGTTTTAAGGCATTTTATATGGTCAATATGTTCGTGTGTAATAGCGATTGCCTTGATTTTTTCAAAGCTGCCGCCCACCGCCAACAAGGCTTCATTTAAGCTCTTAAAGGAAACACCGACATCTACTAAAATTCCGCCGTTTTGTGTTTCTATATATGTGCTGTTGCCGCTTGAGCTGCTAAAAAGCGAAGATATTTTAGCCATTGTCAGTATCCCTCCTTTTAAATTAATTTTAGGCGGCACCAAAGGGCACCGCCTAAATCTTTCAGTTATAAATTTTTAAGCCTCTTTAAGCACTACCTCGTCCGATATAATCGGTGCTCTTTTTATATCAGCACCAAGGGACGCTAGCTTCTCGGCGATATTTTCATATCCTCTGTCTATATGAAGAATATCGGTAACCTCGGTAGTACCCTCTGCCATAAGACCTGCTATTATCATAGCGGCACCTGCTCTAAGGTCAACCGCTTTTACGGGGGCAGGACGAAGATTAGCAACCCCTGTTATAACCGCCATTTTTCCGTCTACCTTAATCTGAGCGCCCATAAGAGTTAACTGGTCAACATACCTAAAGCGGCTATCCCATACGCCCTCGGTTATAATGCTTGTACCATCAGCAATTGCTAAAAGGGTTGCCATCTGTGGCTGCATATCGGTTGGGAAACCGGGATGCGGCATTGTTTTAACATTGCATCTTTTAGGCCTTGTGTTCATCGAAACCCTAACAGCCTCGTCAAATTCCTCTATCTTAGCTCCAACCTCATTAAGCTTTGCTATTATAGATTCAAGGTGCTTCGGTGTTACATTTTCGATTGTAACATCACCCATAGTTGCAGCGGCAGCAAGCATATATGTTCCGGCTTCAATCTGGTCGGGAATAATGCTGTAGGTTGTGCCGTGTAAATTCTCAACACCTCTGATTTTAATAATGCTTGTACCTGCACCCATTATATTGGCGCCCATAGAGTTTAAAAAGTTTGCAAGGTCAACAATATGAGGTTCTCTTGCCGCATTTTCAATTACGGTAAGACCTCTCGCTCTAGTAGCCGCAAGCATTATATTAATGGTAGCGCCTACAGACACTACATCAAGATAAATCGAGCTACCGCTAAGCCTTTCGGCTCTTGCTTCTACCATTCCGTTTTCAATAGTAACCTTAGCACCGAGAGCCTCAAAGCCCTTTATATGTTGGTCAATGGGTCTTACCCCAAAGTCACACCCACCGGGAGGCGCCACACTAGCATTATTCATTCTGCCGAGTAACGCGCCCAAAAAGTAGCTTGATGCGCGCATACACTCTGCCATTTCTTTGGAAACAGTGTAGCTTCTCACATTTCTAGGGTCAATTCTAACGGTTGATTTATTGATAACCTTAACCTCTGCGCCAAGTATACTAAGCGTTCTGATTATGGTGGTTACATCTGAAATTTCGGGAAGATTTTCAATTGTGCAGGGTTCATTTGTTAAAAGGATTGCCGGTAATATTGCAACGGCTGCATTTTTAGCTCCGCTTATTCTTACACTTCCGCAAAGCCTTTTGCCTCCGTTTATTACAAACTTTTCCAATATCCACACTTCCGTTCTTCTCAAAAATCTATATTGATAGTATATCCTTAAAACTAAATTTTAAAGAGGAAGTTTAAAGGCAAAAACTTCACACTCTAATCTAACATCACAATTATAAAGCAAATTGAAGTTTTTGTCAATTCATTTATATCTAAAGTAGCTCTTCATTATATGAGGCTCTCTCACCGCCTATAAACTTCGGTCTAACACGGGCTGCTAAAACGGTAGCCTCGCCGATTTTATTGTTTTCAAGTCTCACAGGAACGGCAACTCGTTTTAGATGCATACCTATTAATGTAAAGCCGATATCAAGCCCTGCGTCTGCCTTTACTTCTTCAACAGCTACGGGATTTTTAAAGGTTTTATAGGCCACTGTTGCAAAAGAGCCTCCTGCTTTAGGCTTGGGAACAACGTTCACCGCTTCTAAATTTGTTGCCTCTTTTTCGATTATAATTGCTCGGTTTAAATGCTCGCAGCACTGCGCCGCAATATAAATTCCTTTTTTTGATAAAACCTTATAAATGGCAGAAAAAACTGCTTCGGCTGCATCGGGAGAAGAATATGTTCCGATTTTCTCACCTAAAATTTCACTTGTAGAGCAACCGATTACTAAAATATCGCCTTTTTTGAGTTTGGCTTTTTCTATAATTTCAAGGGCCGTTTTTTCGGCCTCGTTTTTTAAATTTTCAAACATTTTATCACATCCCTTTTTTATTTTAACATTTTTTCACGCTTTGTAAACTGAAATTTTAAAAATTTGCTTAAATTTGTTAAAAACACTTGCAAAAATATAATTTATTTGTTATTATACTCTTGTTAAATGCGATGATAAAGAAAAGTACGGCATTTTGTTCCTCAAAGAGAGAACTGCCTCGGCTGAAAGCAGTTCAGGTTTAAACGATTTGTCGGAAGTTCCCTTTTGAGCAGCAGTGCTGAAACCGATTATTCGGCGTGTAGGTGCTGACGGTGAGGCACCGTTACAGGCTGACAGAGTGTTTGCTCTTAGAGCGAAAATTTGGGTGGTACCACGGAGTTTTTTTATGCTTCGTCCCTGTATATAGGGGCGAAGTTTATTTTTTTGGAGGAAAAGGATATGAAAGAACAGTTAAGAGAAATCCGAAATGCAGCCGAAAGCGCATTGGCGGCTGTAAACACAATGCAGGAAATTGACGAACTCAGGGTTAAATATCTCGGTAAAAAGGGTGAACTTACAGCTCTTTTAAAACAAATGGGCTCCCTCTCTCCCGAAGAGCGTCCTGTTATGGGTCAGCTTGTAAATGAGGCAAAAGCCGCATTAGAGACACTTATCGGAGAAAAAACTGCAGAGCTTAAAGCCCGTGCAACCGAAGAAAAGCTAAAGGCTGAAACCCTTGACATCACAATGCCGGGTAAGGTATCAAAGTCGGGTAAGCTTCATCCGCTTAACACCGTTTTAAACGATATGATTGATATTTTTCAGTCCATGGGCTTTGATGTTGTTGACGGTCCCGAGGTTGAAACCGACCATTATAATTTTGAATGTCTCAATGTACCTGCAGACCACCCTGCAAGAGATATGCAGGATACATTTTATCTCGGCGAAAACCTACTTCTTCGTACACAGACCTCTGCCGCACAGATACGCACAATGGAAACCAGAAAGCCTCCTATCCGCGTAATCTGCCCCGGTCGCGTTTTCAGAGCCGACGAGGTTGACGCTACCCATTCCCCTGTATTCCATCAGATAGAGGGTCTTGTTGTAGATAAGGGCATTACTATGTGCGACCTTAAAGGTGTACTAGAGCAGTTTGCCCACGAAATATACGGAAAAGATACAAAGGTTAAGTTCCGTCCCTCCTTCTTCCCCTTTACAGAGCCGTCGGTTGAGGTTGATGTTTCCTGTTCTGAATGTGGCGGTAAAGGCTGCCGCGTTTGCAAGGGAGCAGGTTGGATAGAAATTCTCGGTGCAGGTATGGTGCATCCGAAGGTTCTTAAAAGCTGCGGAATTGACCCTGAAGAATATTCAGGCTTTGCTTTTGGTATCGGTCTTGACAGACTTACCACTACCCGTTATAAGATAAGCGATATTCGTCTTTTATTCGAGAACGACAAGCGCTTCCTTGACCAATTTTAAGGAGGGGAATAATAAACTATGAAAATCTCATTAAATCAGCTTAAAAATTATGTTGAAATAAATGTACCTGTTGAAGAAATGTGCGAGCGTATGGTGCTTGCAGGCTTCGAGGTTGAAAGCATTGAATCGGCAGGCGAAAACCTTGTAAATGTTGTTGCCGCTAAGATTGTAAGTCTCGCTCCCCACGAAAACAGCGACCATTTACAAATCTGCCAGATGGATATAGGCAAGGGCGAGCTTGTACAGATAGTAACAGGCGCTCAGAATATTGCCGAGGGTGATATTGTACCTGCGGCTCTTGATGACAGCCATCTTCCAAACGGAGCTCACATAAAGGCAGGAAAGCTTCGCGGAGTTGACTCTAACGGTATGCTCTGCTCAGGTGAGGAGCTTTGTCTCACTGAAGCCGACTACGAGGGCGCATCGGTAAACGGCATTTTAATTTTGAAAGACGATGTTAAGGTTGGTACCGATATGCGTGAGGTTTTAGGACTTGACGATTACATTATCGACTTTAAGATTACCGCAAACCGTCCCGACTGCAACTGCTTCTTAGGCGTTGCAAAGGAAATCGGCGTTGTGCTTGATACAAAATACAATCCCCCCGTACCCACCTACAAAACATTAGGCGGAGATATTAAGGATTATATTGATATTGAAGTCAAAAACTTCGATTTATGTCCTCGATATATGGGCAGAGTTGTTAAAAATCTTCGCATCAAGCCCTCTCCCGCTTGGATGCAAAAGGCAATTATTGCATCCGGTATGAGACCTATTAACAATATCGTTGATATAACAAACTTCGTTATGCTAGAAACAGGTCAGCCGATGCACGCCTTTAATTATAATGACCTTGCTAACAAGCAGATTATTGTAAGAAATGCAGCCGAGGGTGAAAGCATTACCACCCTTGACGGTAAAGAATATAATCTAACCACCGATATGCTTGTAATTGCGGACGGCGAAAAGCCCTCCTGCCTTGCGGGTATTATGGGCGGCAAAGAAAGCGAAATTGAGGACGATACAAAGGATTTATTCTTAGAGTCGGCTAAATTCCGCCGTGATAATGTAAGACATACAGGTAGAGCCTTAGGTATCAGAACAGAGGCTAGCGGTAGATTTGAAAAGGGTACCGATATTGTAAATGTAGAGTTTGCAATGGAGCGCGCTTTACAGCTTATTTACGAGCTTGATGCAGGTGATATCGTAGACGGCGTTTTAGACCGCAACGAAGGTCTTCCCGAAGACAGAATTTTAACCGTTACCGCTAAAAGCATTACCGACCTTTTGGGTGTTGAAATCAGCGAAGATATAATGGTTGATATACTAAACAGACTTTGTCTTCCCACCACAATTAAATACGGTGTTTTAACCTGCCGTATTCCCTCTATCCGCGATGATATTGAGGGCAGAGCAGATTTGGCTGAAGAGGTTATGCGTATTTACGGATATGACCATATTGTAGGCACCGCAATGAGAGGCGATGTTGTAAGAGGCAAAAAGCTTCCCGAGCGTATTATGACCGATAAGTTAAAATCGGCTATGACATCAATGGGCGCTTATGAAATTGCAACCTATTCATTTATAAGCTCAAAGGCTATTGATACTCTCCTCCTTGATGAGAACGACGCGAGAAGAAATGCAGTTGAGCTTCTAAACCCCTTAGGCGAAGAATACTCCACAATGCGCACACAGCTTATTACAAGTATGTTAACCGTTCTTTCTACTAACATTAACCGCAAGATAGACAACGGCAGATTTTTCGAGATAAGCAAACGCTTTGTACCGAAAGTTCTCCCCTTAACCGAGCAACCCGACGAGCTTGCTACAATGTCTATCGGTATCTACGGCAAGGATGAAGATTTCTTCACACTTAAAGGAATAATCGAAGAGATTATGGCTCTTCACGGCGCCCATACCGAGTATAAGCGTTCAAATGAACCGTATTTGCACCCGGGCCGTCAGGCTTTGGTGCTTGCCAATAATAACGAGGTTGCTACTTTCGGTGAAGTACACCCGAGCGTTGCAACAGCTTACGAGATTGAGGGCAGGGTTTATGTAGCAGAAATTAAACTCGATGTATTATTCTCCCTTAAAAAGCGTAAAACTATATACAAACCGCTCCCCAAATTCCCCGCAGTTGAGCGTGACTTTGCGCTCCTTTGCGATATTGATTTGCCCGTAGGTACACTCGAAAAGGCAATTATAAGCGGCGGCAGCAGATTGCTCGAAAAGGTTGAATTGTTCGATGTTTATACAGGCGCTCAGATACCCGAGGGTAAAAAGAGTGTTGCTTTCAGCGTATGGCTCCGCTCTGCCGACGGCACCCTTACAGATGCTCAAATCGACGAAGCAAACTCAAGAATTATTGCAAAGCTTGAAGCAACAGGTGCAATTCTTCGAAAATAATTCTTGCACTTTTAGAAAAATAGTTATAGAATAGTTATGTGAGGTGTTTATAATGAATGATAAGACTATGACCTTTTCAATAGGTGACCAAACAGAACAGCAAATCCGCAATACTCTTATGCAGGTTTATGACGCTTTGAAGGAAAAGGGCTATAATCCTATAAATCAGATTGTAGGTTATATTCTCTCTGAGGACCCAACCTATATCACAACCCATAATAACGCCCGCAACCTTATAAGAAGAATTGACCGCGATACTCTTTTGCAGTCACTTGTAAAATATTATTTAACTGCATAAACAAAGTATATTAAAACTCCCAAAACGGAAATTTCCGTTTTGGGAGTTTTTGTTTTAAGCTTTACTATTATTTTGTAAGATAACTCGAAACGGCATATACCGTTTTGCCGTTATATTCAAGTCTTGACCAACCGTTAGTAGCAACACCTGTACGCTTTACATATTCGCCGTTTTTAAGGGTGTAAACCACTTCGCCTGTTTCAACCGATGGCAGTGTTCTTAAATTCGTCTCGTTTTTAGCGGTAACCTGCTCGTTTACGGCGGTAAATTCTGTTTTTATTCCATCTTCTACTTCGGGTTTATAGCTTAAATCATTGGTAAGATAGCTAGTAACTGCGTATACAGTTTGACCGTTAAAGATAAGCCTCGACCAACCTCTGTTGCTGACAGCTGTACGCTCTAAAACCTCGCCATTTAAAAGCTTTCCTACTATCTGCCCTGAGGTTGTAGGAAGACTTCTTAAATTTACCTCTTCTTTAGCCGTAACCTTATCCTTTTTAGCGGTAAATACATTTCCCTCTACTATATCCTCTTTAGGCTCAGGCTCTTTTTTAAGGTCTGTTGTAAGATAGCTTGTTATAGCGTAAACGATTTTGCCCTTGTAAATCAAGCGCGACCAACCGTTAGTACCTATTCCTGTACGCCTAAGGGTTGAACCGTTTGTGAGCTTTCCGACACTCTCAAAGTTAGTTCCTGCCCCGCTTCTTAAATTAACCTCTATCTTAGCTGTAACGGTTTCGTTTACCTCTTTGTAAATTAGCTCCTGTGCATCTTTGGGTGGGGTTACCTCAGGGATATCTGCATTGCTGTCCTTAGGCTTTGCCGACTTCCTCTCAAAATAGGAAACCACCATATCGGTATAGCCCTCAATTCCGTTTACTGTACCCTTATTTGTATACTGCCACATATCATATCTGCCGAAATAATCGGGCTTTTCTGTCTCAGGATAGGGCGGAGTTGTATAACGGGCAAGCCATATCATAAAGTTGTCTTCTAACCGCTTAGTTTCAAAAGCAGAGCCTTGCTCAAGGTCGCTTTTAGAAGCATAGAACATCGGCTCATATCCGGCGCTCTTTACAGTGTTTAAAAATGCAAAGGCGTTATCGGTTCTCTCTTTGGCGGTAAGGTTATACATTCTGCTGTCAGAACTGTCAAAGCCCTCACAGTCATAAACTACAGGGTAGGAAATCTTATATCCTTTTATTAACGAAACTGTCCATTCGGCTTCTTCCTTTGCCTCTTTTGTATCTATTGCAGTAGAGAAGAAATAAACACCTACCAAAACCCCTGCCTTTTGGGCTTGCTGAATATTGTAATCGGCATTGGCATCTTTATATAAAAGTCCGTTTTCACCTCGATAACCTACACGAATTATTGCAAAGTCAATTCCTGAGGCTTTAACCTTTTTCCAATCAATTTTACCCTGCCACTTGGAAACATCTATGCCGTTAGCCTTTCCTTTTTTCTGAGAAAGCTTTGTTGCATCTATTTTTTGTCCGTCGTCCCTAGCGTCCTCGATATTCTGTGGGTCTTTACTGTCATCGGCTTCGGCAACCTCAAAATTGGCTATAGGTTTTGACGGAGTAGGTTTTTTCTCCTCCTCTTTACAGCCTGTTACCGAAATCATTAAAACTATAATAATGAATGTTAAAATTCTTGTAAGCATAAGCTTCATAAAAGTCACCACCTTTAGAACTGATTATACAGAAATCCAAACTATTGTCAAATTCCTGTTTATCAGACATTAGCTGTCCTACATTCTAAAAAGCCTTGATATTACTAGCCTTTTCAGCAACTTTAAACTCAATTGTTATGTATTTTCCCTTGTTTTTGCCCTTATGAGCGAAAATAAGGGAAAGTTTTTGTTTTTATCCGCCTACTACCTTATCGAGTAGTCTTGCGGAGGTGCGTTTTGCTTCTCTTGTTGAGTGAGCATAAACGTTCATTGTGGTACTTACATCGGCATGGCCTAAAAGCTCCTGCACATCCTTCGGCGCTGCTCCGTTAGAGAGCAAATTGCTTGTGAATGTGTGTCTAAGTTGGTGGAAATGAAACCCTTCGAGACCTTTTACCTTTTTGCTTGCTCTCTTGCACATAATACCAATCGTGCTTGGCGATTCATACGCTCCGTCCGGTCTTAAGCATACAAAGGAGATTTCCTTGTAGCCTTCGGGAACCTTCTCATTTCTCGGTAACGTATAAACCTCGTAATAATTACGGTCTTTTTCCTTAACCTCACAGTAATAGTTGAGGCGGTATAATTCGCCGTATTTGAAACGGTTTTTGTGCTGTTCAAGCTTGGCCGTTCGCAGAATCTCTGCCAAAGTGTCACAGAAGTCCACTGTTCGGACTTTCCTATGTTTGGTAGCCCCTATCTCGGTTTTGTGCCTTGCGTTGTTGTAGCGCATACTACGACGCACCGTAAGGTACTGCTTTTCAAGATTTACGTCTTGCCAAGTTAGTCCACAGACTTCACCAATGCGAAGTCCTGTGTAGTACGCAATCTGTATCGGGAGCAGTGCGGGATTATCCTTTGCTTTCAGAAAATCCTCAAGCTTTAAGTACATTTCGTGAGTAAGTGTTGGAATGGAAGCAACTTCACAGTTATCATCCGAGAACAGTTCGTAATCATCCTTTTTGCCTCGCCATACTACGTACTGCATTGGGTTAAAAGAAATCATCCGCTTTGGAAATACTGCAAAGCGGAACGCTCCCTGCAGAACGGCAGAGAACAATCGCAAGTACCCCTTGCTGAGTGCTTTCGATGTTGTACCGTCCGGATTCACTCCGCCAAAGCTGAGTTGATCCATAAAAGTCTGCAAATGGTCGGCTGTTACACTTTTCAGTTTTCGGTTCCCTATGGGGTATTGTTTTATACGGTTAACTGTGCCTTGGTAGGCCATTACTGTACCGTTGCTTAGATTGCCGGGTTTTAGTTCTTCTTCCACCCACATATCAAGTAACATACCCACTGTAGTATTTTCGGATTTCGCTACAAATTTTTTTGCTTCGTAGTCTTCCATTGCCTTGCGAAGCAGAGACTCTGTTTCGCTCTTGCTTTCCGTTCCTGCGAACTCTCGCTGTACCTGTCTGCCGCTTTCATTTTCTACATAAAAGCGGTAGTACCACTTTTTACCTTTTTTTCTGACAGATCCTTTTGCCATAATAAAACTCCTTTCTGTTGGCAAACGGAACTGTTGCAATGTGTACCTATATTATACCATTTTTTGAGCAAAATTGCAACAGTTCCTATGTGTTTTTTACCTGTCAGCTTACTGATTTTACGCTATCTATATCGAGTAAATCAACGCCCTGATTTATCTTTAAAAACTCTGTTAACGTATCGGTTCTAATAATGTGTTTACGGCCTATGAGCAGCACGGGTATTTTGCGCTCGCTCACTAATAAACGCAATGTATTTCTTCCGATACCGGTATATTCAGCAGCTTCTTCAATAGTCATTGCAATTTTTTCTACCATTGGCGATCCTCCTTATTTTATTTACCTCCATTTCCGCCGGAGGTAGGCTTCGAAACATATAACATAAAAATTCTCCTTACAAGCGGTGACGGATGTCACCGCCGTTACACTCTTCCTTTGATTGTCCCTATATATCAATCCTACAGATTTTCGTCAGCAGGATATTGTAGTCAATTTAAATTCTTCCTTCATCATTTTAATCAATAGCTTACTTTTTCTTCGGCTTATCAGCTAAGTAAATTCTTGTCACTTCGGTTCTGTGGTGGCCTAAGTTTTCGCTTACAATCTTTCGGGCTTTTTTCGGTCTCTCTTGCAATGCTTCAGCATAAGTCCTTTGTGCATAGGTGTGTCTAAGACTGTGCCAAGAGATTGTTTCAGTTCTTTTCTTTTTACCGTTTTCACTCAAATCCTCACGGTTTTCTACCATAAAGTATTTTCTGTTATAACTCATCCAATTTTGCAATGAACGCTTTTCTCGTTGAACGCCGCCCTTCTCGCTACCTGAGATTAAATAATCTCTCGGGTATCGACCTGAACATCTGGCATAGTTCAAATTATCAGTAATAATACTGCGTTGCTTTGCACTTAAATCAATAGCCCTTGTCTGACCGCCTTTGCCTTTTATGACAAGTTGTCCGGTCTTTAATGCGGACATAAGGTATTCAACTCTTAGCGTGCAAATCTCTTCAAGCCTTAAACCAAATTCAATGGCAAAGTCTATGCCAATGACCGCGTCCTGTCGGCCTTTTTCAATAGCTACCTGTCGTATACGGGCAATTTCTTTATCTAATAGCGAATGGTCTTTAACGCCTGTTGCACGTTTAGGCAGTGATAGCTTATCATTTTTAGAAAGTCTATTTTTACTGCCTGATTTTCTATGGAAATAACGAATGCCGGATAGATCGGATTGAATAGTTGCAGCGGCGTTGTTTTCTTTCAAGTGTTCAACATATGCTTTAAAGTGCCGATCTTCCACGTTCTTAAAGTTTTGCAGTCGAAAATTATCGGCTAAGAACTTACAAAACCTTTTTGTTGCTTCATAGTACCGAGCCCTTGTTTTAAAGCTAAGCTCATTGCTGTGCCTATAGATAGACTCAACTTGAGCAAGTAAGTTCTTATACAAGCCCGGATTTAGCACTGTAATATTATTAGAATCTGACATAACAAACCGTCTCCTTTCTCTAAAAATTTTATTTCAACGCAAGGATAGGGACCAAACCTTGCGTAAAAAGCTGTGTACGAAAAAGATAGATTATAGGGTATTTTCGTTAATAAAATATTCCTGATTTTCCTGACGAAAATTATTTTGTGTACGAAAATTTTGCCCCCTCATTTCAAAATGACAGTCATAAAGCATTTCAAAATGAAAATAGGAACGTATTGCTTATTTCGAAATGAAAGTCATATATCATTTCGAAACGGGAATCATAAAAAATCTTTCAGCAGATTGTGCTGACCTGATATCGAAAAGAAAATAATTTCAAAGGGACGGTCAGCACAATCCTTTTTTACGGGAAATGAAAGTAATTTCAAAATATCATTTCAAAACTATAATCATCAAGCATATCGAAAAGTAAATCATCAATCATACAAGAGCCATATTTAAGAGAAAGTCATAATAAAATGTTATCTTTAATTAATCTAAAATTACTCTATATGGCTCTTAAAAGGAAAGTCCGCAGGGCATAATACACCCACTGTCAATGGTGTGTGCGAGCCTTCATTTCTTACTGATTCTTTATTGACGCGGGGTATTATGCCCTGCTCATCCCGGCTCTCCTACTGTGTCTCCGAGCCGTTTATATCTGACTAAAGTCCAATAGAAACGGCTCGGCTCCCAAAAAGAGAGTCATAAAGCATTTCGAAAGGACAGTCATTTATCATCATAGAAATGATAGTCATAGCACCTGCTTCTTAAGTTTCATCGTTATCTTCTTCGGCTTCCTGCAGCTTGTCATTCACCAATGCGAATGACAACTTGCAGAGAGCCGAAGGATTGTTTAGCAGGTGCAACTTTCTCTCGAAAAG